>NZ_CP032096.1:919972-1226629 GCF_004786015.1 Hydrogenovibrio crunogenus
TATGCCAACACCTGCTGTTGCTTACTTAACGCAAACATTCCATGCCGATGCCGGCATTGTCATTAGTGCATCGCATAATCCGCATTGTGATAATGGCATCAAGTTTTTTTCAACGAAGGGTCAAAAAATTTCAGATGCGATAGAACATGAAATCGAAGCAGCATATGAGCAAGACTTGAGCATCGTTCCTTCTTCAAATTTAGGGCGAGCCAAACGAATTGATGATGCAGCTGGTCGTTATATCGAATTTTGTAAAAGTACATATGAAGGTGCCAAAAAACTAGACGGGTTCAAGATTGTTTTAGATTGCGCACAGGGCGCTACCTATCATATTGCGCCAATGGTATTTAAAGAACTGGGTGCTGAAGTGGTTGCGATTGGTGTAGAGCCAGACGGTATTAATATTAATCAAAACTGTGGAGCGACAGACTTAGCACAACTTCAAGCACGAGTTGTGGCAGAAAAGGCTGACTTTGGTATTGCATTTGATGGCGATGGTGACCGCGTTATGATGGTGGACGCTCAAGGGGAAGTGGTTGATGGTGATGAGATTCTATATATCCTCGCTACAGGCACGACTCTTCCTGTAAAAGGTGTGGCAGGAACTTTGATGAGTAATTTAGGATTAGAAGTCGCCCTGAAAGAAAAAGATATTGAATTGATTCGAACCCAAGTTGGGGATCGTTATGTTATGGAAGCGCTTCGCGAAAAAGGGTGGGTTTTAGGTGCAGAATCCTCAGGCCATGTGTTGTGTTTAAATAAAACAACAACTGGAGATGGTATTGTTGCAGCCCTTCAAGTGGTTTCGATTATGGTTAATTCGGGTAAAACGTTAACTGAATTACGACAAGGGATGACAAAATACCCACAAATTTTGCAGAATGTTAGAGTTGAAAGCAAAGCTGGTTTAGACACTAATGTTGCATTGAAAAAAGCCGTGCAAGCTTCAGAAGATCGTATGGATGGCAAGGGTAGAGTGCTGATTCGGGCTTCAGGCACCGAGCCTCTTATTCGGGTGATGGTAGAAGGTGACACTAGATCAATGATCGAATCAGAAGTGAAAAGCCTGGTTGAACTGGTTAAAACAGAATTTTGTTAACATTGTCAAGATTGTTTTTTTAAAAAGAAACCGCTAATATAGGCGGAATTTTGCGTCGGAGACTAAACAGAATGAGACAGTTATTTGTTGCTGGTAATTGGAAAATGCATGGTGATAAAGCCTCCATTAAAACACTTGTGACTGGGTTGAATGCGAAAGCAGACAGTGTTGGGGATGTGTTGGTAGCGGTATGTCCGCCTGCAGTTTATCTTGATTATACAAAAAACTGTTTAATGGTAGATAACATTGCATTAGGTGGTCAAAATATGGCGGTTGAGCCTATGCAAGGTGCTTATACCGGTGAGACATCCGCTGCGATGTTAAAAGATGTTGGGTGCCAATATGTCATTCTTGGGCATTCAGAACGTCGAGCTATTTATGGCGAAACTGATCAAGAAATCGCAGCCAAAGTTAAGACTGCATTAACTTCTGGGTTAACGCCTATTTTATGTGTGGGTGAAACGCTTGAAGAACGTGAGTCAGGTCAGCTTGAGTCGGTTATTTCACAGCAGTTAGATGCGGCTGTTGCGGAAGTAGGTATTGATCAGTTTTCAAATGTTGTGATTGCTTACGAGCCTGTATGGGCAATTGGAACTGGGAAAACAGCCAGTGCGCAACAAGCACAAGATGTTCATGCTTTTATTCGTGGGCAACTAGCGAAGTTGAATCCTTCCGTTGCTGAAAAGGTCATTATTCAATACGGTGGAAGTGTTAAACCTAATAATGCTTCTGAATTATTTAGTCAGCCAGATATCGATGGTGGATTGATTGGTGGTGCTTCATTAAATGCAGATGACTTTATCGCAATATGTCAGGCTGCAGGAGAGCAATAAAATGTTTCAAATTATTCTGGCTATTCACTTAGTCATCGCATTTATTCTGATTGTGTTGGTGTTGCTACAGCAAGGTAAAGGCGCTGATGCTGGCGCTAACTTTGGTGGTGGTTCCTCGCAATCCGTATTTGGAAGTAGTGGGTCTAATAACTTTATGTTGAAAATGACTTCTGTAGTCGCAGTTATTTTCTTTATAACGAGTTTGGCTCTTGCTTATTTAGGTGCTCAACAAGCGAAAGGGTATCAGAGTGTGGTTCAAAAGCCTGCTGCAGAGCAGAAAGCGACTGATTCAGATACCAATGAGCCAGTGGTGCCGAACTAATAAGCTGAAAAAAGAATTTGCCGATGTGGTGGAATTGGTAGACACGCTATCTTGAGGGGGTAGTGGCGTAAGCCGTGCCGGTTCAACTCCGGCCATCGGCACCATATTAAAATAGCATTTTGCTAACTGTTGATCTGGTGGTTGTAAAACAACTGCTAAAAGTGTCAGAGTCAAAACTCTGAACGAGAAGAGGCTTGAAACCTATGCTAGAAAATTACTTACCTATCCTAGTATTTGTCGTACTTGGGATTCTTTTTGGAGTGGGGCCTATTTTAGTAGGTTACTTACTGGGTCCACAAAGACCGGATTCTGAAAAACTTTCACCCTATGAGTGTGGTTTTGAAGCATTTGAAGACTCCAGAATGAAGTTCGATGTACGGTTTTACCTAGTCGCAATTTTGTTCATTATTTTTGATTTAGAAATTGCTTTTCTATTTCCATGGGCGGTTGCATTAGAAGAAGTCGGTACATTTGGTTTGCTGGCTATGGGAGTTTTTCTAACATTGTTAGTTGTCGGTTTTATTTATGAGTGGAAAAAAGGAGCGCTGGAATGGGAATAGAAGGCGTTTTAAAGGAAGGGGTTGTCACTACTTCAGCTGATAAATTAATTAACTGGGCGCGTACGGGTTCGCTGTGGCCAATGACCTTCGGTTTAGCTTGTTGTGCAGTTGAAATGATGCATGCTGGTGCCTCTAGGTACGACTTGGATCGTTTTGGTATTATTTTCAGACCGAGTCCTAGGCAATCGGATGTCATGATCGTTGCGGGCACATTAGTGAATAAGATGGCACCTGCATTACGAAAAGTTTACGACCAAATGGCTGAGCCAAGATGGGTTATCTCAATGGGATCATGTGCGAATGGTGGAGGATATTACCATTATTCATACTCTGTAGTCAGAGGCTGTGATCGCATTGTCCCCGTAGATGTCTACGTACCAGGGTGTCCTCCAACAGCGGAAGCTTTGTTGTATGGCATCATCCAGTTACAAAACAAAATTAAACGCACAAATACCATTGCGCGATAACGTCAAGCAGAGCGGGAAAAGTTTATGAAACAATCTGTTTTAGATTTACAAGCGACGATTCAAGAAACACTGGGCGATGCAATTGTTGTCTCGGATATCAAGCTTGATGAATTAACAGTGGAGCTAGCTCCAGAACAGTCTTTATCGGCGCTTACAAAACTGAAAGAAAAGCTAGGGTTTGATCAACTCATTGATGTCTGTGGTGTGGATTATCTAGCTTACGGTGATGTAACGTGGGAAACGCGCAAAGCCGCCAACTCTGGATTTAGCCGAGGTGTCTTTGATTTTGCAGAAGAAGATAATGAATCCGATACCAATATTCCTCGCCGTTTTGCTGTGGTGTATCACTTATTATCGGTTGAGAATAACCGTCGTGTCCGAGTGAAAGTTTTTCCTGAAGACACTCAAATGCCAATGGTTGATTCTGTTGTTTCTGTCTGGAACTGCGCAGACTGGTTTGAACGTGAGGCGTTTGATTTATTTGGTATTTTGTTCAATGGTCACCCTGATTTACGTCGAATTTTGACAGATTATGGTTTTGTTGGACATCCATTACGAAAAGACTTCCCTTTAACTGGGCATGTTGAAATGCGTTATGACGCTGAAAAGGGTCGTGTTGTTTATGAACCTGTCACGATTGAGAATCGAGTGAATGTTCCTCGCGTCATTCGTAATGATGTAGAGCCAAAAGGATAAGTAGAGAATAATTATGTCAGAAATTCGTAACTATACCCTGAATTTTGGTCCGCAGCATCCTTCCGCGCATGGTGTGTTGCGTTTGGTTTTGGAACTGGATGGGGAAACCATCGTTCGCTCTGATCCGCATATCGGGTTATTGCACCGTGGAACTGAAAAATTAGCTGAATATAAGCCATACAATCATTCAATTGGTTATATGGATCGTTTGGACTATGTCTCGATGATGGCCAATGAGCATGCTTATGTTATGGGCATTGAAAAAATGTTAGGCATTGAAGTACCAGAGCGTGCCCAATATATTCGAGTCATGTTTGATGAAATTACCCGAATTTTGAACCACTTGATGTGGTTAGGTGCACATGCCCTAGATATTGGAGCCATGACTGTCTTCTTATACGCGTTTAGAGAACGTGAAGACTTGATGGATTGTTATGAAGCAGTTTCCGGTGCACGTATGCATGCAACCTACTATCGTCCAGGTGGCGTGTATCGTGACTTACCAGAGAGCATGACTAAGTATGAAGAGTCAAAGTGGCATTCTGGTAAAAAACTAGACCAGTTGAATGAAACACGAGAAGGGTCCTTGCTGGATTTTATTGAAGCCTTTACTGAGCGTTTCCCTGGTTATGTTGATGAATATGAAACATTGTTGACGGATAACCGTATTTGGAAACAAAGAACGGTTGATATCGGAATCGTTTCACCAGAAAGAGCGTTGCAATTAGGGTTTACAGGGCCAATGTTGCGTGGTTCAGGCATTGCATGGGATTTACGTAAGAAACAACCTTATGAAGTTTACGATAAATTGGATTTTGACATTCCAGTCGGTGCAACAGGTGACTGTTATGATCGTTATTTGGTTCGCGTGGCTGAAATGCGTGAATCCAACAAAATTATCAAACAATGTGTGAAATGGTTAAAAGAAAACCCAGGCCCGGTTATTTCGGATGATCATAAGGTCACTCCGCCTTCACGTGAAGATGCTAAATCTAACATGGAGGCCTTGATTCACCATTTTAAACTGTTTACAGAAGGGTATTCTGTACCAGAAGGGGAGTCTTATACTGCGGTTGAGCATCCTAAAGGTGAGTTTGGTATTTATATGGTATCGGATGGTGCAAATAAACCATACCGTCTGAAAGTCAGAGCACCAGGCTTTGCTCATTTGGCCTCTTTAGATGAAATGGCCAAGGGGCATATGATTGCTGACGTAGTGGCCATTATCGGAACACAAGACATCGTATTTGGGGAGGTTGACCGATGAGCTCAACTGTAGAAAACATCATTCAAGGGTCTGTTAAAGAACGCATTGATCGCTGGGTAGCTCGTTACCCAGATGATCAAAAGCAATCAGCTGTTATGGCTGCTTTACGTATTGTTCAAGAAACAAACGGAGGGCATTTGACAACAGAATTGATGGATCAGATTGCTGATTATCTTGAGATGCCGCCTATTGCCGTTTATGAAGTCGCAACTTTTTATGGCAACTATGAGCATGAACCAGTCGGAAAGCATAAGATTTGTTTGTGTAACAGCATCTCTTGTATGTTACGAGGCAATGATGAGATTCTGGCTCATATGGAAAAGAAATTGAACATCAAGCCGGGTGAAGTGACAGAAGATGGACGCTTTTCGATTAAGAAGGTTGAATGTTTAGGCGCCTGTGGTGGTGCTCCCATGATGCAAATCGGTAAGACATATTATGAAAACTTAACAGAAGCTTCTGTTGACGAAATTTTAGACGGGTTGGAGTAATCGAATGGTTCATCAAAATGAAAACTGTTTCCGTTTAAACCACCTGGACAACTCGTGGGATATTGAAACTTATATCGCCAACGGTGGTTACGAAGTCTGGAAAAAAGTATTAGCAGGTGAAATGTCACCTCAAGAAATCATTGACGAAGTGAAAACGTCGAATATTCGTGGGCGCGGTGGAGCTGGCTTCCCAACAGGGCTGAAGTGGAGCTTTATGAACCGTGCCGCACCTGGCCCGAAATATATTGTCTGTAACTCCGATGAAGGGGAACCAGGCACGTTTAAAGACAGAGATATTCTACGTTATAACCCACATGCCTTAGTGGAAGGTATGATGATTGCCGGTTATGTGATTGGTGCTTGTGCTGGTTATAACTATATTCGAGGTGAGTTCTGGGAACCTTATCAGCGCTTCCAAGGAGCAATTGATCAAGCTCGAAAAGCTGGTTTATTAGGTAAGAATATTTTAGGATCAGGCTATGATTTTGATCTGTTCACACACTTAGGTGCTGGGGCTTATATTTGTGGTGAAGAGACGGCATTGATTGAGTCACTAGAAGGCAAGAAAGGTCAACCAAGATTTAAGCCGCCTTTCCCTGCCAGCTATGGCCTATATGGTAAGCCAACCACGATTAATAACACTGAGACGTTGGCTTCAATTCCAATGATTCTTGCAAAAGGTGGTGATTGGTTCTGTGATTTGGGTGTGCCGAATGCGGGTGGAACGAAATGTTACTCCGTATCGGGGCATGTCAACAATCCAGGCAACTTTGAAGTCCGTATGGGAACCCCATTTAAAGACTTATTAGAGTTGGCAGGTGGTATCTGGAAAGGACGTGAATTAAAAGCGGTTATTCCCGGTGGTGCCTCAACAGCCATTCTCCCTGCGGAAAAAGCAATGGCAATGAACATGGATTATGATTCGATTGCAAAAGCCGGTTCATTCCTGGGTGCGGGATCGGTCATCATTATGGATGACCAAACAGATATTGTAAAAGTCATGGAAAACCTCAGTCATTTTTACTGGGACGAGTCGTGTGGTCAATGCACTCCTTGTCGTGAAGGGACTGGTTGGTTATACCGTGTCTTGAAAAGAATTCGTTCTGGTAAAGGACGTCCTGAAGATATCGAAGCCTTGAAAGATGTCTCGGGCAAAATTATGGGGCGTGTTATTTGTGGTTTAGGTGATGCAGCAACGATTGGTTTAACCAGTGCGTTAGAACATTACGAACATGAATTCCGTCATTATATTGATCACGGTTGTAGCATTTACGACAAGCAATAATAAGTTGTTTGTTAAGTGCGTAAAATGCCCCCAATAAAATTTAGGTTTAAATTATGGTAAAAATTGAGATTAACGGACAAATGGTTGAAGCTCATGAAGGCGACATGCTGATAGATGTCGCTGATGATGCTCAAATCTCTATTCCACGATTCTGTTATCACAAAAAACTTTCAATCGCAGCAAACTGTCGTATGTGTTTGGTCGAGGTTGAAGGTGCACCTAAAGCATTACCTGCTTGTGCAACGCCGGTAACAGACGGCATGAAAGTTCATACGAAATCTGAAAAAGCCGTCGCGGCACAGAAATCGGTTATGGAATTTTTACTGATTAACCATCCTTTGGATTGCCCTATTTGTGACCAAGGTGGTGAGTGTGAGTTACAAGACGTTGCGATGGAATATGGTGATGATGTTTCACAATATTCTGAAGCCAAACGAATCCTGGGCGATAAAAACATCGGTTCTCTGATCCATACTGATATGACGCGTTGCATCCACTGTACCCGTTGTGTCCGTTTTGGTCAGGAAATTGGTGGCATGATGGAACTGGGTGCGACCGGTCGTAGTGAGTGGATGGAAATTGGAACCTATATTGAAAAGTCCGTCACTTCAGAGCTTTCAGGAAATATGATTGATTTATGTCCTGTTGGTGCTTTGACATCTAAACCTTTCCGTTATTCTGCTCGTCCTTGGGAGCTGAAATCTCATAAGACAATTGCCCCACATGATAGTATTGGATCCAACATTATCCTGCACTCCAAAAACAATATCGTAAAACGTGTTGTGCCGGATGATAATGAATCAGTCAATGAAGTCTGGATTTCAGATAGAGACCGATTCTCATATGAAGCCTTAAACAGTGATGACCGTTTATTGCACCCAATGATCAAAGAGAAAGGTCAGTGGAAGCAGGTTGATTGGGAAACGGCTTTAGCATATGCGGCTAAAAAATTAAAAGACTACAGTCATGCAGATGCTAGCAAAGTGGGTGTGTTGGCATCGCCTAATGCCACTCTGGAAGAGCTTTACCTGCTACAAAAATTAGCGCGTGCAGTCGGAGTTGAAAACTTGGATCATCGTCTACGACAAGCTGATTTCAGTCTGGATAAAGCGGGGTTTGTTGCACCTAAGCTGAACCATTCATTAAAAGACGTTGAGTCTCTGGATAATATTTTATTGGTCGGTTCTTACCTAAGAAAAGAAATTCCATTATTAAATCATCGCGTACGTAATGCACACTTAAATGGTGCGGTTGTGTCTGCGGTGAACCCGATTGATTTTGAGTTTAACTTTAAGCTGAACCAACAACTGGTCTCTGAGAATCTGGTCAATGAATTAGCCGGTATTGCGAAAGCGGTAGCGGATTTGACCGGTAAAAACGACCAGGCCTGGTTAAAATCTGTTGAAGCGACTGAAGCCCAAACGCAGGTTGCGAAAAGCTTAGTGGATGCTAAGAATGCGTCGATCATGGTTGGGCAGATTGCTCAAATGGATAAACATTATGCAGAGATTGTAAAACTAGCGAATCTAATTGCTGACATGACGTCCATTCAATTGAATATATTGCCAATCACTGCTAATGAAGTCGGTGCACATATGACTGGTTTCATTCCTAAAAATGGCTTGAATGTATCCGATATGGTTTCTGGAAACATGAAAGCATTCATTAACTTAGGTATTGAACCTGAAAAAGATCTTCAAGATGGCAGCTTGGCTTTGAAGGCCATGCAAGAAGCTGAGTGTGTGATTAACTTAACAGCTTTTGATACGGAAGCTCAGCGTGAATATGCAGACATTCTGTTGCCGATTTCAACATTTGCTGAAACGGCTGGAACATTTGTGAACGCGTGTGGTGTAAAGCAATCTTTCAAAATGGCAGTAGAGCCGCAAGGCGATGCCAAGCCTGCATGGAAAATTTTCCGAGTACTTGGCAATATGCTTGAGTTAGATGGATTTGAATACACGCATGCTAATCAAGTGATGGCTGATGTTGCAGATGAAACACAATCAGTTGATCTTTCGACATCAACAATCGAACTACCAGCTGATGCAGATTTAATCGGAACACAATTAATTTCCATGTATCAAGTGGATGCTCTAGTAAGACGTTCTCCGTCATTACAAGCAACGCCTGATGCTCAGGTTGTGACAAATTAAGGATAGAGGATAAATAAATATGTTTGATGCGTTACAAGCCTGGCTTTCCTCATTTCTATTTGATTGGTTAGCGGTTTTAATTACTTTAGTTTTACAAGCAGTGATTGTTATCTTGCCGGTGATGATTACAGTGGCATGGTTGACTTATGCTGAACGTAAAGTCATCGGTTACATGCAAGTGCGCATGGGGCCAAACCGAGTCGGACCTGGCGGATGGTTACAACCGATTGCTGATGCGATTAAAGCCATGACGAAGGAAGTTGTCATTCCTACCCAGTCGAATAAATATTTATTCATTATTGCACCTATTCTTGCATTGGCACCGGCTGTTGCTGCATGGGCGGTTATTCCGTTCGATGCCAATGGTGTGGTGGCGGCTGATATTAATGCCGGTGTGCTTTATGTTCTTGCGGTTGCCTCCATTGGGGTATACGGTATCGTCATTTCCGGTTGGGCTTCCAACTCGAAATATGCTTTCCTAGGGGCTTTACGTGCATCCGCTCAGAAGATTTCTTATGAAATCGCAATGGGCTTTGCATTAGTAACCGTATTGATGGTGGCCGACACCATGAATCTAACGGGCATTGTTGAAGGACAACAAGGGGGGATCTGGAATTGGTACTGGATTCCGTTACTGCCGATGTTCTTCGTTTATTTCATTTCCGGTTTAGCTGAAACCAACCGTGCGCCATTTGATGTGGCAGAAGGGGAATCAGAAATCGTAGCCGGTTTCCATGTGGAATACTCAGGGATGGCATTTGCAGTTTTCTTCTTAGCAGAATACGCCATGATGATTTTAATCTCCTTTATGACCGCCATTATGTTTTTAGGTGGATGGTATTCTCCGTTTGAAGGTGTTCCTGGATTAGAGTCACTCTTTAGCTGGGTGCCTGGATTTATTTGGCTGTTCGCTAAAGTTGCTTTCTTATTGTTCTTATTCTTATGGTTCCGTGCGACCTTCCCACGCTATCGTTATGATCAGATCATGCGTTTGGGTTGGAAGGTATTGATTCCTGTCACGATTGTATGGGTCTTTGTCGTAGGGATTATGGAATATTTTAAAGTTAGTCCTTGGTTCAATTAAGAGGTTAAAAATGATTGCATTTATTAAACATCAAGTAAAAACCTTTGGATTGATTGAGTTATTCAAGGGGTTAGCTGTAACGGGTAAGTACTTATTTAAAAAGAAAATTACGGTGCGTTACCCAGAAGAAAAAACACCTTTATCTCCACGTTTCCGCGGCCATCATGCCTTACGTCGTTATGAAAATGGTGAAGAACGTTGTATTGCCTGTAAGCTGTGTGAAGCAGTTTGTCCTGCAAATGCGATTACCATTGAATCAGAAGAGCGTGAAGACGGTACTCGTAGAACAACGCAATATGATATTGACATGTTTAAGTGTATTTATTGTGGCTTCTGTGAAGAAGCGTGTCCGGTTGATGCGGTGGTAGAAACACGTGTGTTCGAGTATGAGTTTCACGAGCGTGGTTCGCATATTATGACTAAAGAGCAACTGTTGGCTTTTGGTGATAAACACGAAAGCCAAATTGCTGCTGACCGAGCAGCGGATGCTAAGTATCGTTAATTATTACCGTTAATATCAAAGAGAATGTGTTAAATGACTTTTGAACAATTTATATTTTATCTGTTAGCGGGTATTTCAGCTCTTTCAGCTCTGATGGTTATCAGTGTTAAAAACCCGGTTAAAGCAGCCTTGTGGTTGGTTTTAACATTTATTGCGACTGCAGGGGTTTGGCTAACTGCTCAGGCTGAGTTCCTAGGCCTGGTTCTAATCCTCGTCTATGTCGGTGCCGTTATGGTTCTATTCTTATTCGTGGTGATGATGCTGGATATCAATCTAGCGCAGCTCAAAGAAGGGTTTACACGTTATTTGCCTTTGGGTGTGCTTGCTGCCGCTGCCATTTTTGCTTTGATGTACTTAGTACTAGGGCCAGAACGTTTCGGGTTAGAGCAATTCGCCGCACCGCAATCTGCAGGTGGCGACTATAGCAACACCAAGTCTATCGCTGTTCCTTTATATACTACGCATGTTTATGCCTTTATCTTGGCAGCCGTTTTGTTGCTGGTCGGTATCGTGGCTGCAATTACATTGACCTTGAGACGCAGACCGCCTAAAGAAGTCTTGTATCAGGATATCGATAAACAAGTCAGAGTTCAGGCATCTGATCGTTTCAAAATGGTCAAAATGGATGCAGTGGTGAAGGAAAAAGACATTCCAGTGAAGGAGGAAGACTGATGATTGCGTTGTCAGATTATTTAATTTTCGGTGCTATCCTTTTTATGGTCAGTATGGCGGGAATCTTCCTTAACCGGAAGAATGTCATTGTTTTATTAATGTCGATTGAATTGCTGTTATTAGCAGTGAACACAAACTTGGTTGCGTTTTCACATTACTTAAACGATGTCACCGGACAGATATTCGTATTCTTTATTTTGACCGTTGCGGCAGCTGAAGCGGCAATTGGTTTGGCGATTATCGTGTTGGTCTTCCGTAATCGTAAGAGCATCAATGTCGATGATTTAGGTTCAATGAAAGGGTAATAACAACGATGATTTTAAAATTTTTATTAACCATTATCCTTTTATCACCGCTTTTTGGAGCGGTTGCAGCAGGGTTATTTGGTCGCCAAATTGGGCGACGCGGAGCGCATACGATCACCATTTTCGGTGTCGCTGTGTCTACGATTTTATCAGCCTATGTTTTCTGGCTTTTCGTTTTCAACGGTCAAGCCGCTTATAACGATTCACTTTATACCTGGTTAGTTTCAGACGGTATTCGTTTTGAAATCGGTTACATGATTGACGAATTGTCGGCTACGATGATGTTGGTGGTTACGTTTGTTTCATTGATGGTTCACATCTATACCATTGGATATATGGATCATGATGAAGACTATGAGCACTCTAACCCTTATTATCAAAGATTCTTCAGTTATATTTCATTGTTTACCTTTTCCATGCTTTCATTGGTTATGGCGAACAACTTCCTGCAACTCTTCTTCGGTTGGGAAGCCGTTGGGTTGGTATCGTACTTATTGATCGGTTTCTACATGAAACGTGAATCTGCCATCCAAGCTAACTTAAAGGCATTCTTGGTGAACCGTGTAGGGGACTTCGGCTTTATTCTCGGGATTGCTGTAGTAGTGATGTACTTTAATACTCTGGACTACAATGACTTCTTTGCAGGTCTGGAAGCACATAAAGAAACCACTATCAGTTTCTTCCCTGGGGTTGAATGGTCAATGATCACCGCTCTATGTTTGTTGTTATTCGTAGGTGCAATGGGGAAATCAGCGCAAATGCCATTACACGTTTGGCTACCAGAGTCAATGGAAGGTCCGACCCCCATTTCTGCTTTAATCCATGCGGCAACAATGGTTACTGCGGGTATCTTTATGGTGGCACGTTTATCTCCAGCTTATGAGCTGTCGGAAGTGGCTTTAAGCGCTATCTTAATCATCGGGGCGACAACTGCTTTCATGATGGGAGCATTGGGGATTGTTCAGAACGATATTAAACGTGTTGTGGCTTATTCAACTTTGTCTCAGCTTGGGTATATGGTTGCGGCACTTGGGGCGTCAGCTTATGCCGCAGGGATGTTCCATGTATTAACGCATGCGTTCTTTAAAGCTTTGTTGTTCTTAGCGGCCGGGTCGGTGATTATCGCTATGCACCATATCCAAGATATTCGTCAAATGGGTGGTTTGCGTAAGCATATGCCTGTAACCTATATCGCCTTGTTGGTTGGAACCTTGGCATTAATCGGTTTCCCTGGTTTCTCAGGATTCTTCTCGAAAGACAGTGTTTTAATGGCCGTAGGGCAAACGGATGTGTTTGGAGCGGGCTATGCACAAATTCTGTTACTGATTGGTGTGTTTGTCACCGCTTTCTATAGTTTCAGAATGTTCTTCCTGGTATTCCACGGTCAAGAATCGGATTATGTGAAAAACCATAAGATTTCAGAATCACCATTAGTGGTCACGGTACCTTTGATCCTATTAGCAATTCCTGCTGTCATCATGGGCTTACCGATGATGGATGGTATTTTCTCAGGCAGTTACTTCGGTAGTTCTATCACCGTGTTGCCAGAAAATGACGTTCTTAAAACCATTTATACTGAGCAATACCATGGTGTGGTCGATATGATTCTTCACTCTTTGACAACAGCGCCGGTTATTTTGGCCTTCTCAGGTGTTTTCTTAGCATGGTTGCTGTATATTAAGCGCCCAGAATTACCTGGCAAAATCAAACAAGCTTGTCCACGAGCATTCTATGTCTTAGATAACGCTTATGGCTTTGACCGATTTAATGAAATCGTGTTTGAAAAAGGCGCTCGTAAGTTAGGGAATTACTTCTGGAAATCGATTGATGTGAAGATGATCGATACTGGAATCGTAACCAACGGATTTACATCCATTGCAAATGCAGCTTCCGCACTGAGACTGAGTCAGACTGGTTTCTTATACCACTATGCATTTGTAATGATCTTTGGCCTGCTAGCGATGCTAGTTTGGGTACTGTGGTAATGACAATAATAAAAAGAGAAGGGAATTAATTACATGCTTTTCGGTTTTCCTATTTTAAGTACCCTAATATGGTTACCTATCATTGGTGGTCTATTAATTCTATTCTTAGGGCGAGATAGAGACAATTTTACAAAATGGTTTGCGCTGTCGGTTTCTGTCGTTACCTTTTTAGTCTCTATTCCTCTTTGGACGCAATTTGACACCTCTACTTCGGCGATGCAGTTTGTCGAGCAGGTTTCTTGGATTTCACAATTCAACATCCAGTATTACCTTGGGGTAGATGGGCTATCTATGCCTTTGGTTTTACTGACCACCTTCACACAGATCTTGGTGATTGCATCTGCGTGGGACGTTATCAAAGAGCGCGTTGAACAATACATGGGTGCCTTCATGATTATGCAAGGGCTTATGATTGGTGTTTTCGTCGCGCTGGATGGTATTTTGTTCTATGTGTTTTGGGAAGCCTTGTTGATCCCAATGTTTATCGTAATCGGTAAATGGGGTGGGCAGGATCGAGTGTATGCCACAATTAAGTTTTTCTTGTATACCTTCTTCGGTTCGGTATTCATGTTGGTTGCTTTTCTGTATATGTACTTTCAGTCAGGCAGCTTCTCGATTCTTGATTTCCATGCGATGCATTTAGGCAGCACGGCACAGATCTTAATCTTCTTAGCATTCTTAATTGCCTTTGCGGTTAAAGTGCCAATGTTCCCAGTTCATACTTGGCTGCCTGACGCACACGTTCAAGCACCCACTGCCGGGTCCGTTGTACTGGCAGCAATCATGTTGAAGATGGGGGGTTACGGCTTCGTTCGTTTCAGTTTACCGATCACGCCAGATGCGTCGATGGAATTAGATTGGCTTGTGATTGCGCTTTCATTGATTGCCATCTTCTATATTGGTTTGGTGGCTATGGTTCAAAAAGACATGAAGAAACTGGTCGCTTATTCATCTATCTCTCACATGGGCTTCGTCACCATCGGGATGTTCTTAGTGTATGACATCGTACAAAACACAGGTTCAATTCAAGGTTCCATGATCGGGATGGAAGGGGCGATGATTCAAATGATCTCGCATGGCTTTATCTCAGGTGCCATGTTCTTGATGATTGGTGTGCTTTACGATCGAATGCATACGCGTGAAATTTCGGCATATGGTGGGGTGGTTAATACCATGCCATGGTTTGGTTTCTTTGCGGTCCTATTCGCAATGGCGAATGCAGGTCTACCAGGGACATCTGGTTTCGTTGGGGAATTCATGGTTATCCTGGCATCCTTTAAAGCCAATGTTTGGTACGGAATTATTGCGGCCTCTACTTTGATTATCGGTGCGGCTTATACCCTATGGATGGTCAAGCGTGTCTTCTTTGGCGCAG
The DNA here is from genome assembly GCF_004786015.1 of Hydrogenovibrio crunogenus. Lineage (NCBI taxonomy): Bacteria > Pseudomonadati > Pseudomonadota > Gammaproteobacteria > Thiotrichales > Piscirickettsiaceae > Hydrogenovibrio > Hydrogenovibrio crunogenus. Next base: position 935,072 of record NZ_CP032096.1, read on the forward strand.
TGGCTAATGACAATGTCGGTTCCTTGAAAGATTTAAACAAACGAGAGTTTGCCATTATGGCAACCTTGGCTTTCGCCGTGGTTTTATTGGGGATTTACCCAGCACCATTGATCGAAGTCATGCACTCTTCGGTTGCTAATCTGCTGATCCAAGCGACCACTTCAAAACTATAAGAAACAATAGGTGAGTTAATCGTATGAACTTTGTTATTCCCAGTTTTATTCCTGCAATCCCAGAGATCGTCTTACTAACATTGACGTCTTTGCTGCTCATTGCAGACACTATCTGGTCTAAGCGTAGCGAATTTGCAACCTATTATGCGACCCAGTTAATCTTATTGGTAGTTGGATATTTAGTTTTGACCAGCTTCTCAACCAGCCAAGTGCTTACATTTGATGGTAGCTTTGTCAGAGATGCATTTGGAGACATTCTAAAGCTGGTGATTGTCGTGGTTTCAATGGGGATTTTCTTATTCTCTAAAGAATATCTATTGCAAAATAAATTCTATCGTGGCGAATACTTCACTCTCGGCCTTTTCGGGGTATTGGGGATGTTCGTTATGGTATCGGCCTATAACTTGATTACCATGTATCTTGGGTTGGAAATCATGTCCTTGGCACTATACGCCATGGTCGCGATGCGTAAAGACAACCAGCATGCGCTTGAAGCGGCAATGAAGTATTTTGTCCTAGGCGCCTTGGCAACTGGTATGTTGCTGTATGGTTTCTCAATGATTTATGGTGCAACAGGCAGTATTCAGTTTAATGAAATGGCTCAAATCATCGCCAGTGGGAATGTTGATAATGTGGTCCTATCCTTTGGTGTGGTGTTCATTGTTATCGGGCTTGCGTTTAAGCTTGGTGCTGTGCCATTCCATATGTGGGTACCAGATGTTTATCACGGGGCGCCAACAGCGGTGACTTTGTATATCGGTACCGCAGCGAAAATTGCGGCATTTGCCATGCTATATCGTATTTTGGTCGAAGGACTGCCAGGCCTGGTAAAAGAGTGGCAAAGCTTAATTGTTATGATCTCGGTTCTGTCGTTAATTGTCGGGGCTGTCATCACATTGGTACAAGAAAACTTAAAACGTCTACTCGCTTATTCAGGGATCGGGCACATTGGGTTTATCTTACTTGGGATTATTGCCGCTAACCCTGATGGGTATTCAGCAGCAATGTTCTACACGATTGTCTATGTCATCACTGCATTAGCCGGGTTTGGTATGATTGTCGCCTTGGCGCGTACCAATAACGAATTCGACTTAATTGCAGACTTCAAAGGCATGAACAAACGTAACCCTTGGTTAGCCTTAATGATGTTATTCATTATGTTCTCAATGGCCGGGATTCCACCATTTGTTGGGTTCTATGCCAAAGTGGTCGTGATTGAAGAAGTTGTCCAAGCTGGCTTTACATGGTTAGCGGTCCTTGCGGTTGTGATGGCAGTCATCAGTGCTTTCTACTACTTGAGAGTGGTCAAGGTCATGTATTTTGATGAACCAGAAGACAGTACAAAAATTGAACCAGTCAGCAATCAGCTGAACTGGGCAGTGAGTTTTGTTTCCATTGCGTTACTGGTTTTAGGTTTAATGCCTTCCTCTTTAATAACGCTCTGTTACAATAGTTTATAGGCTACAAAATCATTAAACATTAAAAAGCCCGTTTTCACGGGCTTTTATTTTATAAAAGGTGGATTACATGTCTTTAGATGTCGCAGTTTGGGTGCTTCTTGTCACTGCAATCGTTTTAGCAAATATTCCTTGGGTGTTATCAAACCGCATATTTGTTGTTATTCCCGTTCCAAGAAAATCCATCTGGCTTAATTTTGCCGAATGGTTTTTATACTTCCTCGTAACAGGCTTATTTGCCTATCTACTGGAAAACAACGCCATGGGCCATGTCAAAGAGCAGGGCTGGGAGTTTTATGCGGTGACGTTGTTTATGTTTGCCATCTTCGCATTTCCAGGGTTTATCTACCGATATAACCTCAAAATGTTCCTTGATAAGACTAAAAAACAAACTAATTCAAATTAATCCCAAATCGCCCTTGCAATATCTGTGTAACACACTATAATACGCCACATCGAAACGCAAAGCGCTTTGATAATTACATTGATGCGGGGTGGAGCAGCTTGGTAGCTCGTCGGGCTCATAACCCGAAGGTCGTTGGTTCAAATCCAGCCCCCGCTACCACATTCTAAAGCCAGATTTTTCAAACACTTACGGGTGAATGAAGTCTGGCTTTTTTATTGCCTAAAATTTATGGCTGTGGTGGCCATATTCACCATTAAATTTGCCCAGGCCTGGCTCTTTTTAGAGACATTTTAGTTATCTTGTCTGATTAACTTATTTTCTGTAGAGTTTTCTTAGTTCGTCTTTTGCTTGTTCTAGTATTTGACGTTGAGCATCTGATAAGTTTTTTCCTGCGCGATTGATATAGAAGTTCAGCATGGACATGGCAGAACGAAATGGTGTTGTTTTTCGGTGGGTACTTGTCTCTGCAGAGTGTTGTAAGGAAAGCGCGATGGTTTTTGGATCTTTCAGTGTAAACACACCGGGTTCTAAAACAAGTGCGTGACTGTTTTCTGTAACTGGCTGTGACCATTTGTTTGTTAGAAGTTGTCTCTTCTTATCTCTTTTGTCAGGCATTACACATTCCTGTGTGATAATTAACTCTTTGATTCTTTTATTTTAATTCTACATCAAAGTGTATTTTTTTATTTTGTACTCAAAAAATCTGATTAATGATTCGTGTCTAGTTTTAATTTTTTTACCTGAAAATAGTCTAAGAAAAAACCCATTTTAATTTAGTTTAAAAAGCACTTAGAGTTATTCATATTTATCTATATTTTAAAAAATGTATAAAAAAACAAAAAAAGATTTATTTTTTTTCGAAATTTATCACTTATCTATAGATTTGTTTCTAGTGTCTACTTCCCTTTGTTTTAGAGGGGTTTACCTGTTTTTATATCATTCATTTTTTACATTCATAGAGAATGTTCAATGATTTCTATCGTTTCTTTCAATTAGTCAATAGGTCTGTTTATTTTTAAGATTGCACTCGAATTCAATTCAACTCCCAAATTAAGGAGAGCATTTTTATGGCAAGTAAAACGTTTGATGCTGGTGTACAAGATTACCAGCTGACTTATTGGACACCGGATTATACTCCGTTAGATACCGATCTATTGGCTTGTTTCAAAGTCGTACCTCAGGATGGGGTTCCTCGTGAAGAAGCAGCAGCAGCGGTAGCAGCAGAAAGTTCAACCGGTACATGGACAACAGTTTGGACAGATTTGTTGACCGATATGGAATTCTACAAAGGTCGTTGTTACAGAATCGAAGACGTACCAGGTGATAAGAACGCTTTCTACGCGTTTATCGCGTACCCTCTAGACCTGTTTGAAGAAGGGTCTGTGGTAAACGTACTAACATCTTTGGTTGGTAACGTATTTGGTTTTAAGGCCGTTCGTTCATTGCGTTTGGAAGATCTTCGTTTCCCAATCGCATTTATTAAAACATGTGGTGGACCTCCAGCAGGTATCCAGGTAGAGCGTGACAAGTTGAACAAGTATGGTCGTCCTATGTTGGGTTGTACTATCAAGCCTAAACTAGGTCTTTCAGCTAAGAACTATGGTCGTGCTGTTTATGAGTGTCTTCGTGGTGGTCTAGATTTGACCAAGGATGATGAGAACATTAACTCTCAACCATTCCAACGCTGGCAGAACCGTTTTGAGTTTGTTGCTGATGCCGTTGATAAAGCGACAGCAGAAACTGGTGAGCGTAAAGGTCACTACTTGAACGTAACTGCGGGCAGTGTTGAAGAAATGATGAAACGTGCTGAGTTCGCTAAAGAACTTGGTCAGCCAATCATCATGCATGACTTCTTAACAGCTGGTTTCACTGCGAATACAACACTTGCAAACTGGTGTCGTGATAACGGTATGTTGTTACACATTCACCGTGCAATGCATGCTGTAATCGACCGTAACCCAAATCACGGTATCCACTTCCGTGTATTAGCGAAGTGTCTACGTTTGTCAGGTGGTGATCACCTACATACAGGTACAGTTGTTGGTAAATTGGAAGGTGACCGCGCGTCTACACTAGGTTTCGTTGATCAATTGCGTGAAGCATTTGTTCCTGAAGACCGTTCACGTGGTGTTTTCTTTGACCAAGATTGGGGATCAATGCCAGGTGTTATGGCGGTTGCTTCTGGTGGTATCCATGTATGGCATATGCCTGCGTTGGTTAACATCTTTGGTGATGACTCAGTTCTTCAGTTCGGTGGTGGTACGCAAGGTCACCCAGGTGGTAACGCAGCAGGTGCAGCGGCTAACCGTGTAGCGCTTGAAGCATGTGTTAAAGCACGTAACGAAGGTCGTGATCTGGAAAGAGAAGGTGGAGACATCTTAAGAGATGCCGCACGTAACAGTAAAGAATTGGCAGTGGCTCTAGATACTTGGAAAGAAATCAAGTTTGAGTTCGATACAGTTGACAAGCTGGATGTAGGCTAAGTTTCGTCTTAGTTAACTTATTCCCTATAAAACAAGGAGTTAAATATGTCAATTTCACAAATAGATGATTACCGTACACAGTACACATTAGAAACTTTCTCGTTTCTTCCAGAGCTGACGGCTGATGAAATTTACGATCAAATCGTTTACATCATCAACCAAGGTTGGTCGCCGGCACTTGAGCACGAAGATCCAGCAAAAGCATCAGATCACTACTGGGGTATGTGGAAGTTGCCAATGTTTGGTACACGTGATCCAAATGAAGTTTTGGCTGAGATTGATGCATGTCGTCAAGCTTACCCAAATCACTTAATCCGTTTGGTTGGGTATGACAACTATACTCAGTGCCAAGGTCACAACTTTGTGGTTTATCGCCCACGTGGTATGTAAACCCAAGCGTGAATCCTAAGGATTAACGAGTGATTAACGAGTTAAAGGAGGCTTTAGCATGAGTACAAGTAATGCTCAAAGCGGTCGAGCCGCAGCCATTGCGCGCCGTAAAGCACAGGTAAAAGGAAAAGGTCACACGGCTTCAGCTGCTCCGGCAGCACCTCGTAAGCCAGCTGCTCCGGTTGCTGAACCTGTGGTTGCTGCTGCGCCTGCTCCTTCTCAGCCGTCTCGTTCTCGTCGTCAAGTATCTGCTGCTCCGACTGCCAAGCCGGCAGCCTCAGCAGCGGGTCGTGAAGCGGCTAAATTAAAGAGACAGCAACAGAAGAACGGTAAAAGTTCGGCTGGTGCATCAAGCACAATGCCTCACCCTAAGGCAAAAGCAAAGCGAAAACCTGAAGAGCCGATTATCGAGCCTCGTCAGGCGAAGGCGGAAAAACCTGCTAAGCGATCTGATCGCAGAACAGGGGTGAAGCCTCAAGTTGCTTCGCAGCAGCCAAGTGGTCGACTTCAATCGAAGGCGTATCGCAAGGCTCAAGCAAAAGGGAAAGCTGGTCAAGATGCATTTAAGTCAAGTGGTAGCAGCCAATCTGGCGCTAAAGCTAAGTTGGCTAACCCTGACGCTTCTACACGAGAAATTGCTCAGCAAGTTCGTGCAGAAAGATGCGCGCATGGAAAAACCTGTGCGACAGGTGGTTCCAGACCAATGCGTAAGCCAAGAAACCAAAAGGATGCACCATCGAAAGTAGGTGAGTCTGAGACCCTTCACGGTCAAAGCGTTTCTGGTACACAAGTTGGTCAAGGCGAAAAGAAAATGACAGGTGCTGAATCAGGTGCATGCCAATTGGTCAGCGGGACTGAATATTTAGGTTCAGAAGAGTTCAGTAAGAACTGTGATGTACAACCAACACCTCAGCCAGCCAAGGTAACGCAAACACAGACCACTCGTGGTCAGGTTGTAAGCGGTACTACCAAGGTCGGTCGTGGCGATAAAATGACGGGTAATGAGACGGGCACTTGTTCATCTATTACCGGTACTGAATATCTTCCTGCAGATCAAAGCAAAATGTATTGCGGTGATGTACCTGCCAAGTCTAAGGCAACCGGTTTTTCGGTAATGTCTCAGGCAACGCAGAAAAGTGAACAAAAGGTAACTGGTGGCGATAGCCGTAAGTCTCAATCGACTACGATTAGCCCTAAAAACCCTGCGAAAGCACCTCAAAAAGTGATGCCTTCGCAAACCGCCAAAGGAAACACCACGACGGGTAGCCAAGTGGGTCGTCTGGAATCGGTAACAGGGGGTGATAAAGGGAACTGCCAATCTGTCACAGGAACTGGGTACCAAGGCGCTGAAGAAGTTAAAGCATGTGATATGCCTATGACTGAAACGCCTACTAAGGTAACGGCTTCTGGTACAAGTGGTGGTCAGAAAGTAACTGGTGATCGAAGTGGTGCTTATTATGGAATGACTGGTGCAGAAGCAGGCGACTGCCAAACTGTAACAGGAACTTCTTACACTGGTACAGAGCAATCTCAGTTCTGTTCAGTTGAGCAGCAAAACGAGATGAAAGTTCGTCAGCGTCGAGGTGCAAACCCTTCAATTTCTGGGGTTCAACCTGGTCCGCAAGGGCTGACAGGCGCACAGAAAGGGGCTTGTGAATTGGTTACAGGATCTCATTACCAAGGCGGTGATCAAACTGCGATGGTATGTGATTCAACTAATGCAGCAGCACCTGGAGAGTCGGACTTTCCGGCAATGATTGGACAAGCGCAACCTGCTTTTTCAACGAATGAAGTAGAACCGATGGTTGATGAAGGTTCACGAATTACCGGTGACGGATGGGACAGAGGTTCCAAAGTAACGGGTACGGATGGACCTTGGGCAGCACAACGTAATTCTTCGATTCGAGGTGTAGCAGGACAGTCGCCAATGGGAGCAAGTCAATTTAGACCTGTTAACAATGAAGTTCCGATGAGCCCGATTACGGGGTCTTCTGGAAATACTGATACGGGCGCGAAAGTGACCTTGTCAGGCGGCGCAAGAGCGTAATTAAGTAACTGAATATTGGGTGTTTTGATGAATCGTTTGAAAAAAAGTCATCGTCAAAAGTCATTGTTTTGGAGACCGATAGCACCAAACCCTCAGTGGCAGAAGGAAAATCCTACTGCTCATGGATCTACTGAAACTGAGAGCTTTGGTTATAACGGTGGAAACGCAGAGGTGAAAACCTCTTCGGCAATGATGACTGGCATCCATGCTTTGGTTAATGAAAGACAAAACCAATGGCTGCGCGAGTATGAAGTGGATATCAAATCCCGTTTTGATGATATCGAACCGGTTTTGAAAGACATTTTAGCTCAGCAAAGCCAACCAAGTTTTGTCAGTTGGGCCAACCAACAGTTATTTGCAAAGTTGGGTGTATCCTTAACAGAACAAGATTGGCAATCTGGAGTGCAATTGCAATCTCAGAAAGGCTTTCAGTTTTTGTACGGAAAAACCCTCTTTGCCCAATTTATGAGAATGTCAGAAGACTTCTTTGTGAATGATCCTTTGTTGGGTCAAAGAAAACATGAAGCAGAGCGTATTTTTAAAGAAGCTGGCTTCCATGCAGTAGGAATTGCTCCTTGTGCAGATGGACGTTTGGCACACATTTTAAGTTACGTACTCCGCTTACCTTATGCCTTAGCAAGACGTAAGGCACATGCAGGCGTCATGTTTGATGTCAGCGAAAGTGTTAGAAACTGGGTGTTTATAGAACACACGAGATTTCGTGAAGGTGAGCCAAATTTGGCTGATGAACCTACACGTTACTTAAAGATTGCGGTGTATCACTTTTCTAAGGCAGACCCGACACATCAAGGGTGTGCAGCTCATGGGAGTGATGACCATAAAGCGGCGCAAGCGGCTTTACAAAAACTAAAAGATTTTAAACAAGCGATTGAAAACCGTTTTGGTTGCGGGTCAACGGTTCAAACTCTATTACTAGGGTTGAACACAGATGATGACAGCATGAAGGTGCATATCCCGAATGCGAGTGGTGAAGTCTGTTTGGATCGTTATGTTGAAACGGAGCAGCTATATCAGATCACAGCAAGTTTATCTGATACGGAGGCCAAGCAAACGTTGGAAAATGCCATCCTTGCTTGTAACCAAGCTCTTGGATCAACCGCACCACAACCAGAGTTGGTTAAATTGTTGAGCTGGTTGATTGGAAATAATTTTTCTCAGATTGCTTATGTGAATCAATATGAGAATGGTTGTTACAGCGACATAGGCCATGCTGAGAGATTTATCGGTATTGGTAACGGCTTTGAAGAAGTGCAATTACGTAACCTGAGTTATTACAGTTTTCTTGATACGGTTGAGGAAGGTGTAAATGACGTGGATGTCGGAATCAAGATTTTTAAAGGCTTGAATGTCAAAAAAGGATTACCGATTCCAATCATTATCCGCTGTGATTATGACGGTCGCGTACCAGGCTCTAAAGATAGAGCTGAGGCAAAGGCTTTACGTATTGAGAAGGCATTGCACAATCGCTATCAAGAATTGTCGGCACCGGGCTTATTGCAAACGTTACCGACATTAAGAGATTTTACCAGCTGTAAACCAGCTGAAAAATTACCAGGCCTGGCGGATTTATCGGCCAAGCAAAGAACCGCATAGAAGGGAGGTGAAGCTTGAAAATTTATAAAGTTGATAAAACCCTCGTTTCAACAAATCGTATTTCGATGATGGAGCATAAACCTCTATTAGTTGTGCGAGAAAAGGATGGAGGCACGCCTCAAGTTGCGGTAGATCCGGTAGGTTGTAAACCAGGTGATTGGGTCATTTGTTGTGGTAGTTCGGCGGCACGTGATGCAACCGGCGTTAAAGGTTACCCTAGCGATCTCACAATAGTGGGCATTATCGATAAATGGGAAGTACCACAAGATGCAGATACTACAAGTTAAAAAACAGTTGGTTCTGACCAGTCGCTTAGAGGATTTGGGACACCTTCCTTTAAAAGCGCTGACTTCAGAAACGGGTGAACTATTTGTAGCGATGGATCCGGTAGGCACAAAAGATGGTGACTGGGTTTTTACCATCGCGAATTCTGCAGCACGAGATGCAGCAGGAGACAAAAGATTATTAACAGATTTAACGGTTGGCGGCATCATTGATGACTGGCAGCCAAAACAGAAGTAAGTTTTAAATTTAAAGTGAGCAACTCGAAGGAGAAAGTTATGAGTGATTACGGTATTGCCCTAGGCATGATTGAGACCCGTGGTTTGGTGCCAGCAATTGAAGCAGCAGATGCTATGACTAAAGCAGCTGAAGTTCGCTTGGTAAGCCGTGAATTTGTTGGTGGTGGTTATGTCACTGTATTGGTTCGTGGTGAGACAGGTGCGGTAAACGCAGCGGTTCGTGCTGGTGCTGATGCTTGTGAACGTGTAGGTGACGGACTAGTCGCAGCGCACATCATTGCTCGCCCACACAAAGAAGTGGAACCAGTTTTAACAATGGAACAGAAATAATTAATTTTCTTTAAAGGAGAAATGTGATGAGTACGGAATATGGAATTGCATTAGGAATGATTGAAACTCGTGGTTTGGTACCTGCAATTGAAGCAGCAGATGCTATGACTAAAGCAGCAGAAGTTCGCTTGGTAAGCCGTGAGTTTGTTGGTGGCGGTTATGTCACAGTTTTGGTTCGCGGTGAAACAGGTGCGGTAAACGCAGCGGTTCGTGCTGGTGCTGATGCTTGTGAACGTGTAGGTGACGGTCTTGTTGCAGCACACATCATTGCTCGCCCTCACAAAGAAGTTGAGCCTGTTTTAACAATGGAAAAGAAATAAGACTTTTTCTATAAGGAGAAAAAATCATGAGTACAGAATACGGAATTGCTTTAGGTATGATCGAAACACGCGGTTTGGTTCCAGCAATTGAAGCTGCGGATGCAATGACTAAAGCAGCAGAAGTTCGCTTAGTTAGCCGTGAATTTGTTGGTGGCGGATACGTTACTGTTTTGGTTCGCGGTGAAACAGGTGCGGTAAACGCAGCGGTTCGTGCTGGTGCAGACGCTTGCGAACGTGTTGGTGACGGTCTAGTTGCAGCACACATCATTGCTCGCCCACACAAAGAAGTTGAACCTGTTTTAACATTAGGTAACAGTTCAGCTGACCGAAGCTAAGCTATTTTTAGGGAGGTTATAATTTTTTAACCTCCAATTTAAGGTACCAGGAGAGGGACATGCGTTATTCATCAAGAATGCCAGGAAGTGTCATGCCAGGTGCGGGTGCACACCCAAGAATACCTCAAGCTCAAACGTCTGTAGCAAACAGTCAGATCTTAGGATATTTAGGACGTGCCCTTAGCCTGGAATTCACAGCAGGTCAGCATTATCTCGCACAAGCTTCGTTGGCAAAGTTCCGACAAGAAATTTCGTATGCAGAAGGCTTTGTTACATTAGCGAATGAAGAATTCCAACATGCAAATTTGATTACCGATCGTATGGTAGCACAAGGTGCTTTGCCAGCAGGTAGTGTGTTAAGACCCGCTGGTAGTGCCAATAATATTGCAGAAGCCTTGAAAAGTTGTGAAGAGCGTGAAATCGCACTGATTCAACTTTACACAGAAGCCACTCAATATTGTGCCAATATGGGCGCTCAGGAAGACCATGCTTTGTTCAGCCGCTTATTAGAGGAAGAACAATCTCAATTAATGAGAGTACAGGCTTGGTTACAAGACTACTTCCAAATGATGGCAAACACGTATCAACCTGATAGGAGTTTTCTATGAATGAGCGATGGAAGTTGAAAAAAAAGCCAGCCAGCTTAGAGGCACGTTTTGAATTCAACGATTTTGAAAAGTTAAGAGCTTTTTTAGATGAGTTGGCCGAGCAGGCAGATTTACTGGATCATCATCCTAATATCAGTTTTGGTAGAGGGCATGCTTCAGTCATTATTTATTCAAACAGTGAAGAGTTAACCGAAATTGATTATGCCCTTGCAAAAGGAATTGATGAAGGTTTTCATCGTGTTACCGCTTATTTACAAGGAACAGAGTCATGACAGCTTCAAAAGATGCAAATAAAACTGCTCCGACGACAGCACAGAAAAAAACTGCAAACGTTTCGAGTAATCCTCAAGCGGAAACAGTTAAACCAAGCTCTAGTACTCAAAAAGTGGCTAGCACAGCTTCTGTCGCGAAATCTCAAACAGGTGGGGCTCAGGCACAAAAGCCAGCAAACAAGAAGACCGGTGCTGCAAAGCCATCTTCTTCTAGCGCTGTGTCTAATAAAGCGACACCTGCTAAAAAAACACCTACAAAATCCACTGCTAACGCAAGTAAAGCGAACACAGCAGCGGAATCACAGCATATTGCTGATCAGATTAAAGTTTTCTCTAGCAGAAGAGTTTGGCCTGATTAGAAATATAGCCTTTTATTAGGCATCCAAACCGGAGTCTTAGCCGAAATTTGGGGCAGTGCCGGTTCTGCCCACCTCTTTTTTTAACGCTTATTTTTGCCTGATGGATTGGGTAAGGGCTTTTTGTGCTATTTAAATACTGTACTATTTAAAATACATTGATTCTAATCTATGGATACAAAAGAATATTTCAATTTCTCAAAATGGATTGAGTTCAATATCATAGATGTAGTTAGATAACAGAGAGATTCAACCAGGAAAAGAACACCGTTTTGATTGTTTTAATCGACATCGGAAAGAATAAAGCCAATTTTTATCGTTCTTATTTCTTATATGACCTTTATTGAAAAGTGAAATCATTAAATGGAGACTTTGCATGAAATGGTACGAAGATGAGAATGAAGTTGAAAATTGGAATATGGGGCGTGCGGTCTCATCTTCAAGAGAAACCAGCGATATTGCAAATTCTGCTGTAATTGATGTCAATGCGAATAAGTGGGTTCAAATTATTTTTCCTGAAGTACTTGAAAAAGAGTTATTGGAAGTAATCAAAATTTTAGGGATTGAAAGTTATACCCTTTTTGATGCCAAAACGAATACCAATAACGCCTCTTTATCAGAAAACAGTCAAACCATGTTGATGGCTGAAGTTGAAAATGAAACGTTAAGTTTATTGTTAGATGAAATGAACTTGTATATTGAAAAAGGTCATCCTTTAACGGTACTAACGTCCGATGTAGAAGTGATGACGCAATCGAATTGAGATTAAATATGATGTCTCCGATTATTTTGGCAACCAACAACCCTCATAAAGTGGCTGAAATTGCCCCTATTATGAATAGAGCTGGATTATTGACTCAAAGCCAAGCGGACTTCTTTAATGAGGAAGTGGTTGAAGATGAGTTGAGCTTTGTAGAAAACGCTTTGAAAAAAGCACGTTTTGCCAGTGAAAAAACAGGATTGCCTGCATTGGCGGATGACTCTGGATTGGAAGTGAATGCCCTTGGAGGCAGGCCTGGTCTTTTTTCGGCCAGATATGCAGGCGGTGACCAGAAACCGTCTGAGGAAGAGAATTTAAAAAAGTTGTTAAATGATATGACCCAGCTCCCTTACCCTCAGCGTCAAGCCCGTTACTCGTGTGCAGTGGTGTATGTTGAACACGCGCAGGATCCGATGCCTTTGATTGGTATCGGCCATTGGTATGGTGAAATTTTAATGAGACCAAGAACGGGAACTGGTATCGGTTATGATGATGTGTTTTGGATACCGAAGTTATTGAAATCGGTATCGGAAATTCCATTTGAATTAAAGAACCAGATTAGTCATCGCGCTCAAGCCGTAAAATCGGTAGTTCAACAGTTAGCAGAAAGGGGTGGACGATGATTGAGTTACGCACGTATGTGTTTTTGGATTCGCTTCAACCGCAGTTGGCCTCTTATATGGCGACTGCTTCGATGGGCTTTTTGCCTGTTCCGGGTGACTCTTCATTATGGATTGAGGTTGCACCTGGGATGGCCGTTCATCGTTTGTCCGACATTGCCTTAAAAGCATCAAATGTCCGACTTGGACAACAGATTGTCGAGCGTGCATATGGTTCTATGGTTATTCACCATAGAGATCAGAGTGATGTTTTGGAAGCAGGTCAACGCATCTTAGACCATCTTCAAACGCGAGAATATGATCGTCAACAATGTGTGGTGATGTGGAATGAAATCATTCGAGGCGTAACGGCTGACCATGCGACTCTGATTAACCGAGACAATCGAAAAGGGTCGATGATTTTGCCTGGCCAGAGCATGTTTATTATGGAAACGGAACCGGCAGGTTATATTATTTACGCTGCAAATGAAGCAGAGAAAGCGGCTGATGTTACCCTGGTTGAAGCGCGTGCAGTTGGGGCTTATGGTCGTTTATTGATGTGTGGAAAAGAGGCTGATATTACGGAAGCTGCCAGAGCGGCAAACGATGCATTACAAAGATTAACGTGTCGATCATAATATAAAACAAATGATTGTTTTAATTTGTAAAGTTGTATGTATAGAATACTTACAAGCAATATGAGATTTTTATCATGAGCCAATATGCAGATAACAATAAGCCTAAAAACTTTTTAATACGCCATGCTTCGTTGCGTCAAATTCAGGTGTTTGAATCTGTGGCTCGTAATTTAAGTTTCACCAAGGCCGCTGAAGAACTTCATTTGACCCAACCAACTGTTTCTTCTCAGGTAAAGAGCTTGGGTGAAGCGATAGGTGTGGCACTTTACGAACAAGTCGGGCGAAAAATTTATCTGACTCAAATTGGTGAAGAAGTCGCATGTAGTTGCCGAGATGTCATTAATAATTTCTCAAATCTAGAGATGAAATTAGATGACTACAGTGGCATGAAGCGCGGGCGATTACGTATTGCGGTTATGACCACAGCCAAGTATTTCATGCCGGTGGCACTGGGGCATTTCTGTAAAAAATACCCGGATATCGAGCTTGAATTAACCATTGCCAATCGTAATACCTTGCTCAAGCGCATCAGTCGAAATTTGGATGATATTTATATTTTGGGTCAGATCCCTCCCAGCGATTTGGACTTGGAAGTGATTCAGTTCGCGCCTAATCCATTAGTCATTATCGCGAATAGAGAGCATGAGCTCGCAGGGAAAAAAGTGACGCTTAAGCGTTTGTCTAAAGAACCTTTTATTTTACGCGAAGAGGGTTCCGGTATTCGTATGGCGGTTGAAAAAGCTTTTTCTGATAAAGGTTTAAAGGTCAATGGACGCTTAACCCTCAAAAGCAATGAAGCCATTAAGCAGTGCGTGGTGGGTGATCTTGGTGTTGCCTGCGTTTCTAAGCATGCTCTTTATTTGGAAAGTCTTGCGAAAGATATGGGCCCGATAGTGGAATTGAATGTGGAAGGATTTCCGATTGAAAAACACTGGAACATTGTTTATTTATCGGGCAAAGAACTGTCTGTCATCGCCAAAGAATTTTTAGATTTCTTAGTGGAATCTGGTAATAAATATATTCACCTTTAGTTTTTAAACTGCTTAAATTTTGATTTAAAGGGGATTAATCCTTCTTTAAGCGTCTCCCATTTGTTTCTTTTTTCTACCAACCTGCTGTCTATTTTAGTTGATATTATTCAACTATGATTTTTGCGTTAAATCGTCTCTGATTCATTGTGATTTTTTAACAGTAAAAATTAATTTTTTTTGTCTGATATTTCAGTATTTAAGTCAGGAAAGAACAGTCCTGCAACGCCCATTTTATAAGCTTTTAAAGCCAATTTCTGGCAACCATTCTCTTTAGTCTATAGGTCTTATTTGAATTCCCAATTTTTCATTAGCATAGCAATCTCCTAATATTTAAAACACATTGAAATGTTTGGATTATAGAAAACGAAATTGAGCATTTGACGTTAAAAGATTTTTTAAGGAGTCTGTTTATGAATATGCAATGGGTAGGGGCTTCAATGATGCTGTTAATCCCAGTACTGTTTTTTATTGGTGCGCTCACTAATGAAAGACGAGCGAACTGGCGTTTGGCATCAGCTATCAGCTTGCTTGGATTATTTTTAAGCGTGTTTTTAGGAATTGCCGTTTATTTTGAATGGGTCAATCTGTCGATTTCTGGGCAGTGGGTTGGTGTATCCAAAATGAGTTTGGTCATGTTGGGGCTGGTGTGCTTTATTGCATTTGTGAACATTCGTTATTCCAGTGCTTATATGGCCGGGAATATTGATGAAGAAAAGCGTTATCTTCGTTGGTTGATGGTGACTTTAGGCAGTGTTGTAACTGTGATTATCAGTAATCATATGTTGCTGTTGATGGTTGCATGGATTGCAATAAGCTTGAGTTTACACCGTTTGCTGGTATTTTTCCCGAATCGCCAAAGAGCCGTTTTGGCATCGCATAAAAAATTTATTTTTGCGCGTGTTGCTGAAGCATGCCTGCTGGGCGCCATCTTAATTTTGTATTACGAACATGGTACTTGGTTTATCAGTGACATTTACCAAAATGTCAGTTTATCGGCTTCATTAACGACGCCTGATCAATTTGCGGCAATGCTATTGGCTTTAGCTGCGTTAGTAAAATGCGCTCAACTGCCATTACATGGCTGGTTGATTCAAGTGGTAGAAGCGCCCACGCCCGTTTCCGCGTTATTACATGCTGGAATTATTAATTTAGGCGGCTATTTACTGATTATCTTCGCACCTTTAATCGTGTTGTCAGACATGGCGCAATGGATTTTATTAGTTGTGGGAGGCATAACCACCGTTTTGGCCGCTTTAGTCATGATGACCCGTACATCAGTCAAGGTGCGTTTGGCCTGGTCAACTATGTCACAAATGGGACTGATGCTGGTTGAATGTGCCTTAGGGTTGTTTGAGTTGGCGTTGTTGCACCTAGTCGCACACTCTTGTTACAAAGCATACGCCTTCCTGAATGCAGGGTCGGAAGTTGAGTCAAGTATGAAACGTCGACTGTCGAGACCGATTGCCCCATCCGTTAAAGAGTGGTGGTTTGCAGGTATTGTGTCTGTAGCCATGGTTGTGAGCTTGATTTGGGTGGCTGATTTGTCTGGCCCATACAGTCCTTGGTTATTGTTTGCTATTGCATTAACGCTTTTGATTGCCGAAAGACGCGGGCGTTTAACTTCGTCTTCTGCGATTGGAATGGTGGGACTAGGTGTCGTTTTGTTAGTGGTGTATAGCTTGCAAAAAAATGGCGCCAGTTTCATTGTGCCTTCAATGGAAACCAGCGTGGGTTGGATTGGCGATTTATGGATTGGTTTCTTATTGATTATGTTTATGGTGGGGTATCTATTGTTGCGATACCACAGTGAGCACATTTGGATGAGAAAAGTCAGACGTGCTTTTTATGCCGGATTTTATCTGGACGAATGGGTAACTCGTTTAAATTTGAGAATTTATCCGACAAAGTTACCGGTTCGTTTTAAACCTAAAAAGTTACAAGTTCCTAAAGAGGAGTTATTTCAATGATGTTGCACAACGCAAAAGCTTCTGATAACAATGAGTTAGACCAAGCGAAGCCGTTGATTCCCCAGCTGTCAGACAGGCAAAAAGAAGCTCTGAAGGATGCTTGTGGACGTATTGCGCCGACTTGGCCGCTAGATGAATTAATCGCGGTAAATCCTTGGTGGGAAATGCGAGATCAGCATATTTCTAAAATTTCCGCTAAACTCAGTGCATTGAGCCAAGCTCAATGTGTGATGCCGAAATCTTATTTCCAGGAAGTTTGGATGGAAACGTTGCAACCTCAGCATGTGCAGCAGGCCATCGATGAAATGGGAAAAGAGTATACCGTAGACAACCTTGAACGGTATCTGCTAGAAGAAGACGAACATACACATTGGCATAACGTCAGTGATTTTGTCGACAGTGGACGAGACCGTAAATATAAAATGGCTTGGCGGGATGAAATCACCCATCAAATCAGCCAATTCTGTGCAGATTTTTTCCGTTTGAAAGAGAGTCAGGGCACTTTTTCCAAGACCTACCAAGGACTTTATCATGAGTGGTTGGCGACAACCCGTCAAGATAAGGGAATTGAAATCCTTATGGGTGAAGATGGACTGACTGAGCACTTTATGGACTTACCGGAAAGTAGCGAAGGTCTGCTTGCCGAAGCATTAGTGGGTTTAAGAGTGCCAGATAGTCAAATTGCTGATTACGCACATGCGTTGTTATTAGATGCCAATGGCTGGGCTTCTTGGGTTGCGTATTTACGTTGGCAAGATCGTTTAAACAATGCTGACAATGATTTGATGATGGATTTCCTAGCGATTCGCGTCGCATGGGAATGGGTGTTGTGGCAGCATCAAAAAGACAGTGATCGTTCTGTTTTCAATGAATTAAAAGTGATGTGGCATCACCAAATGAGTATTTTACCGGAGTTGATCGCCACCCATGAAGCGGCTCAGGCCAAGTCTTGGATTTGGCAAAGAGCAGCCGAAATCGCATATCAATCGGAATTGCAACAACAGCTTAAGCACGCCAGTAAAACGGACTTGAAAGCGGAAACGCAATCGTCTTCTACTTTGCTCCAGGCGGCTTTTTGTATTGATGTTCGATCGGAAGTCATTCGACGCGCTTTAGAAGCACAGGACTCTCGAGTAGAAACACTGGGCTTTGCTGGTTTTTTTGGCTTGCCAATTGAGTATCAGCCTGCTGGAACGGACGTGTCTCGTCCACAGTTGCCCGGGCTATTAAAGTCTGGCATTAAAGTAACGCCAGTAATGACGAGTGTGTCTAAAAGAACCACCAAGCAAGCATTAAACCGAAAAGCACGTTGGATCGAGTGGGGGAATGCGCCTCCAGCAACATTTAGTATGGTTGAGGCGACAGGGTTAATGTATGCGTTTAAATTATTGCGTAACAGTCTGTTTCCAGAAAATCATACGAACCCGATCAATGCTTTACCGGCAACAGATGCATTTGAGTTGACGCAAGACGATTCTCCTTTAACGTTGGCGCAAAAAGTAGAGTTGGCTGCGGGTATTTTACATGCGATGGGGCTGGATCATGATCTTGCTGAAACGGTGATGCTGGTAGGGCATGGTAGTACCAGTTGTAATAACCCGCATGCCGCCGGATTAGATTGTGGCGCATGTGGTGGTCAAACCGGGGAAATCAATGTACGGGTATTGGCGTTCTTGCTCAATGATGAAGAGGTGCGACAAGGCTTGCTTGAAAAAGACATTAAAATCCCGGAGCAAACCCGTTTTGTGGCAGCAATGCATAATACGACCACCGACGAATTCACTTGTTTTGGTTTGAACCATGTGGATGAAACCATTCAAAAATGGTTGGCTAGAGCTACTGAACTTGCCCGTCAAGAGCGTTCGACACGATTGGGGTTGAACCATCTTGAAGGGCAAAACTTGCACCAGACAATTCAACGACGCGCCAAAGATTGGTCTCAGGTGAGACCCGAGTGGGGCTTGTCGAATAATGCAGCTTTCGTTGTCGCACCGCGTGCCAGAACAAGAGGGTTAGATTTTCAAGGGCGCGCTTTCTTGCATGACTACGATTGGCAGGAAGATGCCGATAACAGTTTGTTAACCTTGATTATGACGGCTCCTATGGTGGTAACCAATTGGATTAATCTACAATATTATGCATCTGTTTGTGATAATCACGTTTATGGAAGCGGAAATAAAGTACTCCATAATGTAGTGGATGGCTGCATTGGTGTGTTTGAAGGAAACGGAGGGGATTTACGAATCGGTCTACCGATGCAGTCTTTGCATAATGGTGAAAAATGGATGCACGAACCTTTACGTTTGAGTGTGTACATTGATGCGCCACACGAGGCTATTGCACAAGTGGTCGCTGAGAACGAAGTGGTTCGCCATTTAATTGATAATGAATGGTTGTACTGCTTTAGTTGGGGGCGAGATGGCCAAATTCACCGTTACTTTAATAATCAGTGGCTGGCATCTTAAGTTCTGTCTGAACGCAATTTGACTGGTAATGAGAGATGAAGTCTGTTTTTCATTATCGTCAGATATGTTTTGGATGGGTCAGCCATTCTCTTTCTTGAAACCAGATACTTAGGTATCTGGTTTTGATGTTTTAAGCACTTTCAATTTGACCAGGCCTGGCTATTTTATAAGGCTCGTAAGGCTTTGACATGGGCCGTGGCTGAATCCGACAGGGCTTTTAACTCATAGCCACCTTCCAAAATTGAAATGACTTTCCCATCACAGACTTCATTGGCAAGTGTCATGAGTTGTTGTGTCCAATGGTAGAAATCTTGTTCTGTCAGGTTCAAGTTTGCAAGAGGATCCGCCTTGTGAGCGTCAAATCCAGCCGAAATTAAAATCAACTGCGGTTTGAAGTGCCGAATGAATTCAAACCCTTTTTGTTGCCATGCGTCCATAAAGGCTTGACCATCACTTTGAGCGGGTAACGGGAGTTTGCTCATATTATTGAGATCTGAAATCGGATCGGTAAAGGGAAAGATACCGTCTTCAAAACTGGAGACATATCCCACACGTGCTTCGTGTCGAACATAGTCTTCTGTGCCATTGCCATGATGGACGTCAAAGTCGACAATGACGATGCGTTCTAAGGCATATTTTTCCAAAGCATAAGCGGCACCGATGGCAATGTGGTTGATAAGACAAAACCCCATAGGGCGATTTCTTTCTGCGTGATGCCCTGGAGGACGAACATTACAGAAAGCTTGACCCGCTTCCTGGTTCATGATGGCATCAATTGCGGTTAACATCGCGCCGCTTGCCGTCAATGCAGACTCTAAGCTGCCGGGGTTGAGAGAGGTATCCTCATCGATTTTGACAAAGCCGTTTTCGGGAAGGTGTTTTTTTAAGGTTTCCCAAAAAGACGAGGAATGAACGCGAAACACATCTTCTTCGGTGGCGGGCATAATGTCTTTGTGAAGCGTGTTGGATAACAGTAGGGCTTCGGTTAAAGCCTGTTCTATACGAATGATACGTTGTGCATTTTCTGGATGCCCCCAGCCATTGCTGTGGTGTTGGCAGAGAGAAGAACTTAAATATAAAAACATCGGCCAGTGCTCTCGTTGAAGAATGTATTGAGTGGAGATGTTTCTTATCTTAACAATAATGAAAACAATCTGCTTCTGTTCGGCGCTTTAGTGCCCATCTCGCCGTAAAATGCGCTAACATAATGCACATTGATTTTTTCTAGAAACTCGTTATTAACTCCAATAAGGAACCTTTATGCTCGTTACCCATTCCGGCCGTTTTCATGCCGATGAAGTGTTTGCCATTGCCATGATCCAGATGATTGAAGAAGTCGACATTGTACGATCTCGTGATCAGGAAGTGATTGACCAAGCCGAGATGGTGTTGGATGTGGGCGGTGAGTATGTTCCGGAAAGATTGCGTTTTGATCATCATCAAAACAGCTTTACGCGCGCTCGTGAAGATGGGACACCTTATGCCACTGCAGGGTTGGTATGGGAGCATTTCGGTGCGCAAATTCTTGCTGCGAAAGGGTTGGAAGGGGAATATGAAATTCAGTTTGCATTAGAGTGGGTGGATAAAAAAATCATCCGTGATATCGATGCTGTCGACAATGGCATGTTTACGGAAGACCCACGTCCCTCTGTGTCGATGTTGATTGGTATGATGAATGCGTCATCGACAGATGATGTGGAACAGCAGGAAACGGCTTTTAAAGACGCAATTGCATTCACCAGTGGTATTTTGAATAACTTTATTCAGGCGGCGATTAAAGAAGCGGAAGTGATTGTGGAATTGGAAGCCTGTGCCAAAAATGTGGATGAAGGCATTTTGGTGTTGGCGGAAAACTTACCGTTTAAAGATTTTATTCGTTCTCATCCGGAGATTACCCGGGTGGTTTACCCGAAAGGCAGTGAAGGATATGGCGTGTTTTGCAATGGCAAAGACAACCATTTGCCGGAACGTTTTCGCGGTTTGAGAGAAGAAGAGTTGAAAGCGGTAACCGGGTTGGAGGATGCCGTATTCTGTCATAAATCGGGGTTTATGTCGGTATGCAGAAGCTTTGAAAGTGCTTTGGCCATGGCGAAAAGTCATTGATGTTCAAGAAAAATCTTAAAAAAATATGATTACGAATCCGCTGGATAAATTGCCTGATATTCTCAAAAAAGATTTGGACGAAAACTTATGCGTGTGTAATGAAGTGCCAAAGAGGGTGATTATTAATGCGATTGCCGAAGGCGCGTTGACACTTGAAGAGGTGCAGCGTAAAACCTATGCTTCCGATGGCAATGGTTGTTGTAAACGACAGGTCAATCGTTTGTTAGAATGCTTAGTGTCGGAGTCCGTTGCTTCAGATGCTTAAAACAGCCAGGCCTGGCTGTTTTTTTATGAAATATGCTCAAAGCAACTGATTAGAATTGTTTAATCGTGGCGGTCACTACACCCCAAATAACAATGTCGGATTCTTCTCTGACAGGGATAGGGGGATAGTTATCATTTTCGGGCACGAGCCACGTGCCGGTGGATTTGATGGAGAGCGTTTTCACGGTCAGTTCGCCATCCAAAGCGGCGATAACGATTTTGCCATCTTGTGGGGTCAAACTTCGATCCACTACTAAAATATCGCCATCTTGAATGCCCGCTTTTTTCATCGAGTCACCCTGTACGGTCAATAGAAACGTGGCTTGTTTGTTTTGAATGAGTTTGTCGTTTAAATCCAGCCGCGTTTCCACGTAATCATCCGCCGGACTGGGAAAACCAGCCACCACTTTATGACTGTGCAGGGGAAGCAACACCTCTTCATTAAATTCCGGAAGTTGAATCTGTAATTTATCGCCCGCCAAGGCCTGCGCTTCTTGTAAGGTTTTTTGTTGTTGCTCGGCTTCCGCCTGTTCTGAAAGCCAGTGTTTTACAACTGTGACTTTTGATTCCGGCACCCGAATCACCTTGGTACCTTCGCCGAATTTTCCGGAGCCTTTTTTGCGGCCTGCGCCTTTTCTTGCACCACCTGCTGTCGTGTTTTTTTCTGCCATTTGCCTGCTTTTATTTGAATTCTGTTACAGGAATTATAAAAGATAGACTATAATTTTTGTAACAAAATTCAAAAAAACGTTTAGGGGCATGAAAAATTATGACGGTTTTTGCACTGGTGGATGGCAACAGTTTTTATGTATCTTGTCAAATAGCGTTTGAACCCGCATTAAAGAACCGACCCGCAGTGGTCTTGTCGAATAATGATGGCTGTGTGGTGGCGGCGAACGCTAAGGCGAAAGCGATTGATGCCTTTTTGAAACAGCAGAAAACGCATTTGGGTCCAGGCGGGTATAAAGCCGCACGGCCGGAAAGTATTATGTTTCAACCTTACTTTAAGGTGAAGCGGTATTTAGACCAGATCAATGCGGTGGTGTTTAGCTCCAACTATGAATTGTATGCCGACATGAGCAGTCGAATGCATTCGATTTTATCCGGCTTTGCTGTCCAGCAAGAAATCTACTCGATTGATGAAAGTTTTTTGGATTTATCAGGCATGTCTTTATCCGATTTCACGACGTATGGCGAAGAGATGAAGCGTACGGTGATGCAGTGTTTAGGGTTGCCGGTGGCGGTCGGATTTGGATCGTCTCGAACCTTGGCAAAGCTGGCGAACCATTTGGCCAAAAAACAACCAGATCATCAGGACGTGTTGGATTTGACGGTGTTATCGGAAGGCAGTTTGAATGCTTTACTTAAAAAAGTTGCGATTCGAGATGTGTGGGGCATCGGCAAAGGATTGTCCACCAAACTGGAAATGCAGGGCATTCTCTCCGCATATGATTTAAAGATCAGTGATCTTAAGTTCATCCGAAAACGCTATTCCATTACGTTGGAGCGTATCGTAAGAGAGTTGAGAGGAGAGTCGTGTTTGTCTTTAGGGGCTTTAAAAACATCGGATCGACAAATCATTTCTTCTCGCTCTTTTGGAAACCCTGTGACGGAATATGCTGAAATGGAACAAGCGGTGGCAAGTTATATTGTGCGTGCGGCAGAAAAAATGCGTGCCCAAAACAAAGTGTGTCAGTTTGTGACCGTATCGATTAGAACCAGCCCTTTTCAAGGCAGGCAACGTTACTATCAGAATGCACAAACCTTACCTTTAATTTACCCTTCGGACAGTTCTGTCTTGTTAATCAAATTAGCGAAACGTGCTTTAAGATCAATCTGGCGGTCAGGCTACGCCTATCAGAAAGCAGGTGTGGTTTTATCAGGGGTAACGGAAAAAGGTGCGGTTCAGATTGACTGCTTTGCCCCCAATCCGCAATATTCGGCGAACCCAAAATCAGATCGTTTAATGCAGGTCATGGATTCCTTAAATCAACATATGGGAAAAGGAACGGTTCAATTGGCCGCAGAAGGGCATAAAAACGGCCAGACCTGGCAGATGAAGCGCTCTAAAATGTCAAAACGTTATACCACACGTTGGGATGAGTTATTAACAGTACGTTGATGATTACAATGAATTTTTTAAGGTTTTTTTCCAATGATTAATTTTTTGTTATAAAATCAGAAATAAGTACAATTTACCATCTCAGAACATATTAGGTCTTTTTTTATTCAAGGCCAAGAATCAGGTTTGATAAATGGAAAAACTTTTTATTGGTCGACAGCCAATTTTTGATCGGTCAAATCAAGTCTATGGGTATGAACTTCTTTTTAGAAATGGATTTCATCCTAATGAAGCGGTATTTGATGATGACCATTATGCAACGGCAACCGTCATTCACAACTCCATGATGGGGTTAGAATTAAGTGACTTGGTTGGTAGCGCCAAAGCTTTTATCAATTTTCCAGAATCGTTTTTTGAACCTGAAGTCGATCCTTGTTTTTCTTCCAACCGTATTGTCTGTGAAGTGTTGGAAACCGTGCCGGTGACAGATGCCACTTTAGCAGGCATTCGGCGTTTAAAGCAAAAAGGATTTCCCATCGCGCTGGATGACTTTATCTTTAAAAAAGAATTTATTCCTTTCATTCGTTTGGCGGATATCATCAAGCTGGATATTGAAAATGTAACCCCAAAAAAGATTCCATTGTTGGTTCAAAAGATTCGTGGTGTCGCCAGTGCGCGTACCAAAATTTTAGTCGAAAGAGTGGAAACGAAAGAAGTTCATAAAATTTGTTTAGACGCAGGCTGTGATTATTTTCAAGGGTATTATTTTGCCAGGCCGGAGATTGTGACAGGCCAACAACTGTCGGTCTCTAAATTGCATTTGTTCGAGTTGCTACGAAACCTTTCCGAACCGAGTATTTCATTAGACAAACTGGAAGACATTGTTTCAAAAGATGTCGGTTTGATGCATAAGCTGGTAAAGCTGGCGGTACAGCATCGCACGGCTAAAATGCCGGAGTTTGAAACCTTGAGGCAGGTTTTGGTTTTATTTGGGTTAAAGCGCGTTCAATCATGGGCGAGTATGATTTCATTGAGTTTGATGGATGATGTCGTACCCGAAGTTTTTAATATTGCGAGAACACGTGCTATTTTCTTACGGTTATGTGCTCAGCATGAAAAACTGGTCAATCCAGAGTCTTACTATTTAACAGGAATGTTCTCTTTATTAGATGTGATCCTTAAAAAACCGATGGAAGAATTACTCAAAGGTTTGGCTTTAAATGACGCCATTATTCAAGGTATCTTAAAGGAAGAGGGCGATTACGGGCGATTATTGAAAATGATCAAGTCATTTGAACGATCTGATTCTGATGATTTGGAAGAGACATATCGATACCTGTATGTTCAAGCTTTAAAAGAAAGCCATGATACTCAAGGGGTGATGTAATGAGTATTCAACAATTCTTTGTGAAAACAGATTATCGGTTTGTTTTTTTAATCCCGGTTTATTTTTTAACCGTTGCCGTGTTTGCAGTCATTGCCTTCTTCAATCAAGAATGGCCTTTGTTTTCAGTGTTAAGTATCTTCACACTGGCCATTTTTTTGTTTGGTATTTATATTATTAAACGAGGGTTAACATGGTGGAGCAAGGCCTTTATGCTACTGGTCAATGCTGCATTTGTTATTTTTTTGATGGTTCATGGCGGCCATAATCATACGGGATACTTTTGGGTATTCCCGATTTTAGTGGCGACCATTCAAATTCTAGGCGCATTGTCTGGCATTTTTTTCGCGTGTTTATTGGTGCTGATGATATGGCTGCTTGAAAAGTGGGGTATGACGGATTTAATCCTGTCGAGTCGCTTTTATTTTGCATCATTAGCACTGGTATTCATTACCGGTATTCATGAGATGACCTTGGAAAACAATCGAAAAATTCTGAAAAAACAAGTGGATGACAAAGAGTATGAGAATCGACTAGACCCTTTAACAAAGGTAGGAAATCGCCGTTTAGTCGACTATGAATTAGAACGAATTAATGCTCAAGGGATGGATGGATTAGCTGTCGGAGCGCTTGTTGTCGATCTGGATAACTTTAAAAAAGTGAATGACACCTTAGGGCATAGCGCCGGTGATGAAGTGCTTAAAACCATTGCCAATCATTTGACTTCCTGTGTTCGCCCGAGTGATAAAGTCGCTCGTTGGGGCGGGGATGAGTTTATGTTGTTGTTATACGGCATCAGCTTGATTGATGTGGAACGGGTCGCCAAACGTATTCAAGAATCCATTACCCATGATGAACGTCTGGAATCGCTGGATGTCAGTGTGAGCATGGGAGGGGCAATCACGTCTTCAGACTATTCTGAGTTATTTAAAGCAGCGGATAGAAATTTATTGTCGATTAAAAACCATACGAAAAATAGCTTTAAGATAACGATGTTGTAAATCGCATGGCGATTAAATTTTTACCATTAGCTTGATAACGTAATAAACGTGTTTTTAACGAGTTGGGCAGTTCATCGGCCAATACTTCGTCAAACCCAATTGATTGGTAAAAAGGGTGTAAAGACGGAGTATTAAAGCAATAGTAAGACATATTTTTATTTTCTTTAATGGCATAGCGAAGCAATTTCGTTCCAATACCAAGATGACGATGACATGATTCAACGAATACGTTTCTAATCCAACAATAGGTTGGTTGAATCTCCATCCAAAAAGCACCGACGATTTTTGTGTCATTGAGTTGCGCGATATAAAGTCGGGTTTCTCTTCCCGCTTGCATTTGCTTGTGTTTTTTAAGAAAGTGGTTGCCAAGCCGAAAGGTGGAGTCTTTCGCCTGCTGAATATGAAGGGAATTGAGTGGCGAGATAGAAATGCTTCGTGAATCTTGTGTCATATTGCTATTATAGCGCGCTTATGAATAACAGGTACTTTAAGAATGCCCAGAGAAAAATGCCCGGATTGTTTACGCCTGAAGTCACTTTGTTTGTGTGATGCTATAGCCCCCTTTGAACCGCTAGTCGAAGTAATTTTTTTACAGCACCCGCTAGAGCAGAACCAGGTAAAGGGGACCGCTTTTTTAACACACCGGTGTTTGAAAGGCTCTCAATTTTTGGTCGGCGAAAAGTTTTCCAATGAGCAGTTGTCACCGTATTTAACCGAAACTAAAAAAACCTTTTTACTTTATCCGCCTGAAGACGGTGTCGATGCGCCAGAGGTGCTCAGTGCAGCGGACATGGCAGACACCGAATGTTTAGAATCGGTTCGTATTCTGGTATTGGATGGTACCTGGCGTAAAACTCGAAAGATGCTTTTCTTGAATCCAGAGCTGGCAGCCTTGCCCCGAGTGCAGATTTACCCAACGGCCCCTTCGGTTTATTCAATTCGAAAACAAAAAAATGTGACCAGTTTTTCGACGCTGGAAGCCGTTAAGCAGCTTTTGATCGAGCTTGATTCGTCGTTTCCGTATACTAAAAACTTAGATCAAATCATGGCTGCATTGGTCGCTCAGCAAAAGCAATTCCAACCAAATTGACCTTTTTAAATCTAGTTTCTTTTCTGTCATTTTTTGTTTTTTACATTACATAAAATTGTTATAAAACCGTTACTTTCTTGTCGTTAAAGTTACACAAAACTGACATTATATCTATCATTTTCTTTCCTAAAATTTAGCCACCGATTCAAGGTATAAATTTTTTAAATTTAAGGGCTAAAGAAATGAAATTCAATCAACTAACACTTGCGATTTCAACGGTTATAGCATCATCAGCTATTTTGACTGGCTGTAATGATTTACAGGGCGAAGATGGCGTTAATCTGACATCAAGTAATAATGATGTTAGCTTTGCTTCGATTCCGGTTCCTAGTGATACGGCTACCAAAACTTCGCTTCAAACAACGTCTGAAGTGGTTGTGAACGGCCAGAAACAAACCATTGGGTATACCAAATTATTTGCAACGGGTGAACTGGATTCTTCCGGTGAAACTTGGGGAGCGGTTAAGGATTATTTGGATCAAGGGATTACGTTTGCAGATGGTTCCGCGTATATCTGTAATGGGACGAATTCGGGCGTTGGCTCAGGGTTAGACCATATTTCGATTCTACAAAAAAACGATAAGCTGTATATGGTCTCTCAATATGAGTGTCAAATCGGCTCCATGTATATGAATGAGCTAAAGCAAGACAGTAAGACTGGGGCTCTGTCTGTAAAAGACGGATCGCTTCAGTTTATCAGTCAAAAAGATGATTTTGGTGGGTATGTACATTGTGCTGGTCAAACAACGCCTTGGCAGTCTCACTTGGGGTCAGAAGAGTATGAACCTGATGCGCGTTCGGTTGAAGCCAATGCGGATCCGGTAACAGGTCTAACGTCGAATACTTATTATGATGAGGTGGCTAAGTTCTGGGGCAATGATGCCACTAAAATGAGTCCATATTACTACGGTTGGACACCTGAAGTAAAAATCACTGCTTCTGGAACAGCAGATTATGCTAAGCATTATTCCATGGGGCGTTTTGCGCATGAGCTAGCTTACGTTATGCCGGATAAGAAAACGGTTTATCTATCGGATGATGGTACAAACGGTAGTTTGTTTATGTTTGTTGCAGATGCGGCTGAAGACCTTTCTGCCGGTACTTTATATGCAGCTAAGTGGAACCAAGTTACTGCTGATGGTTTAGGGCGAGCAACGATAACCTGGGTTAGTTTGGGTCATTCAACCGATGCGGCGGTTAAAGCGATTTTGAACCCTGATGGTAATGTTCAGACCAATGATGCGCCAAAGTTCTCTGATATTTTTTCTACAGAGGCACCTCAAGCGGATGGTTCTTGTGCCACAGCTGGCTTTATCAACATCAATACATCAGCTGGCAATGAGTGTTTAAAGCTTAAAGATGTTAACGGTGATGCTGCGATTGATGCAACAGATGAAGCCTTGGCGGCTCGTTTGGAATCGCGTCGTATGGCCGCTTATAAAGGTGCTACGTCTGAGTTCCGTAAGAAAGAAGGAATTACGTTCAATGCGCGTGATAACAAGCTTTATGTCGCTATCTCAGAAGTGGCTCGCGGAATGGAAGACAATGCAAAGAATGGTGCAGCCAATACCACTTATGATTTAGGTGGAAATAATGATATTAAGCTTCCATATAACAAGTGTGGTGGCGTGTATGAACTAAACGTGACTAAAGACAGCACGATCGGTTCTGATTATGTTGCTTACGATATGGTTGGCGAAGTAGCAGGTATTGCAACGGATTATTCTGGAACGGCGTTATCTGCGAATAGTTGTGATGTCAATAACATCTCCAATCCTGATAATGTGACTTTCTTGGAAGGCACAGATATTTTGGTAATTGGTGAAGATACCAGCAAACATGAAAACAACATGATCTGGGCTTATAACATCAAAGATAAGTCTTTATCGCGTATCTTAACAACTCCATTAGATGCCGAAACAACATCTCCTTTCTGGCATAAAAATATCAATGGATTCGGCTATTTGACTGCAGTCACTCAGCATCCTATGGATGGACAAGCGGGTGCCACGGCAGCAGAAAAAGAATCTCAAGCCGGTGTGATGGGGCCTTTCGACTTTACGACGATTAAATAAATTGCCGTAGGTTAAACATTATATTTAGGGGTACAAATGTCTTTGTATCCCTATTTTTTAAAGTAAAGCATCAGACCAAACTGAAATTTGGTGTGCTGCTTTTTATTCAGGAAAAGAAGTAATGAATATTTTAATAAGATTGTTAAGTGGCATGATGTTGGCTCTAATGGCTGGGTGTGATAGTACACAAAAGGAAAGCCAAACCAGTTTGAATTCGAACTCAGGTGAGCATGTCGCCATCGACTTATTATCCAATCAAATACACAATAATAAAGCCGCTTATATTCCGGCTCAGTGTTATACCAAAACACGAAATAAGAGAGGACAGGTTCATAATCCTTGTTTTAGCTGTCACACGGTTGGGCAGGAACCTAACTATATTGATGACTCTGCTTTTCAAATGGCTTATGACTTCAGAACTTATAGTCGTACCAATCGTTGGACTAACCTTTTTAAGGATCGTTCAGCCGTTGTTAAAGCAATCTCGGATGAGGATATTTTGAAATATGTTCGATCCTCGAATTATTTTGATGAAGAGGGAAATATTCGCTTGGCTTCTTTAGGTAAGCAGGTGCCTTCTGATTGGGATGTGAATCAAAATAAACGGTGGGATGGTTATGTACCGGATTGTTTTTTTAATTTTGATTCGGAAGGGTTTGATGTGACACCACAAGGGCATGACAGTGGGTGGAGAGCGTTTGCTTACAGTCCATTTTTAGGAACGTTTTGGCCAACCAATGGCAGCGCTGATGATGTCTTGATTCGATTACCTGAAAGCATGCGTCAAACAGAAGCAGGTCTTTATTCACGCATTGTCTATCGTTTGAATTTAGCCATTGTTGAAGCCATGATTACGCGAAAAAATATCGCCATTCCAGCAACCGATGAATCCGTCTATCAAGTGGATTTAAACCGAAATGGCGTTTTGGATATGGCTACCGAAGTGGTTTATCGGTGGGCGCCCACCAAAGGTCAAAATATGTCTTATGTTGGAAAAGCAAAACAGCTTCAGAAAAAAGGCCGCATTCACCTTGCCGCAGGTTTGTATCCTGAAGGCACGGAGTTTCTCCATACGGTACGGTATCTAAATGTGAATTCCGATCAAAAAATTGAATTAGCACCAAGGGTTAAAGAACTTCGTTACAGTTATAAGCAAAGCTGGAATAATTATTCTCAACTGAACAGTGCGGCAATGGGAGAGGTAATTGAAGGTGACCAATTTCCAGACCGCCTAAGAACCATTACAGGCAATTCTGAAACCGGTGTTATCAACGGCTTAGGGTGGGTTTACCAAGGCTTTATTGAAGATCAATCGGGGCATTTGCGTCCACAAACGTATGAAGAAAGCATGAGTTGTATAGGATGCCACTCCGGGTTGAGCGTGACAGCGGACAGCAGTTTTGCCTTTTCTCGAAAGTTAGGGAGCTCTAATTTTCAGGCGGGTTGGTTTCACTGGTCTCAAAAAGGGCTTTCGGGTCTGAAAGAGCCGCAATGGAAAGATGGTCGTTGGGAATATACCCAATATCTTCTTGAAAATCATTCTGGGAATGAATTTCGAAACAATGAAGAGGTCAAAAATAAATTCTTCGACTCGAAAGGCATCTTAAAACCGGCTGAGGTAGAAACGCTTCATCATGATATAGCGCATTTGTTAGAGCCTTCCACAGAAAGAGCATTAACGCTGAACAAGGCTTATAAAGTGATAGTGGAAGAGCAAAGTTATATTTATGGACGAGAGCCACATGTGCTCCCTTTAAATGACACTGTTTGGGATATCATTCCGGATGGAGAAACAACTGGGGTGGAGGCTCCAATTATCAAACCGCATTGAGGTTGAAAAGGGGACTAACGGTTAGATTGTGCCGTCTGTAGCATCTCTTCCGCATGTTTCAAGGTTTGTTCAGTGATTTTCATTCCTCCGAGCATGCGCGCTAATTCTTGCACGCGCTCTTCTGTTTGGAGTGCGATCACCTGAGTGGTGGTTTGGTCATTTTGGGTTTGTTTGCTGATGTTCAGCTGCTGATCACCATAGGCCGCTACTTGCGCGAGATGGGTGATCGAGAAGATTTGGCGGTGTCGTCCCAATTGTTGCATTTTTTGACCGACCACTTCAGCGATGCCGCCGCCAATGCCAACGTCGACTTCATCAAAAATCATCGACGGCAAGCTCGCCACCTCCGCACTCGCGACCTGTATAGCCAGACTGATTCGTGAAAGTTCCCCACCCGACGCAACTTTGGCAAGCGGTTGTAGTGGTTGGCCTTTATTGGCAGTCACTTTAAACTGGGTACTGTCTAATCCTAGGCGAGTCGCTTTGTCGGATGCTAGAACATCAATGGCAAACTGGCCGTTTTCCATACCGAGTGTTTGCATGGTTTCGGTCACGGTTTGACTGAGTTGTGAGGCGGCTTTTTGACGAGAAGCGGTTAGAGCTTCAGCGGCTTGATTAAACTCTGACCAGGCCTGGTCAATATTTTGTTTCAGCTGTTCAAGTGATTCGCCAGATTGCATTAAACCGGCCAAACTGGCTTGGATTTCTTGATGTTTGTTAATCAGGTTTTCCGGATCAAGCTGATATTTTTTGGCCAAACCAAACAGCTCCGATAAACGTTCGTCGACCACTTGTAACCGTTCAGGGTCTAATTCGACCTGGTGGTTTTGTGATTGGATGTCATCGGCGACTTCCTGACATTCAATCTGAATGCTATTCAGCTGTTGCAAGACATCGGACAATTGTGGTGAAAATTCGCTGACTTTTTCGAGTTCAGAAATGGCATGGCTGAGTTTTTCAGTGACACCGCCATCGCCTTCTAGGATGTCATAGGCGGTAAAGACCGATTGCTTGATTTCATTGGCGTGCGACAAACTGTTTTGTTCTTCCGACAACGCTTCAAATTCATCTGCTTGCGGCTGAACTTTGTCGAATTCTTGTTGCTGAAAGCTCAGCAGTTCAATTTTGCTTTGGCGGTCTGTTTGGTCATTGAGCAACGTTTGGTATTCTTGATTGAGTTTTTGCCAGGCCTGGTAGGCTTTCTCCGTCTCATTCAGTAAGGCGTCATGTTGAGCGTAAGCATCTAAAAGCTCCAATTGCTTACTGGTATGCATCAGCGATTGGTGCTCGTGCTGACCATGAATATCAATCAAGAGACTGCTCAGCATCTTTAACTGTGAAACCGAGGCGGGTAAACCATTAATGTAGGCTTTTGAACGTCCTTCTGACGTCAGTGTACGACGCAACAAACATTCATTGTCTTCATCCAATTCATTCTCTGCCAACCAGGCCTGAACTTGTGGCAGATTGGTAATATCAAAATCGGCGGTAATGTCCGCTTTTAAGGTGCCATGGCGCACCAAACTGCTGTCGGCTCTTTCGCCTAGCGCCAGCCCTAAGGCATCGAGTAAAATCGATTTTCCGGCACCGGTTTCCCCGGTTAAGGTGGTGAACCCTGTGTCAAAGTTGAGTTGAAGTTTTTCGATAAGAGCAAGATTTTGAATCGACAATTCTTGTAGCATACAGTTCTCAAAATTCGTTGGCCGGAAGACGCGCTTTTTTCATTAAAGTTTTTGACCCCAATTCAGTTTCGCACGCAGTAATTCATAATGATCATGGTTTTTAGGATGCACCATTTTAATGAAGTTAGGGTGGCGTGTCACATAGGTTTCGTGTTTGGCTTCAATTTGAAAGGTCACTTGACCATCACAAATAATCGATGCTGTGCCACTACAGTTATCATGCGGACGAATTAAAATTTCGCTGTCACCCGAAACCACGACTGGACGGTTGCTCATCGTATGGGGGTTAATCGATACCAGTGTCATAGCGTTAAGACCCGGGTCAACGATGGGACCGCCTGCAGACAACGAATAAGCGGTTGATCCGGTTGGCGTGGCGATAATCAACCCATCAGAACGTTGACTGTTCAAAAAACGATTGTCGACAAAGGTTTCGAATTCAATCATACGTGGCGAGTCATTTTTGTGTAAAACGACATCGTTGAACGCGACTTCATCAAATAAGGTTTCGCCATCTTTTTTAATGAGCACATGCAGCAGTGTTCTTTCTTCACAGGTGTAATCATCGGCAAGCACTTCGTCCAGCGTGACCATCATCGTATCAGGGGAAACATCTGCTAAGAATCCTAAGCGCCCTAAATTGACGCCGAGAATAGGGATGTTGTAATCGACGATACACCGAGCGACGTCCAGAAAAGTGCCATCACCGCCCACGACAACGGCAAAATCAATTTCTTTCATGAGTGCATCTCGTTCTAAGCGCTCTATGCCATAACGCTCGATAGGGAAGTCGGCACAAGACCGTTGATCTAATATGACCTTTTTCTGCTTCTTTTGAAAATATAAAATCAGTTTATCAATCAAATCCCATGATTGAATGCCGCTGTATTTACCAAAAATACCGATTTTATTAAACATGGACCGATTCCTTGATGCTTTGCCTATCGTGTTTTAAACAGGATTTGCTTAAGTCTGCTTGAAAATTAAAAAATTGTTCCCATAATACTGATAACTTCGTGCCAAATAGTCAACTGAGAAAACCATTTAATTCTGATTATTGGGCGTATAACAAACAATAACGCAGTAACCTAATATAAGTCTGATTATGAATTTAAATGATCGTTCGCAATTACTTTTTAAGCACTTGATGGCATTATACCTAAATGATGGAAAGCCTGTCGGGTCATCCGTGCTCGCTAAATTGCCGGATGTTTCAGTCAGTTCTGCCACGGTTCGTAATGTCATGTCGGATTTGGAAAAAATGGGCTTGATTCATTCCCCTCATACTTCTGCAGGGCGAGTACCGACAGATCATGGTTTTCGCGTATTTGTCGATTCTATCTTGACGGTACAGCCTTTAAACTCCTCTTTAACACAAGAAATTCAGCGCGGATTTACTCAAGCACAAACGCAAGAAGAATTGCTGGGCTCGGCATCCAATATCCTTTCTGGATTAACGGGGATGGCAAGTTTGGTGATGTTGCCGAATCAAGAGCAAGAAACGTTACGTCATATTGATTTCGTTAAACTGAATAACAAGCGTGTATTGGTCGTTTTGGTTTTAAATGATCAGGATGTGCAAAATCGAATTATTGAGTTTGAAGAAGATGTTTCTTCGTCTCAACTCATTCAAGCGGCTAATTATTTGAATGAGCATTTCGCCGGACGCCATTTGTCAGAGGTGAAAAAAATGCTGGTAGAACGCTTGGATGAGTTACGTAGAACAATGGACGCTTTGATGCTGTCGATTGTTGAAGCGACGGATCAGGTCATTGAACAAAAGATGCAGAAGAGTGCGCCTTATTTCGTCTCAGGCAAAACCAACTTACTCAATTACGATGAATTGGCGGATGCAGAAAAACTGAAAGCACTGTTCCATTCTTTTGAAGAGCACTCTGATATGTTGGGGTTGCTCAATAAGAGTATGCAGGCCAATGGCGTTCAGGTTTTCATTGGCAGTGAATGTGGTAATGAAACCTATCAAAACTGCAGTGTGATTACCACGCCTTATGAGCGAGAAGGTGAAGTGATGGGGGTGCTGGGCGTGGTGGGCCCCAGCCGAATGCCGTATGACAAAATCGTACCTAAAGTCGATATGACTGCTCGAATCTTAAGCTCCTTGCTGAAAAAATAAACCGCCAGGCCTGGCGGTTTTTTTTGATTGTAAATTTTTTTATAAAAAAACTGACTTTTTGGGTTGAATCCCCAAAATGCGTCCTTATAAACCTCGTGATTTAAAATTATCATATTCTGGAGATTTTTTATGTCTGATAACAAGACAGAACTTAATGAAGAACAACACAATGCAACGGCTGAAGGGGAAGTATCAGAAGAAACGCATCAAGCAGAGGATGCGGTTGAACATGACCTAGAAGCCATGCTGGAAGAAGCAAAAAAAGAGGCGGAATCTCAAAAAGAATTGGCGCTGAGAACGTTGGCGGATATGGAAAATTTAAAACGCCGCACACGCATGGATGTTGAAAGCGCCCATAAGTTCGCTCTGGAAAAATTTGTCAATGAGTTGCTACCGGTTTTGGATTCTATGGAAATGGGATTGGACGCATCTTCAAAAGAAGATGTAACGGTTGACAGTATCCGTGAAGGGTTGGATATGACCTTTAAGCAATTCCTGGATGTGATGCAAAAGTTCAATGTTGAACGTGTCAACCCAGCAGGTGAGAAGTTTGACCCACAATTGCATGAAGCCATGACGATGATTCCATCACCGGATCATGATTCACAAATGGTCATTGAAGTTTTCCAAAAAGGCTATGTGTTAAATGACCGTCTGGTTCGTCCGGCACGCGTTGTGGTCGCTGAATAAAAAATCTTAAAAAATACGAAAAAAGTTGTAAGAAAGCCTTGAATAATAAATCAACCGCCTTATATACAACGTAACGTTAAAAGTTTTAATTAAAGTTAAAAATATCTCGCCTAGTCTGGCGATGAAATTTGGAGAAAATTATGGGAAAAATTATCGGGATTGACTTAGGGACAACAAACTCATGTGTCGCAGTCATGGAAGGAAAAGAAACAAAAGTAATTCCTAACGCAGAAGGGGCTCGTACAACACCTTCTATTGTTGCTTATGCTGATGATGGTGAAGTATTAGTAGGGGATTCTGCAAAACGTCAAGCAGTGACGAACCCGGAAAACACTTTGTTTGCTATCAAGCGTCTGATCGGTCGTCGTGCTGATGATGCAGTCGTTGAAAAAGATAAGGACATGGTGTCTTACAAAATCATTTCAGCAGACAATGGCGATGCATGGGTGCAGGTAGGTGATAAAAAACTTTCTCCACAGGAAGTATCTGCTCGTACCTTGATGAAAATGAAGAAAACTGCAGAAGATTATTTAGGTCATGAAGTGACAGAAGCGGTTATCACGGTTCCGGCTTATTTTAATGACTCTCAGCGTCAAGCAACGAAAGATGCAGGTAAAATCGCGGGTCTAGAAGTTAAACGTATCATCAACGAGCCAACGGCAGCGGCATTGGCTTATGGTATGGATAAAGTCAAAGCGGATAGCAAAATCGCGGTTTACGATTTAGGTGGGGGGACATTCGATATCTCAATCATCGAAGTGGCTGACTTAGATGGTGAAAAGCAAGTTGAAGTTTTATCAACCAATGGGGACACTTTCTTAGGGGGTGAAGACTTCGATAACGTAATCGTAGATTACATCGCAACCGAATTTAAGAAAGATCAAAATGTTGACTTGAAGCTGGATAAATTGGCACTTCAACGTGTTCGTGAAGCGGCTGAGAAAGCAAAAATTGAACTTTCTTCACGTGAGCAAACAGACATTAACTTGCCATATGTAACGGCTGATGCAACGGGACCTAAGCATTTGAACATGAAAATCACCCGTGCGAAGTTCGAGTCGCTAATTGAAGGGTTGGTTCAACGTTCTATCGATCCTTGTAAGACAGCACTTAAAGATGCTGGTTTATCAGCTTCTGAAATTGATGATGTTATTTTGGTTGGTGGTTCAACGCGTGTTCCAATGGTTCAGGCAGCGGTTAAAGAATTTTTCGGTAAAGAACCTCGTAAAGACGTTAACCCGGATGAAGCCGTGGCAATGGGTGCCGCAATTCAAGGGGGTGTCTTATCAGGTGATGTGAACGACGTTCTTCTATTAGACGTAACGCCTTTATCTCTAGGGATTGAGACAATGGGTGGCGTGATGACGAAGTTGATCGAGAAAAACACGACTATTCCGACACGTAAGTCACAAACGTTCTCGACAGCGGAAGATAATCAGTCAGCAGTAACCATTCACGTGCTTCAAGGTGAGCGTGAAATGTCATCAGGGAACAAGTCCTTAGGTCAGTTCAACCTAGATGAAATTCCACCTGCACCACGTGGTACGCCACAAATCGAAGTAACATTCGATATTGATGCGAACGGTATCTTAAATGTTTCTGCGAAAGATAAAGCGACGAACAAAGAGCAACACATCACGATCCAAGCTTCATCAGGTCTATCTGAAGATGAGATCGAAGCAATGGTTAAAGATGCTGAAGCGCATGCTGCTGAAGATGCGAAACTGAAAGAGTTGGTTGAAGCGCGTAACCAAGCGGATGCGATGGTTCACGGCACCAAAAAGCTTTTAGATGAGCAAGGTGACGGGGTTGAAGCTTCTGAAAAAGAAGCCATTGAAAAAGCGATTGCGGACCTGGAAGAAGCCATTAAAGGCGATGACAAGGCGGTTATCGATGAGAAAACTCAAGCGCTGGCGACAGCAAGTCAAAAACTGGCTGAAAAAGCGTACGCTCAACCAGGTGCTGATGCGGGTGCTGAACAGCAAGGTTCTGCAAACAATGCCGACGATGACATCGTCGATGCCGAGTTTGAAGAAGTAAACGACGACAAAAAATAATTCTTTTACGGGTTAAAAGTGTATTGATTGTCAAAATCGGTATAATTCGGGCAATTCTTCGGGATTGCCCGTTTTTATATGTTCCATCAATGAATGAATTACGATTCAAAAGAGTATTGTGACCTTGTTAACGTTTAAAAAATGACCAGGCCTGGCTTTTTTATGACGCATAACCTTTCGTGATCATATTGTTTTGAATACTAATTTTAAAAAAGATCAAAAGAAATAAACCGTTATGAGCAAAAGAGATTATTACGAAATTCTAGAAGTTTCTGCCACTGCGTCAGAAGGGGAAATCAAAAAAGCCTATCGTAAATTGGCGATGCGCTATCACCCAGATCGCAACCCAGACAATAAAGAAGCGGAAGATAAGTTCAAAGAAGCCTCTGAAGCTTATGAAGTATTATCCGATGCACAGAAACGTCAGGCTTATGATCAATTTGGTCATGCCGGCGTGGATGGCAGCGCTGGACAAGGTGGCTTCGGTGGCGGAGGTTTCGCGGATTTCGGTGATATCTTTGGTGATATCTTCGGTGGTGGTTTTGGAGGCGGTCATCGTGGGCCGCAACCAGGAAATGATTTACAGTATGAACTTGAAGTTTCGTTAGAAGATGCGGTGGCCGGCACGACGGTCGATGTTCGTATTCCAACCAAAGAGTTGTGTGAAAGTTGTGATGGCAGTGGTGCAGAACCTGGATCTGACGTTCAAACTTGTCCTACTTGTCAAGGTATTGGGCAAGTTCGCGTTCAACAAGGATTCTTTGCGGTTTCTCGTACCTGTCCAAACTGTCATGGTACGGGGAAACTGATTAAAACACCTTGTAAAGCCTGTCGAGGAGAGGGATATAAGCACAGCAGCAAAACCCTTTCTGTTAAGATTCCGGCGGGTGTCGATAATGGCGACCGTATTCGCTTGCAAGGAGAAGGGGAAGCAGGAGAGCCAGGCGCTCCACACGGAGATTTGTACGTTCGTATTCGTGTGAAAGAGCATGAGATCTTTCAGCGTGATGGTAATACGCTGTTCTGCGATATGCCGCTTTCGTTTGCAACGGCAACTCTGGGGGGCACGATGGATGTTCCGACATTGAGTGGCAAAGCGAATCTGAAAATTCCTGCAGGAACGCAATCAGGTCAACGTTTTAAATTGGCTGGTAAGGGCGTGAAATCGGTACGTTCAGCACATGTGGGCGATATGATTGTTGAAGTGCATATTGAAACCCCAGTGAAATTGACGGCTGAGCAGAAAGAGCTGCTAAAAGCATTTGACGAAAGTTTGCAAGGTAAGCATCATAAACAGCATAGTCCTAAAACGCATAGCTTTTTCGACTCGGTTAAAGCCTTCTTTAAAGGTGATGACGAAGATGATAGCAAAGATAAAAAAGATGGGCCTTGGAACTAATTAGGAGAGTGGTATGAGAGTAGCCGTTATTGGTGCGTCGGGTCGAATGGGAAAAAATTTGATTGATGCGGTCAATCAAACAGATGGATTAAAATTATCCGCTGCGATTGAACGTCCTGGCTCCTCTCTTGTGGGAGCTGATGCAGGTGAACTGGCTGGTGTGGGAACATTAGGTGTGAAGATTGTTGACCAAATTGAGTTGGTCGCTGATGATTTTGATGTACTTATTGATTTTACAACGCCAGATACCACGCTTCATAATATTAAGGTCTGTTTAGCGCATGATAAAAAAATTGTGATTGGAACGACCGGATTTGATGAGGCCGGTTTAAAAGTCATCAAAGAAGCGGCGCAGCGTATTGCGATTGTGTTTGCAGCTAATTTTAGTGTTGGAGTGAATCTGGCATTAAAACTTCTTAAGCAAGCAGCAGAAGTTTTAAATGAAGGGTATGACATTGAGGTGATAGAAGGACATCATCGCCATAAAGTGGATGCGCCTTCAGGCACTGCTTTGAGAATGGGTGAAGTGGTAGCTGATACCCTGGGTCGAAACTTAAAAGAATGTGCTGTGTATGGTCGAGAAGGCATTACCGGTGAGCGAGATCCGAGTACAATTGGGTTCGCCACCGTACGAGCCGGAGACATTGTGGGAGATCATACTGTTTTATTTGCGACAGAAGGTGAGCGTGTGGAAATCACCCATAAAGCTTCTAGTCGAATGACCTTCGCAAAAGGGGCGGCTCGTTCTTGTAATTGGTTGGCTGATAAACAAACAGGGTTGTTTGATATGCAGGATGTATTGAATCTGCGTTAATCGTTTTTTCAGTTAACTTTCAAAAAAGGCGTTCATATTAATGAGCGCCTTTTTTATTTGGGTCAAATTAAGCATAAAAAAATATTGATAGAGTAAAATGACATCATTCCCACTTCATTGCATAAGAGTAAGCAGTCATGAATCGCAAGAAAAAAATTTCTCAGAAAATCGCCAAGCGATTAAAGAATGCCAGTGCCAAAAAAAGCCCTAAAAAGAAAGAGCGTTATATTCCAAAAGCTGAGAGAGAGGCGATGGCACTTGAAGCTGATCATTTAAACCCCTCTGAAAAGTAAGTTTTTCTTTTTAAATTAAAGGTTTATTCATTTTTAGAGAGCTGAAAAAAAGTAATATACTTTGTGAAGATGGCGTTTGGCATCTGTTTTATCAAGGAGAAGGTCTATGTTGATTTCACTTCGATACACTCAAAGAATGATTGTGTTACTCAGTGCGCTACTGTTCTCAAGCGTTTCTTTTGCGGCAGATTCAAATATTGTGACGGTTAAAGATAAACAAGATATCAAAGTTGTTTACGATATTAACCAAAATAATATTGAAGCGGGTATAGGGAAAGGGTTGTATTATCTCCGAGGGTTACTGGAAGCTTACCAAAAACAAGGTGTTTCAGAAAAACAGCTTCACATCAGCGTTGTGGTGCATGGTGCGGCAGGATATTGGCTGTTAAAAGACAAACCGTATCAAGAGTTTACCGGTAATCCTTTTGATGTGAATGCAAACAAAAAGGTTGTGCAAGAATTGATGGATCACGGTGTGAGCGTTGAATTATGCCATGTAACAATGAAAGGGCATGGCTGGGCCGAAAATGATGTATTGCCGGGAGTCAAAATTGTGTTTGATGCTTATACTCGAATGATTGATTTGCAACAGCAAGGCTATGCTTACATCAAGTTTATCTAGCCAAATTTAACGTATCATAAGAGGACGTTGCTCGATTTGTTAGTTATTTCCAATACGGTTTCTATTCCAGATAGTGAGATTGAACTGACTGCTATTCGCTCGCAGGGGGCTGGCGGGCAAAATGTCAATAAAGTCGCTTCCGCGATTCATTTGCGGTTCGATATCGCGGCTTCGTCCTTACCCGATTTTTATAAACAACGTCTACTCACATTGCGTGATTCTCGTATCACAAAGCAAGGTATTGTGGTCATTAAAGCCCAGCAGTTTCGTACGCAAGAAGCTAATCGAGAAAGTGCATTGGAACGTTTGAGAATGCTGATTAAATCGGTCGCAGTGGTGAAAAAAAAGCGAGTGGCGACCAAACCAACCAAAGGCTCTCAGCGCCGTCGTTTGGAAAGTAAAGCTAAAAAAGGGCGGATCAAGGCCTTAAGACAAAAAGTACAGCTTGATTAGTTTCTTTCTTTAAAGAAACAGCCAGGCCTGGCTGTTTTGGGTGGTTAGGCGACTATTATATGTAGACGTTTGTAATTGATTGCGCTTCTGAAGGTTTATTTGCAGCAAATTTTAGCCGCCGTTTTTTGTACGTGTTTACTGATAAGCAAAATGACAATGAATGCGATTGGCCAAGCGACAATCATTGCTTCCCACCAGCGATACAAAAAATCCCCTTCAATGCCGGTATTAACGGCTGTAATAACGCCAGTCATAATGAAGACCATCATGATAGACATAATAAATGCAGAAACGAGGCGATGATATTGTTGTGACAGCATGATGTTATCCAGTTAAAAAAGAAAGTATTGTAATAGATTGAAATCTATTAAGACAAGCGAAGCCTTTGTTTAAGTCTTATAGGTAAGTGTGTTGAAAATGCCAAATCAACGGTCATTATTTTGA
Source organism: Hydrogenovibrio crunogenus (assembly GCF_004786015.1). NCBI lineage: Bacteria > Pseudomonadati > Pseudomonadota > Gammaproteobacteria > Thiotrichales > Piscirickettsiaceae > Hydrogenovibrio > Hydrogenovibrio crunogenus. Next base: position 976,242 of record NZ_CP032096.1, read on the forward strand.
GGGCAAACACTTATGATGTTATTTCGAGTAATTCATATATGATTGACTTTTATATATAGACAGAAATCCTTGAATAAAGTACAATTCACGTCATATTATTTTTATGACTTTAGCTTATTGGGGTCGGTACTGGAATGCTAGTGAAAATCACTAATTTCTAAAAAAACGGAGTGAGTTCCTGAGAGGGAATTGGCTCCGTTTTTTTATATGTGCCTCCCTAAAAGTTTTGCATTTCTGTTGGGCGGAAAAATCAATGACACAAACAGCTTTATTAGCTTTAGAAGACGGGACCCTTTTTTGGGGTATTTCTCTGGGAGCAGAAGGTGAAACCGTAGGAGAAGTGGTTTTTAATACTTCTTTAACCGGGTACCAAGAAATTCTGACAGATCCTTCTTATTACAAACAACTTGTAACTTTGACTTACCCTCATATTGGGAATGTTGGGGTAAACGAAGAAGATGAAGAGTCCCCTTCGATTATGGCGCAAGGGTTGATCGTTCGAGATTGTCCTCCGTTAATGAGTAACTTCCGTGCGCAAAAGTCATTGCCAGAATATTTAAAAGAGCAAGGCGTTGTCGCCATTTCAGATATTGATACACGTAAGCTAACACGAATTCTTCGTGATAAAGGTGCTCAGTCAGGTGTGATTGTGGCCGGCGAAAATATTGATGCCGATGCCGCCATCGCTAAGGCGAAAACATTTGCAGGTCTGAAAGGAATGGATCTAGCGAAAGAAGTCACAACATCTGAGACTTATGTTTGGACGGAAGGTACCTGGTCATTGGAAAAGGGTCATACTGATTGCGCGTCTAAATCGGAATACCATGTGGTTGCGTTTGATTATGGTATCAAGCGTAACATTCTTCGTATGTTAGCTGACCGAGGCTGTAAGCTGACAGTGGTTCCAGCTAAAACTCCAGCGTCTGAAGTATTGGCGATGAAGCCAGATGGAATTTTCTTATCTAATGGTCCGGGAGATCCAGAGCCTTGTGATTATGCGATTCAAGCCATTCAAGAAGTATTAACAACCGATATTCCTGTCTTTGGAATTTGTTTAGGGCACCAGTTATTGGCGCTTGCTTCGGGGGCGAAAACAGTCAAAATGAAATTTGGCCATCATGGTGGTAACCATCCTGTTCAGGATTTGAAAACGAAAAAAGTCATGATTACAGCGCAAAACCATGGTTTTGCAGTGGATGCGGACTCTTTGCCTGACACTTTGGAAGCCACGCACAGTTCTTTATTTGACGGTTCTTCGCAGGGTATACAGCATAAGGATAAAGCGGCCTTTAGTTTCCAGGGACACCCTGAAGCCAGTCCGGGTCCACACGATGTGGCACCTCTATTTGACCAATTTATTGAAAACATTAAAAAATATAAACAAGCATAAGTGATAGGAAGATAAAGATGCCAAAAAGAACTGATTTAGAAAGTATTCTGATTATTGGTGCCGGTCCTATCATTATTGGACAGGCATGTGAGTTTGATTACTCTGGTGTTCAGGCTTGTAAAGCTTTGAAAGAAGAGGGGTATCGCGTTATTCTGGTGAACTCGAATCCAGCAACGATTATGACCGACCCTGAGATGGCTGATGCCACTTATATTGAGCCGATTGAGTGGAAAACAGTTCGAAACATTATTGCAAAAGAACGCCCTGATGCAATTCTACCCACGATGGGTGGGCAGACAGCGCTAAATTGTGCTTTAGATTTAGACAATCATGGTGTGTTAAAAGAATTTGGTGTTGAGCTGATTGGTGCGAATGCCGATGCCATCGATAAAGCCGAAAACCGTGACCGTTTCCGTCAAGCCATGACTCGAATCGGGTTAGACATGCCTATTTCTGATGTGGCGCATAATCTTGAAGAAGCATGGGAAATTCAGCAAAGAGTCGGTTTTCCAACCATTATACGCCCGTCTTTTACATTGGGTGGCTCCGGCGGTGGAATCGCTTATAACAAAACCGAGTTTGAGCAAATCTGTAAATTTGGTTTGGACTTGTCTCCAACGAAAGAATTATTGATTGAAGAATCCATTTTGGGCTGGAAAGAGTACGAAATGGAAGTGGTGCGCGATAAAAACGATAACGCGATCATTATCTGTTCAATTGAAAACTTGGATCCTATGGGGGTTCATACGGGTGATTCTATTACGGTTGCTCCGGCCCAGACATTAACCGATAAAGAATATCAAATTATGCGAAATGCTTCATTAGCCGTTTTGCGTGAGATTGGTGTTGAAACAGGTGGGTCCAACGTTCAGTTCTCGATTAACCCTGAAACGGGTCGAATGATTATCATCGAAATGAATCCACGAGTTTCCCGTTCATCCGCTTTGGCTTCGAAAGCAACCGGTTTCCCGATTGCAAAAGTGGCAGCCAAGTTGGCGGTAGGGTATACGCTGGATGAATTGAGTAATGATATTACTGATGGTGCGACGCCTGCTTCATTTGAACCATCTATTGACTATGTGGTCACGAAGATTCCTCGTTTCACATTTGAAAAATTCCCACTGGCTGATAAGCGCTTGTCAACGCAAATGAAATCAGTCGGTGAAGTGATGGCAATGGGTCGCAATTTCCAAGAGTCGATTCACAAAGCCATGCGTGGTTTGGAAACCGGTAAAAATGGTTTTGATGAAATCATGCCACTGGCGACGATGGATGAAAAAGAAGTGAAAGACATCCTCCGTCAAGAACTACGTGCTCCAGGACCAGATCGTTTATGGTATGTTGCGGATGCGTTCCGTGCAGGCTGGAGCTTAGAGACGGTTTTTGATATTTCAAAAATTGACCCTTGGTTCCTGTCACAGATCAAGCAGTTAATTGACATGGAAGACGATATCAAGCAACGTGGGTTGGATGCGTTGGATGAGACGATGCTTCGTAATTTGAAGCGTAAAGGGTTCTCTGATAATCGTTTAGCTGATTTGCTTGATACGGACGCAGCTTTTATCCGTAAGTTCCGCCATACGTTAAATATTCGACCCGTTTATAAACGGGTTGATACCTGTGCGGCTGAGTTTGAAACCTCAACAGCGTATATGTACTCTACTTATGAAGAAGAGTGCGAAGCGAACCCTTCTGATCGTGAAAAGATTATGGTATTGGGCGGAGGTCCTAACCGTATCGGACAAGGGATCGAGTTTGATTATTGTTGCGTTCATGCAGCGATGGCGATGCGTGAAGATGGTTACGAAACCATTATGGTGAACTGTAACCCAGAAACGGTTTCAACCGATTATGACACCTCAGACCGCTTATACTTTGAGCCATTGACTTTGGAAGATGTGCTTGAGATTGTTGAAGTAGAGAAGCCTAAAGGGGTGATTGTTCAATATGGTGGACAAACGCCTTTGAAATTGGCAGAAGATCTAGAGGCAGCAGGTGTTCCGATTATCGGTACATCGCCTGAATCGATTGACTTGGCAGAAGATAGAGAACGTTTCCAGCAACTGCTACATGGTTTGGAATTAAAACAACCACCAAACAGAACTGCACGCAGTGAAGATCAAGCGTTGGCATTGGCAAATGAAATTGGTTATCCATTGGTGGTTCGACCTTCTTATGTACTAGGTGGTCGAGCGATGGAGATCGTTTATAACGATACGGACCTGACGCGTTACATGACGGAAGCGGTTAAGGTGTCAAATGACTCACCTGTATTACTGGATCGTTTCTTGGATGATGCGATTGAATTGGACGTCGATGCTGTTTGTGATGGTGAACAAGTCGTTATTGGCGGCGTGATGGAACACATTGAGCAAGCAGGGATTCACTCTGGTGATTCGGCTTGTTCCTTGCCGCCATACAGTATTCCTATGCATATCCAAGATGAAATTCGAAACCAGGTTGAAAAGATGGCGCTTGGTTTGAATGTGGTCGGCTTGATGAATACGCAATTTGCTGTGAAGGGAGAAGACATTTATGTGTTGGAAGTGAATCCTCGAGCATCAAGAACGGTTCCTTTCGTGTCAAAAGCGATTGGCAGTCCGCTTGCAAAGATTGCAGCCCGCTGTATGGTTGGTCAAAAGTTAACCGCGCAGAACTTTACCAAGGAAGTGCGTCCAACTTACTTCTCTGTTAAAGAAGCCGTGTTCCCTTTCATTAAGTTCTTGGGAGTTGATCCTATTTTAGGGCCAGAAATGAAGTCGACGGGTGAAGTGATGGGGGTTGGAGAAACTTTCCCTGAAGCTTACCAAAAAGCACAACTTGCAGGCGGAACCATTCTGCCGACATCTGGTAAAGCGTTCCTAAGCGTGCGTCAAGCAGACCGTGCGAAAGTGATTGATCTAGCCCAAAAGCTTATCAAGAAAGGCTTTACGATTTTGGCGACCCGTGGAACGGCCAAATCGCTTGAAGAAGCCGGGATTGAATGCGAAATCGTTAATAAAGTTACAGAAGGACGTCCTAATATTGTCGATTCGATTGTTAATGAAGAGGTGGATTTGATTGTGAATACTTCGGACGGTTCTGTTAGTATTAAAGATTCATCGAGCATTCGACGTGAAGCGTTAATGCATAAAACGTGTTACACCACGACAATGGCTGGCGCCTTAGCAATGGTGGCTTCAATGGATTACTTGGATAACCAGAAAGTGACTAAGCTCCAAGCTGACTAATTAAAAAACACGGTTTGACAGAGAGCGCCGAGGCAGTATGCTTCGGCGTTTTTTGTTTAAAGAAACGTTAGAGGAATATAAAATGCAAAGACATCCTATGACAAAAGAAGGTGCAGATGCACTTCAAGAAGAACTACAACATTTAAAGAAAGTTGAGCGTCCTGCTATTTCAAATGCGATTGCCGAAGCCAGAGAGCATGGTGATTTAAAAGAAAATGCCGAATATCATGCTGCCAGAGAGCAACAAGGCCTAATGGAAGCTCGTATCAAACAAATAGAATCTTTGTTGGGTAGTGTTCAAATTATCGATGTCACTAAATTGAATCCAAATGGAAAAGTCGTTTTTGGTTCAACGGTCACTATTTTGAATATCGATACGGATGAAGAAGTGACCTATAAAATTGTTGGAGAAGAAGAAGCGGATATTAAACACAATAAGATTTCGGTGAGTTCTCCCATTGCGCGTGCGCTAATTGCGAAAGAAGAAGGTGAAGAAATAACGGTTAAGGCACCAAGTGGTAATATTGAATATGAAATTGTTGAAATTCAATATGTTTAATTATCTTCGTGATATTGCGTGTAATTAACGCATGATAAACGCATTGATAGTCGCCTTTTTATCCATCAATATTACTATTGGATACGTGGTTGCCAGTGTTTTGTTTAGTCATTTAGAATCTGCTGTAGCGGGAAAAATTATGGGACTTTTTTTCTCGGGACTTTACATAATAGATGTTTTGATTCTTTTGGCGGTTATTTTGATTCTCTTTCTAAGAAAACAGCGTGGGTTCTACAAACAGGGATGGCTTTGGGTCTCTCTGTTACTCATTTTGCTGAATGCTTTGTATCTTTCCCCGATCATGGCACAATTAAAGCTTGCAGGGGCTGATGCACAAGCTCTAGGAATGAGTTTTTCAGGTTGGCATGCCGTTTCCCAAATTATTTTTATGTTGGCGTTGGGGTTTGTCATTATTTGGTGGCTTTTTGTTTATTCAAAAACTTATTCAGCGTCCACTGACTAAGGGATTTGAATATAAACTGAGCTTATGAGTGATTAATTATTTTCTAGTGTAAAGCAACGATTTTCTGTTGCAATTTAAGCCGAAAAAGCTGAAAATAGATGCGTTAAATAATTAAGTCCTAATATTTGGAGTGATTGAATGAAACAATTGACACTAAAAGCACTTTTCGCAGCAGCAGTTGCTGTGTTTTCTTTAAATGCTCAAGCAGCAGAATCTAAGTATGACCTATGTGTTGCAGACGGCGATACAATTATCAAGCTAGCAAACACTAAAGGGTCTGAAGCAGCTCGTGCTTATGAGCAAAAAACAACTCTAGTTGAGTGTTTTGGTGAGTTAAGCAAAATCGAAGCGAAGTATGGCGATAAGACTGTTGCTCGTAACCCATCTTCTGTAATGACACCTCAAGATCGTGCTAAGTGGGCAAAATTGTTTGATTCAATTGACGCTAAGCAATATCGTGGTACACCTTATTTACAAGCAGCTTACTACTTCAATAAGTAAGCCACCTTGTTAAGGACTGAAAAAACCGGCTTAAAGCCGGTTTTTTTGTTTCTGGATATTAACAATTCTTCATTCCAAAATTAAGAGATGCGTGTGAGTTATAATTTATTTGAAGAAGTGTACCGTTGTCTGATGGAAACGGCGTTGGATGAGAAAGTTCAACAGTTACAAATGTTGCAACAACATTGGACAGAAGGCGCTTTCAATTTTGAACCGACCAAAACACTTCACAAAGTACCCGATGCCGGACGACCAGACAAACCAGATTTGGTTCCCCCAAAAGAGTTACCTCGCCGACGTTTAGGTTCCAAGGAGGGGCATGCGGCGTTAATGCACTCCATCTTGCATATTGAATTCAATGCGGTGAATCTGGCTTTGGATGCGGTCTATCGGTTTCAAGATATGCCCAGAGAGTTTTATCGAGATTGGCTGGGTGTCGCTGGTGAAGAAGCCTACCATTTTCAGATGGTACGTGAACATTTATATCATTTAGGGTATGAATATGGTGACTTCCCCGCCCATAATGGACTTTGGGTAACGACGTATGAAACCGACCATGATCCGTTGGTTAGAATGGCTCTTGTTCCAAGGACACTGGAAGCAAGAGGGTTGGATGTGACACCAAGTATGATTCAAAAGCTCCGAGCGGTAGGTGATAAAAGAGGGGTAGAGATTCTAAAAATTTTACTGAATGATGAAATCGGCCATGTAGAAGTGGGGACACGATGGTTTCGTTATTTGTGCCACCAAAGAAATCTCAATCCATTTGATACGTTTACCGATATCGTTAAAAATTATTTTCATGGCGATTTAAAAGGGCCTTTTAATTTTGAAGCACGGCAAGATGCCGGGTTCAGTGACGAAGAGATTGATTGGTTAAAAAGCTTGGAAACGGCTTCATGAATTTTATGCAAAGAGCTTGTAAGAATGAAACTCCCAGATAAACAGCGGCAACGAATTATTAAACGCCATCAGCATGCAATTCAAGAAAGAGGGTATCAAGCGACGGCTTTATTTTGGAGCAGTCAATCCGTCCAAGAAAAACGTTTTGATATTTTAATAGACTTTATTCGTTTGCACAGCATGCGAAAGAAGAACCAGCCAATTACAGTGCTGGATGTAGGCTGTGGTTTTGGCGATTTGTGTTCGTATCTGAAAAAATCCGAATTTGAGGTGGAGTATATCGGCATTGATGTTTCGCCTGATATGGTTCAAGCAGGGCAGTTCAAGTATCAAGACATCCATTTGTTGAGTGGAGAGTTGTTTGATTTTGATTGGTCTGACGCTTCTTTTGATTGGGTCGTTTGTTCGGGCGCGATGAATGAAGTGGTTGACCCTTATGGTTTAGAGGGCATGTATGCCAAGACAATGATTCAAAAAATGTATGCACTGTGCCGACAAGGCGTGGTGTTTAATCTATTAAATGCTGCGCATGAATGGACAAATTCACGACCCGATTTACAGAGTTTTGACCCGAAAGCGATAACGGGTTTTTGTGAAGAATTTGCAGCTCAAGTGTTTGTCAGACAGGATTATCTTCCAAATGACTTTACGGTTTGTTTAACCAAAATGGATGATTAAAATGAAAGTCGGCATTGATTTAGGCGGGACAAAAATTGAAATTGCGGTGCTGGGTCTTGACCATCAGGTCCTGTTTCGTGAACGCATAGAAACACCCCAAGGTGATTATAAAAAGACTGTTGAAGCCATCGTGACGCTGGTGCAAGAAACAGAAGAGCTCTATGGTCCTTTTGACCAAGTTGGAATCGGTATTCCGGGAGCGGTTTCCAAAAAGACGGGGAAGATTAAAAATGCCAATTCGACTTGTTTGATTGGTCAGGATTTGCGGGGTGATTTAGCTTCACGATTGAAGATGACAATCCGTTTAGCCAATGATGCCAATTGCTTAGCCTTGTCAGAAGCATCTGATGGGGGTGCAGCCGGTGAAGAGGTGGTGTTTGGTGTGATTCTGGGAACCGGCTGTGGTGGTGGTTTGGTTGTAGATGGGCATATTGTTAATGGAGCGAATGCCATTGCAGGAGAATGGGGGCATAACCCCTTGCCTTGGCGCGCTTATGAAGACACTGAAAATGCATGCTATTGTGGTTTACAGGGATGTCTTGAAACGTTTTTATCTGGGCCTGGATTGTCAAAACACTATGAAATGATGACAGGTGAGGTCGCATCGGCACAAAAAATCAATGCGCTAGCTCAGCAAGGTCATACCGCTGCACAAGCAATGCTTGAAACTTATGCCATTTGGTTAGCTAAAGGATTAGCGAGTGTTATCAATATCGTTGATCCGGATGTGATTGTGCTGGGTGGTGGGCTGTCTAATATGGTATTTTTATATCAACGGGTCCCTCAGCTTTGGGGGCAGTGGGTCTTTAGTGATCAGGTGGAAACTCGTCTCGTTCCGCCTAAATGGGGTGACTCCAGTGGCGTTCGTGGTGCAGCTTGGTTGAGTAAGTTGGATTAACCACTTTGTAAGATGGCCAGGCCTGGCTATTTTTAAAGGTTTTTATAAGGGAAAGATATGCAAGATATTACTTCGCTAGAAATGTTGGATCGTTTGAAACGAGAAGAAGATGCGTTGCTGGTGTTGTTTGGTGGGAGAGAATGTAATGTATGCCACTCAATCAAACCTAAGTTGATCGAGTTGGTTGAAGCGCGGTATCCAAAGATCAAAATGGTCTATGTGGATTGTCATGAAGTAACGGATATCTGTGCACAGGAAGGTGTGTTTACACTGCCTACATTACAAGTTTTCTTTACCGGACAGCGCTTTATTGAAGAAGTTCGAAGTTTCAGCCTGCAAAAGGTTGTGCAGGAAATTGAACGTCCTTATCAATTATTGTTTGAAAGCTAAAAAGTATTTTTAATTAAACGCATGGCCGAAGTAAAGATAAAGCGATTGTCTTTGGTTGTTGTGGTATCCATAAGCAAAGTGAATCGGACCAACAAAGGTGTTCATTCCGAAAAAAATACTCCCCGCCTGTTTGGTGTTCTGCCAACTGATGTCTGATGAGATGCCATTGGTAAAGGCGTCTTTGTCGTAAACGTTGCCTGCCTCCAGTGTTGCTCCAATGTAATAAGGAAAATCTAAAGGATTGTTGGTAGCAGAGAATCGGTATAAATATTTTAGTTTAGCAAAAAGAAGCTGATTTCCAATCAGCTCATCTTCTGCATAACCGGAGAGTTTTTGAAAGCCTCCCAAAGAATAGAAACGATGGATGTTGTCCTGATTTTCTGCCTCAATATTGGTTGCTTCAATGTGTAGATTAAAGGTATGACGATGATAAGAGAAATAACTCGAGAGCAGTCCTTTGTACTCAATAACTTTATTGGCTTGGTCAAAGTTTTCAAGTGTGTTGTGGTAAGACAGGTTGAGTAAGGTTCCTCTTTGTGGAAATGTTACCTGATCTAAGCTGTCATGGTGTAATCCAACGCTGACAATATTATCACTGTAATGTTCTTTTATTTGTGAGCTGGCATACTTACCTAAGATTAAATCTCCTTGGTCATTTTGATAAGACACTGCAGCTCGCCAGTTTTGAGAAAAGTTATACCCCAACGCCAGTTTGGGAGAGATGGTTTGTTGTTCTAGTTGCACGGAAGTGATATTCGATTCTGTTCCTAAGCTATACACTCGTTTTTTAATTTGAAACGAAGGTTCGATATACGGCTTTTGGCTATAGGACAACGGTTGGTAGAAAGCGGTTTTTAATAATTGTGTTTGGCCTATTTCTATTTTGTTTCGCCATTCAGCTCCGAGCATGTTGGCTGGCGCATAAGTATGGCGTAGCCCGAGATTGAAAATGTTAGAGTCATCCAGGTTTGAGGCCAAATTAAATTTTAATTTAAAAAAATGTGGTCCCCAAGAAGGAGCTTGAGTATGGATGATTAGGACATTTTTTTGATCTTTGTGCTCGATGGTATAGGTAACCAATTCAAAAAAACCTAAGCCGTATAGTTTTGTGATGTCAGTTTCCAACTGTGTTCGATCAATTAGCGTACCTGTTTTTTGTTGTATCGCCTGGCGAATAAGTTGATTTGAAACAGAAGTGTCATTGTGAATTTGAATGGCATCGATTATAGGAAGTGTCTTCTTGGGATCGGGTGCAGTGTAGCCGGGTCGGCTGAGTTTTTTAAGAGGTTCTAGCTGGCTTAAACATGCATGATAGCCGATCTCAATAATTTTTTTGGCATCGCTGAAGTTCGTGGGGCTGATAGTGGTTGGGATGGTGGGCCGAATTAATATGTCTTGTGACTTGAGTGTTTTTAATTGCCTTAAGCTGTTAGCCGTAATCATGCTGGAGAGGATTTGCCCGCCAATATTGACGTATGAGTCCATTTCCATGTTAGGGTCATTAGTGGTGTGAATATCTGACACGATGACGATATCTGCTCCCATGTTTCTGACAATGTTAATCGGAGTGTTATTGGTGACGCCACCATCCACCAAGTAGTGTCCTTGAATTAAAACAGGTGCAAATATACCGGGAACTGCCATGCTGGCCCTAAGTGCTTGTGAAAGGTCGCCTGATTTTAAAACGACTTCCTCTCCTGTTTTGACATTAGTTGCAACAGCACGAAAAGGAATGGGGAGTTGGTCAAAGTCTTTGATGCTGCTGGTTGCAAGTGTCATGCCTTTGAGTAAGATTGCTTGCTGCTGACCGAGCACCAGCCCGTTTGGTAACTTGAAACGCCCATTGCCATAGCCAAATTCGCCTTTTACAAAATAATCATATTGGTCTGATTTTCGTCGAAAAGACAGAAAGTGTCTTGAGTTGTCGTCTGTAAAGGTTTGATCCCAATTAACATGGGTCACAAAGCTTTCTATTTGACTGGTGCTGAGACCTGAAGCATAGAGCCCACCAATGACTGCCCCCATACTGGTGCCTGAAATATAATCAATGGGGATGTTGAATTTTTCTAATTGTTTTAACACGCCTATGTGAGCCAATCCATGCGCACCGCCACCAGGGAGTACCAGGCCTATTTTGGGGCGTGAAGAATCTTTTTCAGAAGCGGAGGAGGCGGTGCTGGCTAAGCTGTTAGTGCTTGTAAGAGCAAAGAGATAAATAACGAGCTTTATGAAAAAACGATTAGCGTTTGCCATCTCCACCTGCCTTAATGAGAAGAAAATCTAGCCAACGGTTGGGTAACAATCTTTTTAACCAGGCAAAAGCGATGGTAGGAACGGTTACGCGATATCGAATCGCTGGGCGTTGGCTGTTAATGATGTGCTCAAATTTCTGTGTTACCGCTTCCGGGCCGAGGGTGAAAGGTGCTGAAGGTCCGACAGTTTCCAGTCGGTTAATCATCGCCTGATAATTTTTGTGATGGGCGCTTTGTTCTGGATGGGAAATCCAGTGTTTAAATTGCGTGTAAGCGTTTGCGCGAAAGTGGGAGCGGATCGGACCCGGTTCAATTAAGCTAACGTGAATATTGTCTGCTTTAAGTTCCAGCCTGAGTGTGTCTGCAAGCCCTTCAATGGCAAACTTGCTTGCATTGTAGGCACCGCGATATTGCATGGCGGCAAACCCTAAAATCGAACTGTTATACACTATTTTTCCATGACCTTGGGCACGCATGACAGGGATAATAAGGTTGGTGAGCTCTTGTGTGCCGAATACATTGGTTTCAAACTGAAAACGTAGTGCATCGCGGCTTAAATCTTCCACCGCGCCAGGTAAGCCGAATGCCGCATTGTTGAATAATACGTCAATAACAGGGTGCATGGCTAAGATAATTTGAACAGCTGATTGAATCGAGGTCGGGTCTGCCAAATCCATCTGAATACAGGTTATGCCTTCCTGATTGAGCCGTGCCACATCTTTTTCCTGTCGACAGGTTGCGATGACCTGATAGCCTTTTTGAAATAATGTTTTTGCGGTGTGATAGCCAATTCCACTGGAGCAGCCTGTTACTAAAATAGTGGGAGTGTCTTGCATGTAATCTCTATTGTGGATGAAAAATAATGCATTTATCTTAGAGCAAAGTCATCAAACTTGATAGCCTAAAACAATAAAATTAGATAGTGAGGTTTAATAGTTTGTAAAATGCACGACTGAAAGAACAAAAAAGAGTCAATTCAATAAGAATGCTTGGATTTCAGCCAAACTTTTGCCAAATTCTTATATAATAATGGGCTTGTTTTAATTTATTAATTTGCGTTGCCGAGAAGCGAAAAAATGTCATTCATAAAACGTTATTTGATTGCCGGGTTATTGGTCTGGTTACCTTTAGGGGTTACTATTGCGGCGCTGATTTTTTTGGTCAATTTGTTTGATCAAAGTTTACTATTGTTGCCAGAGCATCTGAGACCGGATGAGCTGTTGGGTCGTCACATTCCCGGATTTGGCATTATTTTGTCGTTTGTCCTGATTTTTGTCACCGGCATGTTGGTCGCTAATTTCTTTGGCCGCTATTTATATGGTATTTGGGAAAAGCTGCTTTCCCGAATTCCGTTGGTGCGTTCTATTTACATGGCGGTAAAGCAGATTTCAGAAGCGCTTTTTGGCGATGGGTCACAAACGTTTCAAAAAGCGTATTTGTTGCAATATCCCAGAGCAGGTTTATGGACCTTGGCTTTTCAGACCAGCAAAACACAAGGCGAAGCCCAGATTAAAACTAATATGGCGGAAGTGGTGAATTTGTTTGTGCCGACAACACCTAACCCGACATCAGGCTTTTTTATTATGGCGTCGAATACGGAAATTATAGAGCTCGATATGAGTGTGGATGATGCCTTGAAAATGGTCATTTCTGGCGGCGTCGTCGTTCCATATTGGCCCGGCACAGAGAATGCAGTTGGTCAAATTGAACCGCCAAAAACTGCTTCGGAATATGATTTTTTCGATGCCGGCAAGAAAGCCCAAGATTAAAAAAAACAGAATTTATATTTAACAGATTAACCATTAAGAATTGAAATCGTTCGGGCATGTCTCGACATTCAGCAAGAAAGGTAATAAACACATGATGCGTACACACTACTGTGGACAAGTAACAGAGATTTTAGAAAACCAGCAAGTCACCGTTTCAGGGTGGGTTCACCGACGCCGTGACCATGGTGGCGTTATCTTTATTGATTTACGTGATCGTGAAGGCTTGGTTCAAGTAGTGGTAAATCCTGACAATGCAGAGATGTTTGCAATTGCTGAACGTGTTCGTTCGGAATACGTCTTGAAAGTTGAAGGGAAAGTGTGCGCCAGAACGCCAGAAACCATTAATCCGAAAATGAATACCGGCAAGATTGAGATTGTGGCAGAAAATTTGGAAGTGTTGAGTTCTGCAGAACCGATTCCTTTCCAATTGGATGATAAACATATTTCGGAAGAAGTTCGCTTGACTTACCGTTATTTGGATTTGCGTCGCGAAGAAATGCAATCGGCTATGAGAACGCGTTATCGTGTGACGCGTTCTATGCGTCGTTATTTGGATGATAATGGTTTTATGGATATGGAAACGCCTATCCTCACAAAATCAACGCCTGAAGGCGCGCGCGATTATTTGGTGCCCAGCCGTACACATCCTAATAAGTTTTTTGCTTTGCCGCAGTCGCCTCAACTGTTTAAGCAATTGTTGATGATGTCAGGGTTTGATCGTTATTATCAAATTACTCGCTGTTTCCGTGATGAAGATTTGCGTGCAGATCGTCAACCTGAGTTTACACAGTTAGATATTGAAACCTCTTTCATGACCGAAGAAGAAGTGATGAATATGATGGAGGGATTAACGAAAACGATCTTTAGAGAAGGCGTTGAGGTTAATTTTGAAGATGACTTTCCGCGCATGACGTACGCAGAAGCGATTGAGAAATATGGCATTGACCGTCCGGATTTACGTATTCCGCTACAGCTGGTTGACGTGGCTGACTTATTGCAGGATATTGATTTTAAAGTATTTGCGGGGCCGGCAAAAGATCCAATGGGGCGTGTGGCGGCTTTACGTGTACCACAAGGTGGAAAGTTGTCACGTAAAGAAATTGATGACTATACCAAGTATGTGGGTATCTATGGTGCAAAAGGGCTGGCCTATATCAAGGTAAATGACTTATCAGCTGGTTTGGACGGGTTGCAGTCTCCGATTGTGAAATTCTTCCCAGATCAAGCGATGGAAATTATGCAGCGTGTCGGTGCAGAAGATGGTGATATTGTTTTCTTTGGTGCGGATAAAGCGAAGATTGTCAATGAAGCCTTAGGCGCTTTGCGCTGTAAGATTGGTGAAGATCTCGATATGGTCGAAAAAGAATGGGCGCCTGTTTGGGTGGTGGACTTCCCAATGTTTGAAATGGATGAAAAAACCGCGAAGATGACGGCGATTCACCATCCTTTCACACAACCTAAAGCGACGACAGAAGAAATTTTAAATCATGATGAACCGCATCAAATGTTATCTCGCGCTTATGACTTGGTCATTAACGGTATAGAAGTAGGGGGTGGATCGGTTCGTATCCATGATACCAATATGCAAGCCGCCGTTTTAAAAATGCTGGGTATTTCAGATGAAGAAGCGCAAGAAAAGTTTGGTTTTCTATTGAACGCTTTAAAATATGGTTGTCCACCGCATGCCGGTATGGCATTTGGGTTGGACCGTTTAGTGATGTTAATGGCCAATCGAGATTCGATTCGTGATGTAATCGCCTTCCCGAAAACTCAGTCCGCAGCCTGTATGCTGACCGATGCACCAGGCAATGTTGATAACACCCAGTTGGCGGATCTTGAATTACGTTTCCGTAAGTCTCTTGTCGCAAAAGATGCGAGTTAATCAGTTTAATTAAGGTTCTAGTTTATATATGTCTTCTTTAGCTAAAACAGTTCCTCTAGAGCTTTTAGGGCGAATTGACAAACTCGCGCAATCAACTCAGCCAGCCATGAGTCTGGATGACGAAGAAAAAGCGACATTAACAGCTAAAATCAAACGTCTGTTAAAAGAAAAAAATGCGCAGATGATTGCGCATTATTATGTCAGTGATGATTTGCAGGCATTGGCTGAAGAAACCGGTGGGAAAGTAGCGGATTCGCTTGAGATGGCGAATTTTGGTGCGCAATCTGATGCAGACATGTTAGTGGTCTGCGGGGTTCGCTTTATGGGAGAAACCGCCAAAATGCTCAGCCCGGAAAAGACAGTCTTAATGCCGGATTTAAACGCAACTTGTTCTTTGGATGAAAGCTGTCCACCAAAAGCGTTTGCCGAGTTTTGCGCGCAATACCCGGACCATAAAGTAGTTGTTTATGCCAACACCAGTGTGGAAGTCAAAGCACTGGCTGATTGGGTGGTCACCTCCGGAAATGCTTTGGAAATTGTCACGCATTTAAAAGAACAAGGTGAAAAGATCATCTGGGCGCCAGACCGTCATTTAGGTCATTGGATTGAAAAAGAGACGGGCGTGGAAATGATCCGATGGCAAGGGCATTGTATTGTGCATGATGAATTCCAAACCTACGGATTAATGGAATTGGCCAAGGAGCATCCTGACGCCAAAATTATCGTACACCCTGAATCTCCGGCAGAAGTGGTTGATTTAGCTGATGTTGTGGGTTCAACTCGAGTGATGATTGAAGCGGTCCAGAATTTACCTGATCAGAAATTTATCGTGGCGACCGATTATGGCATTTTCTATAAAATGCAACAATTGGCTCCGGAAAAGCAATTGATTGTTGCTCCAACTGGTGGAAAAGCCGGTAGTTGTATCAGTTGCGCGCACTGTCCCTGGATGGCAATGAATGGTTTGCAGAACTTAGCGGATTGCTTAGAAAATGAAACCGGTGAAATTGTGATTGAAGAGTCCATTCGCTTAAAAGCCTTACAGTCGGTAGAACGCATGTTGACGTTTTCGCGAGAAAAGGGACTGGTTAAAACCAACCCATAATGAGCGGTTAACTTCAAAACCACCAGGCCTGGTGGTTTTTTTGTGTTTAGAGGACGGTCAAATATCAGAGGTGGTATGATTGATGCACCTTATCTCGTAATTATTTTTTAGCACTTAGGAACTAGTGTGGCACAACTTCAAAGAATTTTAGGGATTGATCCAGGCTCGCGTAAAACCGGTTTTGGAATTATTGAATCCGGTCGGTTTCATCCCAGTTATGTTTCCAGTGGTGTGATTCGAGTTGAAAAACTGGCAGGGGCCCAAAGATTGAAGACCATCTTTGAATCGGTGTGTCAGATCATTGATCAATATCAGCCCCATGTTATGGCGATTGAAAAGGTGTTTGTTTACAAAAATCCCAGTTCGGCCATTAAGCTGGGGCAAGCCAGAGGGGTCATTTTGTGTGCCGCTGCTATCAAAGAAATTCCGATTATGGAATACACTCCGACGCAAATTAAAAGTACGATTGTCGGGCAAGGGCATGCAACGAAAGACCAGATTCAGTTTATGGTTCAGAACCTATTGAAGTTGACCGAAAGCCCACAGGAAGATGCGGCAGATGCACTAGCCGGTGCACTTTGCCATGATCGCTATTTAACGCTTGGTATTGATCCGGAAAAGATTTCAAAAGGCACTAAGTTTTAAGGAAAAGAGATGATTGGGTTCTTATCTGGGAAACTTCACGCAAAGTTACCCCCGCAAATTTTAATTAATGTCAACGGTGTAGGATATGAAGTCGAAGCCCCAATGTCGACATTTTACGCCATCGGCGAAGTTGGCGATGAGGTGATGCTGTTAACGCATATGCATGTGCGCGAAGATGCGATGCTGTTGTTTGGGTTTGCCTCAGAGCTTGAAAGAAGCTTGTTTAAAGAATTAATTAAAGTGAATGGTATTGGTGCCAAAATGGCGATTGGTATTTTGTCTGCCATGTCGGTCAATGATTTCGTCGGATTGGTTGAGGTTGGCGATGCGCCGGCGCTGACAAAAATTCCAGGGGTCGGTAAGAAAACGGCCGAACGTCTGGTGATTGAAATGCGAGATCGTTTAAAAGGATGGGGGAGCGTAGCGAGTTCCAGCGTTTCATCAGAAACAATGGTACCCCCTGCACCGCATAATCAAAAAGCCTCAGCCGTCGAAGCGCTGATTTCTTTGGGGTATAAGCCGACTCAAGCCGATAAAATGGTACAAGCTGTTGAATCCGACTTAACTTTGGAAGAGACAATTAAAAAAGCACTGCAGTCCGTTAAGCTTTAAAGTGGTCTTTGAAAAGTGAGTGCTTCACTGTTTTTCAATGATGTGAGTCATGTGAGTCTGTAAAATAAAACTCAAAAAAACATCTCGCCCTGAGGAAAAAGCTTTCATGGAAGCAAGAACGAAATTCGACTCAAAAAATTGGTTAGAAAGATTATAATTGGATTCGTTATTTTTTATTCAGTCAGGCTTGAAAAAGCTTAAAGTTAGTGGGTTGAGATGATAGAAACAGATCGTATTGTCGGTGGACAGTCGCTTGAAGAAGATATGTATGTTCAGCCGTCTGTTCGTCCTCAAATAATTACCGACTATATTGGTCAACAAGCGGTTCGAGAACAGCTTCAGCTTTCGATTAATGCCGCTAAAATGCGCCAAGAACATTTAGATCATGTCTTGTTGTACGGCCCGCCTGGACTTGGAAAAACCACTCTTTCTAATATCATTGCTCAAGAAATGGGCGTGACGCTCCGACAGACCTCAGGCCCTGTGATTGAAAAACCCGGTGATTTAGCGGCAATCCTAACGCGTTTAGAGCCACATGATGTTTTGTTTGTTGACGAAATCCACCGTTTAAGTCCTATTGTCGAAGAAGTGCTATATCCCGCCATGGAAGATTTTCAAATCGATATCATTATTGGTGAAGGGCCTGCAGCACAATCTGTCAAAATCGACATTCCACCTTTTACCTTAGTTGGCGCCACGACACGTGCTGGTTTGTTAACGTCTCCTCTAAGGGATCGTTTTGGAATCGTACAACGTTTGGAATTTTATTCAGTTGAGGAGCTGGCACAAATTGTAACGCGCTCTGCTAATATATTGGGCATGTCTGCCGAGCCTGACGGCGCACTTGAAGTAGCTCGACGTTCTCGAGGCACACCAAGAATCGCCAACCGTCTTTTAAGACGCGTGAGGGATTATGCTCAAGTCAAAGGTAATGGAGTGATTACAGCCGAGATTGCAGACTCAGCGCTGAACTTGTTAGAAGTTGATTCTCTAGGGCTTGATAAGATGGATCGACGACTATTAGAATTATTAATTCAAAAATTTGAAAGCCGACCTGTTGGAATTGACAGTATTTCAGCTGCGTTGGGTGAGGAGCGAGGAACGATTGAAGATGTGATTGAACCGTTTCTTGTTCAACAAGGTTTTTTAATTCGTACACCACGAGGCAGAATCGTAACCCAAACGGCTTATCGACACCTCGGTTTAACCATGCCAGAAAGGAATTTAGAAGATGAATGATCATTCGTTAATGGAATTAATTTTAGATGCCAGCCCTGTTGTTCAAGCAGTGATGGTTATTTTATTATTGATGTCAATTATGGCGTGGGCAATAACGTTCGCTAAATCTTATCAGTTACGTAAGGCAAAACGCGAGGCCAAGGAATTCGATGAGCTGTTTTGGAATACACCTGAATTAACGGGGCTATATAACCAGGTCACTCGTGAAGCCGATAACACGGGGAATGCTCAGATATTTGAAGCCGGTTTTAAAGAGTTTATGAGTTTGAAAAGTCAGGGTGTCATTGATTCAGCCGACTTGATTAATGGCACACAGCGAGCCATGCGGGTGGCGTTTTCAAAGCAGATTGAACGTCTAGAAAATCAAACACCGCTACTGGCAACGGTTGGCTCATCAGCCCCTTATATCGGATTGTTCGGGACTGTTTGGGGGGTCATGCATGCATTTTCTTCATTGGGCGATATTCAAAACGCAACCCTAGCGTCAGTTGCGCCAGGGATTTCGGAAGCTTTAATAGCAACCGCAATGGGGTTGTTTGCTGCGATTCCGGCCGTCATTGCCTATAATCGTTTGAGTGTCAATACCGATAAAGTTATTGGTCAGTATGAAAATTTCGCTGAAGGTTTTTTAACGATTATTCAGCGTCAATCCCATATGACCGAACAAAAGACACAAGATTAAGGGTAGCTCTATGATGCAGAGTTCTTTCAGATCGCAGCATAAAAAGCGTCTTATGGCAGAAATCAATGTTGTACCTTATATTGATGTTACATTGATTTTGTTAATTATTTTTATGATTACCGCTCCAATTGTGCAACAAGCGGTAACGGTTGAACTGCCTCAGACACCTCGCATTCAAGACAAACAAAAGACAGATGTCGTTAAACCGATAAAACCGTTTGTGATTTCCGTTACTGCGGAAGGATTTTATAAAACGTCTGAAAATCCGGATAGAGTATTAGGTCAAAAAGACTTATCACAGTTAGTCGCAGAGGTGGTTGCTCGTTCTCAACTTAAACCTAATCAACCTTTCTATATTCAAGGTGATCGTCAGACACCTTATGGAAAGGTCGTTCATCTATTCGTTTTACTTAAAGCAAATGGCGTCAGTCAGGTTTCATTGATGACGGAGCCAGAAGAGAAATAACATGTTTGCATTTATTATTCGTCACCCTGTTTCAATGGCTTTAGCCATCGCGTTACACATTCTCATTGCGATCGGCTTGGTTTATAGTTCGTTTCAAGAAGAAGATGTTTTAAAAGTAAAGTTAAATGGAGAAACATCGGAATCTGAACAAATGCCGATCAAGCAAATACAGCCTATGAAAACGTTTGCAGTGGACTCTTCATTGGTAAAACAGCAATTGGCAAAAATAAAACAAGAAGAGGCGGATAAGCTTGAAGCGCAAAAAAGGTTGAAGCGTCAGTCAGAAGCCGAAAAACGTCGCTTGGCAGAATTGAAAAGAAAACAATTAGAAGAGAAAAAGAAAGCCGAAGCCGAACGCCGCAAAGCATTGGCTGAACAGCGTAAAGCGGATGAAGCCAAACGGTTGGCCGAAATCGAGCGTCAAAAGGTGTTAGCGGAACAGAAGCGGGCTCAAGAGGCCAAACAGTCTGCAGAACGTGCTAAAAAAGAAGCTTTATTAGCTGAAAAGAAACGTGAACAAGCCAAACAGCTTGTTGCTGAAGCAGAACAGAAACGGCAACAAGAAGAAGCTAAGAAAAAAGCGCTTGAAGAACAGATTAAAAAACATAATGCTGAGAAGAAACGCTTAGAAGCGGAAGCTTTACAGGCGAAATTACGCAGAGAGCAGTTGCAGCAAGAAGCCGCTCTACAAAGACAGCTGGAAGAAGAAGAGGCGAAAAAACGTCAAGCCGCGAAACAGAAAGAAATGTTGAGCTTACGTGAAACCTATATCTCGTCGATTGCAGCCAGTGTGAAAGATAATTGGCGTACTGCGGCCAAAGTGTCTGAAAAAGCGGAATGTGTTGTTTCGATTACACAAACACCGAAAGGCATGATCAGCAGCGTTAAAGTAGAGAAGTGTAATAAGTTCGCTAATGAACAGTTTAAAAAGGATGCGGAAAAAGCGGTATATCGAGCAGAGCCACTTCCGATGCCTCCTATAAAAGAGTTGTTTGAGCGAAATATTAAATTTATCTTTAATCCTTAATTCCTTAAAACTATTGCGTTAGAAGTAGGTTAAATGAAAAAAATTATTTACACCCTAGTCAGTTTTCTCTTCATGTGGAATGCGTCAGCATATGCTGATTTAACCATTCAGATTGATCAGAGTTCTGATAATGCCGTGCCAATCGCACTGGTGCCTTTTGAATGGAAAGGGACACAACTACATCCGCCGCAAAACATCACCAGCATCGTTGGTAATGATTTATTACGCAGCGGTAAATTTAAAGCGGTGGATGAAACGAAGTTGCCTTCACGCCCTAAGACATTGGATGATATTGACTTTCATCAGTGGAAACAATTAGGTGTCGATAATTTGTTGATGGGCCGCATTACCGAAGAGGCAAACGGGACATACCAGATTGAGATGCGTTTCGTAGACCTGCTACGTAAAGAACAAGTCATTGGAAAGCGTTGGTCCGGTATCTCCAAAACGTTGTTACGACAGGTCGCTCATAAAATGAGTGATCTGATTTATGAGGAATTAACTGGGATTCGAGGGGCTTTTAATACCCGTATGGCTTATGTCACTGTCAAAGCAATCAATGGCAAAAAGCAATATAGTTTAGAGGTGGCAGATTCAGATGGCTATAACTCGCAACCTATTTTACGTTCCAGTTTGCCGATTATGTCACCTAGCTGGTCGCCTGATGGTCAACATTTGGCTTATGTCTCATTTGAAAATGGGCGTTCCCAGATTGTGTTACAAAGTCTGGATGGAAAAAGCCGACAAATTATTGCTAAATTCAAAGGCATTAACGGGGCGCCCGCTTGGTCACCAGATGGTAAGAAACTGGCTTTGACTTTGTCTAAAGATGGTTCAGCCGATGTTTATATTATGGATATGAAAACGCGAAAACTTCGCCGACTGACACGTAACTGGGCCATTGAAACAGAGGCTGTCTGGGCTCCGAACGGACATTCTTTGTTTTTTAACTCAGATCGACGCGGCCAGCCGCAGATTTTTCAAGTTTTTTTAGATACGGGTGAAATGCGACGTATTTCCTATATTGGTCGTTATAATGCCAACCCAGCAGTTTCCCCTGATGGACGTTATGTCGCCATGGTGCATGCTAATGGTGGATTCCATATTGCTGTGCTGGATTTATATAATGAAGAATTTAACATTTTAACCAAAACCTACCTAGATGAGTCGCCAACGTTCTCGCCCAATGGCGAAATGATTTTATATGCGATGAATCAGGGGGGGCAAGGTAAGCTGGCAGTGGTTTCTGTGAACAGTAATGTCACACAAATTTTAAGTGTTCAAGAAGGAGAAGTGCGCTCTCCTTCTTGGGGGCCTTATTTACCCCGTTAATATTTTTTATACAAATCGCGGAATCAGGTATATAACAGTTTAAACTTAAGGAGTTTAAAATGAATAAATTAAAATTGTTGGTTGCTCTAGGTGTGGTCTCTTCATTAGCTGCCTGTACCAATACCCCTAAGAAAGGGGAAGATGCGGATATGAATATTGAACCTGTTTCACAAGAAGAAGTGGATTATGCTGAAAAAGCGCGTTTGGAATTGGAAAAAGCCAATTCTGGAGAAGTGAATGAGGTTGAAGTCCTGGGAACAAAAACGAATGGTTCAGATGTCAGTAGTGAAGAACTGGCTAGTCAAGACCTTAATGCCATGAGTCAAGATGTTCCAGCGTTGGGCCAGACCTTTGAACCTGTGATTTATTTTGGCTATGATCAATACATTGTCGATGATACATCGTTAGAAACGGTTAAGCATTATGCTGCTATATTGGTTGATAATCCATCAGAAAAAATTCAGTTGGTCGGTCATACAGATGAAAGAGGGACGCCGGAATATAATTTAGCTTTGGGGGAAAGACGTGCTAAAGCTGTAGCGGAGGCCTTTATGCTGTATGGCGTGAATAAAGACCGTATTGAAGTGATTTCATTAGGAGAGGAACTTCCTTTGATGGAAGGGCATAATGAAGAAGCTTGGGCGAAAAATCGCCGTGTTGAAATTAAAGCTCAATAAAAATATCGGAATTTAAAATGAAAAAGACGCTTTCCTTGATCATTACAACAGCCATATTGAACAGTGTGATGCCTGTAGCGAGTGCTGCACCGCAGCCGATAGAAGAGCGGGTGCAACGTCTGGAAAGAATGGCGGATAACCCTGTTCTTATTCAATTAAGCCGACGTTTGGCAGAACAGCAGCGCCAAATTCAAAGTTTGTATGATGAAGTAGATCGTTTAAATTACCAGCTAAAGCAAACCCAAGAAAAACTGGCTAAACAATATAAAGAAGCAGATGAGCGTTTGAGCGTGCTTGAAGCATCACAATCTTCTGCATCAAACGTTCAAGATGGGGGATCTTCGTCCGTTCTTGTGCCGGAAGAGACCTCTACCGAGTCGCAAGGTAAAGACGTTGCTACTGCGTCATCTTCTTCTACCTCTGGTGTAATGACACACTCAGCTACGGCCAAAGAGAAACGTGTTTATGAAGCCGCTTTTGCTTTGATGAAAAAATCGGATTATCAGGGTGCCAGTAAAGCCTTTTCAGCATTTAAAGCATCCTACCCTAACAGTGATTTAGCCAGTAATTCGGCTTACTGGGAAGGGGAAGCCGAAGCGGTATTGGGAAATGATAAAGCCGCCTTGAAAGCCTTTATCGATGTTTATGAAACTTACCCAACTTCACTAAAAGCACCTGCAGCCATGCTAAGAGCAGCAGATATGTATCAAGAAGTGGGTGAGAAAAAGAAAGCAAAAGCATTGTATGAACAGTTGATTCAAGACTACCCTAAAAAGAATGTGGCAGAAAAAGCTCGTAAGAGGCTCTCGGCAATGGGAGTTAAGTAGTGGCGGGTGTCGATACTAAAAAAGCCGTCGTATTGTTGTCTGGTGGTTTAGATTCAGCCACGGTTCTGGCGATTGCACAAGCGCAGGGGTTTGAATGTCATACCATTAGTTTTGATTATGGCCAACGCCATCGTGCCGAATTAATGGCTGCAGAGCGAGTTTCTCGTGCTTCAGGCGCGAAGACACACCGAGTGATGGAAATGAATATGCACGCGATTGGTGGTTCTGCATTGACGGACGACTCGATTGATGTGCCTGTCTCTGGCGTGGATAAAGAAACGATTCCGGTGACATATGTGCCAGCACGTAATACGGTTTTTCTTTCTTATGCCTTAGCGTTGGCTGAAGTACTACAGGCCGACGATATTTTTATCGGGGTGAATGCCGTAGATTATTCAGGGTATCCGGATTGTCGCCCTGAGTATATTGCGGCGTATGAAAAAATGGCTAATCTAGCAACGAAAGCTGGAGTTGAAGGTCACAAGATGCATATTCAAACGCCTTTAATTGATTTGACCAAGGCTGAAATCATTCAAACGGGCGTCAGGCTTGGAGTGGATTACAGTAAAACCGTTTCTTGTTATCAAGCTGATAAAAACGGTGCCGCCTGTGGAATATGTGATTCTTGCCGTTTGAGAAAACAGGGCTTTGAAAAAGCGGGTGTTGCTGATCCCACCATTTATGTCTCAAACCTTTAAAAAGTTATAAAAAACCGTAAAAACATCTTGCCAAAAGTCTGTCAGCTTGTATAATACGCCCCATTCCAGAGAGGGTCGTTAGCTCAGCTGGTAGAGCAGTTGGCTTTTAACCAATTGGTCGCGCGTTCGAATCGCGCACGACCCACCATTTATCCTTTAAATGGTAACCTCATTCACGGAATACTTTCTATCAGGGTCGTTAGCTCAGCTGGTAGAGCAGTTGGCTTTTAACCAATTGGTCGCGCGTTCGAATCGCGCACGACCCACCATTTTCCCAGTCCATTTCTTCTTTTTCCTTTTTAATGAACTTTTAAGCAGACGCCACTGTTCTGTCTATCTTTGTTTGTGATAAGCAAGCGGTTGGTGCCGGTTTAAGAATAAAGAAAAGAAAAAATCTACCAGGCCTGGTAGATTTTAAAGCAATCGGAAATCGACTTATGTATGAGTTTGAGCAATTTTGTGAAGGTAAGGCACATTGATATTAAGTGTCTCGGCATGCTCCAGTGCGCGTTTTAATCTGGCTGGGGCTGAACGTCCCATGCACTTATGTTCTAAGTCGCCTTCAAAGGCTTCTATAAGTCCTTTCATGAGCTTAGTTCGATCGTTTTGTTGTTCCGTGAGGGCGTCTTGGATATCCAATACCTCATCAGCAACAGCGTTCATGATATCTTTATGCTGGTTCATTAAAGATTCCACGTTGCCACCGACCACGAGTCCTGCGATATTGGTGGTAAGAATATACAGGTTTTTTCGAACCAGTTCATAAGTGAGTTCGGCTTGGCTGTCTAACTGAACGCAAGGCAGGTCAAGTTGTGACAGTGCATTAAAGACCAATTTACTGTGTTGCCCATACACTGGCGAGGGAAGCACGACTTTGCTGTCCATGCCTTTTTTCTTTTCAAACCAGACAGAGATCACTGTTGGGTCGGTAACGTGCGTGTTTTCCCAATCTCGTTTGAGGAGTTCGTTTTGTAATAAAATAAGGTTATCCGCCCAGACAGCAGGACACTCTTGCAAAGTTTGGTGGATATCGGCTTCTCCTACTGCGATTAAAACAGCAGCCGGGTCTGGAATTTCATCTGCAATGTCTTGCATGGATTGACTACGATTTACTGGTTGAACCGGATACCCCAGTTTTAGAAAGCCTCGCGCAAAAACGCTGCCGAGTTCTCCCATTCCGATGACGATAATAGGTTTTTTCATAATGACCCTTTATTTAAAAAGATAAGCACAAAGAATCGCTTCTTTGTGGCGTGATTGATTCATGGTTATTTTCGTGTGAAAAATTGTACCCTAAAAAGTTTTTAGATTCATAATGTAAAGGTGTCAAATTTTGTGGCACAATGCTTTAAAATAGTGCAAAGTAGAAAAACTGTTTAGGGGATCAGAATGAAAAAACAAAAAGTGGCCTTTACCTGGCATTATTATGCCATGGCGATTGGTGTTTTAATGGCTATGTTGGCTGCGACACTGTCTGCCTGGGGATCGGTTGTCAGTGCGCTGGCTTTTGCGATATTAAGTCATCCGGTTTTGAGTTTTCAGGGGGTGACCCGTTTTGTTTTTTTGATTTTATTTTTTATTTTATACATCTTTGCTTTTCCGGATGCCAGTGTGGTGCAGGAAATGATGGCGACAGATATTTCAAACGCTTAGGGTTGCGAATATGGCCAGTAAGGCACTTGAAGACTATCTTAAAATTATTTATAAGCTGGAAGAAGAAAACGAATCTGATAAAGGTGTCAGTACCTCTGCAATTGCTGAAAGATTGACGATTTCGCAAGCGTCCGTCTCCAACATGCTTAAAAAATTGGCCGATAAGGAAATGATTCAGTACGAGCCTTATTACGGCGTTTCCTTAACAGCGAAAGGCCGAAAGGTAGCGCTGAATATGATTCGACGACACCGTATTTTGGAGCTTTTTTTGGTCGAACGATTAGGGTATCAATGGGATGAAGTGGATGAAGAGGCTGAAATTTTAGAACATGCCATATCGGATAAGTTAACGAACAGAATGTGGGAAGAGCTAGGGCAACCGACTCAAGACCCACATGGGTCTCCTATTCCCAATGAAAAAGGGGAGATGGTGCAACCTAAGATGCTCAGTCTGGCAGAAATTGAGGCACCCACTAAAGCAAAAGTGATGCGGATTCAAAACCGTTCGCCTGAAGAGTTGCGTTATTTATTTTCCATCGGTTTAGTGAGGGATGCAGGGGTGATCGTTCATCAAAAGGCGCCTTTTGAAGGCCCTTTATCGATTGAAATAAATGGTGAACAGCATGCATTGGATTATCGGTTGGCACAATCGATATTTGTTGCCTAAAACCGAGTATAAGGAAATTAAAACGACATGACGAATCCTATTAAGCAACACGTCAGTGAACAAGAAATTCTTTCGGGGCTTACGACCGCCGTGGTTTGGATTGATAAAAATGAAAACATCGGCTTTATTAATCTAGCGGGCGCTGAATTGTTGCAATTAAGCTCGCAAAGAGTGATCGGCATGAACTGGCGCTATATTCTTCCAAAGCTGTTGGATGATATACACGCTTGTGGTACCGGCCGCTTAACGATTCACGAGTATACGATCCGACTGCCGGATGCGCAGAAAATTCATGTGACGTGTACCATCTCTTATTACGAAATGGATAGTGAAGATGGGTGGTTAATCGAACTATATAACACTGAGCGTCACCACCGAATTGCCGAAGAAGACGAGCGTTGGCATCAATATGAAGCGGGAAATCTGTTAGTCAGAACCTTGGCGCATGAGATTAAAAACCCGCTGGCGGGTATTTATGGTTCGACACAGTTGTTACAAAAACGGTTTCCGGATAATGAAAAAGCAGATCAGTTTTTAGAAGTAATTTTAAGGGAAGTCAAACGACTACAAAATCTAGTGGATCGTATGTTG
This sequence comes from Hydrogenovibrio crunogenus, assembly GCF_004786015.1. Taxonomy (NCBI): domain Bacteria; kingdom Pseudomonadati; phylum Pseudomonadota; class Gammaproteobacteria; order Thiotrichales; family Piscirickettsiaceae; genus Hydrogenovibrio; species Hydrogenovibrio crunogenus. The sequence goes on from NZ_CP032096.1 coordinate 1,003,378, forward strand.
GGCCCAAGAGGGGACTCTGATAAAGAACCTTTCAATATCCATGAATTGATTGGGTATGTCATCGATGTGGTTCGGGGTGAAAAACCGGAAAATGTCTTCATTAAGCTGGATTATGATCCGAGTATTCCTGAGATATCGATGGACTTTGAAGCGATGGTACAAGCGCTACTGAATTTAGCGAAAAACGCGATTCAAGCCATGGAAAAACATGGGGGCATTTTGACTTTCAAAACACGGGTTGAGTCCAAGTTTACTTTGGGAACCAAAACTTATCCTTTAGTGGCCGTGATCAGTGTGATTGATGAAGGAGAGGGGATTCCTCCAGACGTTTTTGACTCTATTTTTTACCCCATGGTGAGCAGTAAGAAAGACGGTTCTGGCCTGGGGTTGTCGGTTTCACAAAATATTGTACGCCAGCACGGAGGGTTGATTGTTGCCAGCAGTGAGCCCGGGAATACCGTGTTCAATATTTATTTACCCTTTGATCATAATCGTATCGAAGGCAAGCGTCTTCATTGAGTCGTCTAATCGGAAATAACAAGAAATAGGAAAGTACATGCAACAAGACAATACTGAAAACCATTCACCAGATCATCCGATTGTTTGGATCGTAGATGATGATGCTTCTATTCGATGGGTTTTAAATGAATCGTTAGAAGATCGTCCTTATCAAATTCGGTCTTTTGATTCAGCATTTGAAGCACTGCGTCTTTTGCCGACAGAACACCCCACTGTCGTTATTTCCGATGTTCGTATGCCGGGTATGGATGGTCTTGAATTTATGGAAGCCATTCATGAGCATGATAAAGATATTCCGGTCATCATTATGACGGCGCATGCAGATTTGGATACAGCGGTGAAGTCGTTTCAAAGTCGGGCTTTTGAGTACCTGCCTAAGCCGTTTGAAATTGATGATGCTCTGATGATTATTGATCGAGCGGTCAAACGCCAGCTTTCAGGTGGTAAACGCGTTCGAAAAGTGAAGCAAACCAAACAGCCTTTGAATATTATCGGTTCTGCGCCAGCGATGCAGGAAGTGTTCCGAATCTTAGGGCGTGTTTCTCAATTAGATGTGACGGTTTTGATTACCGGTGAAACGGGAACCGGGAAAGAGTTGGTTGCCAGAGCATTATATGAATTAAGTAGTCGTTCTAATCGACCGTTTGTGGCAATTAATACGGCAGCCATTCCAAGGGATCTGCTTGAATCCGAACTGTTCGGTCATGAAAAAGGCGCGTTTACCGGAGCGCATACTCAGCGTGTTGGACGTTTTGAGGAAGCAAACGGAGGAACTTTATTCTTAGATGAAATTGGTGATATGCCAGTGGATTTACAGACGCGTTTATTGCGTGTGCTGAATGATGGCACTTTCTATCGTGTCGGTGGGAAAACCCCAATCAAAACGGATGTGAGAATTGTGGCGGCGACACATCAGAATATGCAAGAACTGGTGAAACAAGGTCGTTTCCGTGAAGATTTGCTCTATCGCTTGAATGTCATTCGTATTAAGGTCCCTGCGTTACGCGAAAGACGTGAAGATATTCTGCCTATCGTTCGTTATTATTTGTCGGAAGAAGCAAAATCTTATGGGTTAGAAGAAAAACGATTAAGCAAAGCGGTTGAAAAGTATTTGGTCGAATTACCTTGGCCTGGAAATGTCCGTCAAATACGCAGCTTGTGTACCTGGTTGACGATTATGGCACCGGACAAAACGGTTCATATGGAAGACTTGCCTTTGGAATTACAAAATGGTTCAGACCCTTTAATCATGACTCCAGGCGGTGAGAATGGTACGGAAAATTCAGACGATTGGGAAACCCCTTTGCGATCTTGGGCGAAACACTTTTTAAACGCCGGGCGCACAGAATTGCATACCGAAGCCGAGAAGATTTTTGAAAAAGTTTTGATTGAGGTGGCAATGAAACACAGCATGAACCATCGTCAAAAAGCAGCTCAGTTATTGGGGTGGGGACGAAATACACTGACGCGCAAAACCCAAGCACTGGGTTTGGATGACTAGCTCTCAGGTGCTCTCGTCTTGATTCAAGAATTTTTTCAATTTATCAGCACGAGACCTGCTCTTTCCTATGCGAGAAAAAGAGGGTATCTTTTTGAAGCCATTGCCATGGACGCGCGACACAAACGCTGTTTTACTCAATGGCAAACGCATTATCTAAAATGCCAGCAGGCTATTCTTAAAGCCGTTGATGCCTGTTTACAAAAAAATACCATTGTTATTATGGGAGCCGGATCTTTAAACGATATTCCTTTGGATTCACTTTCTCGCCAGTTTCAAAAGGTGGTCTTGGTCGATCTTGTTTTTTTAAAACAGGCTCGGAAAAAAGCGGCCGATTATACAAATGTTTTTTTAGAAGAAGCAGATGTATCAAATAGATTGTCGAATCTTTTTGAAGGGACATTAGCATTTAAAGCTGATGCCAGTTGGTCTCTTCCCCAGGAGACGGATTGCCTGGTGTCGCTTAACCTGGTGACACAACTTCCTTTAATTCCGGTTCGTTGGTTAATGCAGCATCATGGTTTGAATGAGTCGGAAGCCGGCAAATTGGGAAAGGAGATGGTTAAAAGTCATCTCAATCTGATGGAAAGCTTTCAAGGGGTTCGTTGTTTGATTGCCGATCGTCAAATTTTTGAATATGATGCGACGGGCGAATTAATCGACCAGTTTGACCCTGCTTGGGATGTTTTATTGCCTGATGTCATTGATTCCTGGCAATGGCAGGTTATTCCTCCAGGAGAATCTAAGCAGAAGACAGTTCAAATCAACCAGGTCGGTGTTTCGATTTGGTAAAAAACCACCAGGCCTGGTGGTTTTGACGACATTTAGTCAAACAGCGAAATGCTGATGTTTGCGCTGATTTGATAGCTGTCGGTGTTATCGTAGTAGGTGGTTAACAGCAGTTGATGACGTTTGGTCAGGCTTATGCCAGAAAACAGGCTCACGCCAGTGGTGTCTTTTAGTTCTTTATAGATACTCTCATTGTAGTCAATAGAGCCTCCAATATATACCGATTTTGTTATGAATTGACTTGCGCCCACGCTGGCATTCATCGGGTCTTGCATCGCCACGCCTGAAACGCGTCCTACCGATTTATAGCCGATGGATGCAAAAACCGAATTGGAGGCGCTGAGCGTATTGAAGTAATCCAGCTGTACGCCTGTATCGGCTTCTCCCGTACTTAATCCTTTAGAAACTGAGCCTGTCGGGATTTTATGGTTTAAGGATAACGTTATCCAAGGCATCTGAGTTAAGTCATAGCCTAGTGTAATAAACGTATCGCCCATGCCGGATTCCGACTGGTTCGTGAGAGAATCATCTTTACGATAGGTATTCAGATAGCTGGTTAAGACACTACCCGACCAGCGGCCTTTTTGAACATTCAGACCTATCGGAATTCCTATTACTTCACTGTCGGAGCTGGCAACAATGTCACTTTGACCGCTGGCATAAAATGCTCCCAATAAAAGCTGTGCTTCCGTTTCTGTCGCCCATGCAGGAGTTGCATGAACAAAAGTCAAAAGTAAGGCGAGTGGAAGGGAAGCGTTAATTTTTTTCATCATGGATATGTTTGTTTGAATCATTTTAAAGACCATTTTGGTTTTATTTACCATGTTTCAATTGTCGAAGGCTGCCCTGATTCTGCTGTTTTAAAAAGCGCTGTAAATCATGTACCTGTTTAGAGCTGTTTTTAATTTGTTGTTGCTGAATCAGAGCATTGCGTTGCTGCCTGATCTGTTGAGCTTTTAAACGGGCGTTTTTTTCAATCCTTATTTGGTCGTGTTCCAGTTCAGAATAATCTTGATACTGTACGGGTTCAGACCGATTTAAGGCTTTGAAGACCGATTTCAGTTCCGTTTGGACAACAAATCTTTTAACGCCTGAGCTGAAAGTAAGCTTCGGCAAAGGTTTTTGTAACGACACATGGTTTGGATTGTCATTGATACGTGTTGCAATCCACTGTCCATTAGAAGACTGGAAAGCATTAACGGCGATGTATGCTCCCTGGGTCAGTGGTGTATCATCATATTGTGTACCATCCGTTAACCTGATCCAGGTGTTTTCCACTTGGATCTGATCTTTTGTTATTTGACGGATTTGACCTGCAACGGGATAGTAAAGCTCAATGTGCGTTGTGACCGTCTCTAGATCTGTCGGTTGCGTTTCTAAAATCACCTGTTGGCCTAACTTTAATGAGCGTTGAGCCTGAGAGGTTCCTAAAGGGCTTGTAACCGAAACATTATCTGGGTATTCAATTTCAATATCATTTACCCAAATACTTCCAAACTCTGTAATGGTTCCGATGACACCGGTGCCGCCAAAACCACTTGAACTATGCCCTGTACCACCAAATCCACCAGTAGGATCCGTGTTTTGAGCGGTCAGTTTTTGTCCGGTACCTCCTATGCCCGAGTCATTTTGAACGACTGTGGTAGAAGAATTAGGGTGTGAAGGACTTGTTTGGCATCCCAGTAATAAAAGAAATCCTGTGATAAGGAGGACGGTTGTCAGAAAATTACTTTTCATCATGGTTCTCCTTGTCACGATAAAAATAGCTACCGAAATGGAATTGCGAGACAGCAGACGTATCGCATTCATCTTTCTGCTGAAGTTCATGTGCCAAGTGATTGATTTCAGAGAGAAGTGCTAAAGATTTTTCTTTAGCGATCGTTTCAATTTCATGCAAAGATTCAGGCGATAAGTGTCGATAATAAACAGCTCGATCAAACATAGGAAGCTGTTTATTATCTAAGTTATTCGTCACCACGGAGAGGTGGTGGCCAATGTTTTTACCTGCAAAAAACAATTTTTCTGTTTCATCTTGCGCTGGCACAAAACCGGCTTCATTCAAGCAAATTAATCCTTGCTCGTTAATCGAAACAATTCCCTGATTGAGCCAATCGTCCAACACAGAACGAGGATGTTTGTCTTTTGAAACCGTGAAAACTAAAGCTTCAAAAGAATGTTTTTTGCCTTGTTTGGTTAAAGGCAGAGGTTGACCGGATTCAGACAGAAAATCATCATTTCCTGTCCATTCAGACATGATTTGAGCACTTAAACCAGCTTTAATCTCAGGAGGGGATTGCGTATTTGAAATCATCTCTCTTAAGCGTTTGACTTCTTTTCGATGCACGCCCGTAATTAAGCTGACACGACTATCTGTCTGACGTTTATTTTCTAAAGCAAACGACTCTTCTGCCACTTCAACAAAAATTTGTTTAAGTGGTTCCAGTAAATTGGGGTAGGTAATCCCACGACTTAAAAGCAATTTAACCAATGGTTTTAACATGGTTTTAATTGTTTTAGCCAGTACCTTATCCAGTTCAGAAGAGTGTGGTGTTTGCATAAAGTAATTTAAAAATCCAGTTAATGAGTCGTTAATTAATGCCCAGTGCGTGCAGCAGTTTGCATTCGTTGCATGCTTTGAACATTTTGCATTGCCTGTCTGTTTTGTCTAATTTGCTGTTGATACTGGTTCATCACTTGTAATTGGCGTTGCGATTTCAATTGAGTTTGAACCATTAATCTATTTTGCGTTCTTAACGCATTTTCCGATGAGGAATGTGTTTGCGTTTGTGAGCGTACTTGTTCTCTGTTTTGTAATTGTAACTGAAGTTTATCTTGTGCGGTGATTTGTTGCTGTGTTTGAAGTTGGTCTTGAACCAAGTCTTCTGCCATGCTGTTGGATGCAATGGCTGTCATAAAAGGGAAGACGAGGGAAGCTAAAATAACTTTTTTCATTTTAAATACTCCAGAAATGGTTAGAGGAATTAATTATAAAAATGTGAAACATTCACATAATTAAAAAACAGTGTATTTAATAAGGGAGTTGCTGTCAACTTAAAATGTAAAAAAATAACATTTATGACTGTCTTGAGGAGTCAGCTCTGATAGAAGGAAGGGAAAAGAGAATAAAAAAGCCCGCATAAGCGGGCTTTTTGAGATGGCGTTAATGCTTGAGATCTTAAAGAGCTTCCGGCCCTGTTTCTCCAGTACGGATACGTACGGTTTGTTCAATGCTGGTGACAAAAATCTTACCATCGCCAATCTTACCGGTCTGTGCTGTTTGGGTGATGGTTTCAATCACTTGATCGACCTTGTCTTCACTGACCGCAATTTCAATTTTTAATTTCGGTAAGAAATCGACTACATATTCAGCACCTCGGTACATTTCAGTATGACCTTTCTGACGACCATATCCTTTAACATCAGTAACAGTCATACCGTGGACGCCAATATCATGAAGTGCTTCACGAACATCATCTAATTTAAACGGTTTAATAATTGAGGTAACCATTTTCATAAGAGCAATTCCTTATCGTTGGGATTTTATTTATAAATAGTGCAATAGATGTTACCAGACGTTAAGAGCTGTCAGGGCAACTAAATAAGTTTTATCTTTTGTTCTTTATTCAGGAGAGTGTTCATCCTGAGTTGAAAAATTGTATTCTGCATATTGTGCCAGCATTTGGCCCATTTGGATAGGGGTATTTTTTTCAATTTCTCCCAGGCCTGGCATTTTGCCTTTCGGAGAGAGAAGAACCACGGTTGATCCCATATTAAAACGCCCGATTTCATCTCCTTTGAAGTAGGAAAGATCATCTTCCTGGTAGTCCCAGTGTTGAATCGTTGGTTGGTAGTCTGGTGTGATTTTTCCTTGCCAGACCGTTTCCATGCTGCCGACAAAAATGGCCCCCACCATAATCAAACAAAATACGCCGTGTTCGTTTTCAAAACGAATGATTAATCGTTCGTTTCGAGCAAAAAGCCCTTCGACATTGCGAACAGTCGTAGGGTTCACGGCAAACAAATCTCCCGGAACATAAGTCATTGAATGCAGTTTGGCATCCACTGGCATATGGATACGATGGTAGTCTTTGGGTGATAAGTAAATAACCGCCGAGTCGCCATCAATAAAGTGCTTGGCATATTCAATGTCGCCTCCTAATAAAGCATCGAGAGAATAGTCATGGCACTTTGCTTGTATGAGGGTTTTTCCGTGGATGGCCTGTGATTGGCTGATCACACCATCCGCCGGACTGCACCAAGCGTTTTCAGTCGCGTCGATAGGGCGGGCATCCGGTTTTAAGGCGCGGGTAAAGAAGGCATTGAAGTGGGGATAATTTTCAATTTCTTCATCAGCAGCTTCTTGGATATTGATCTTATAAATTTTAGTCAATAGTTTGATGGTATTGTTTTTAATCCAGGGTTGTTTGACTTGCATAAACCAATGCATACCTTTTGACAGCAAATGCTGTGGGATAAGGTACTGGGGAACGACTCTAAAAAAATCCAAAAAACGCATGAAATAATCCATTTATAACTTTATAAGGGGCATTATTATATTAGATAAAAAACAACCTGTTAGATTTGTTGATGAATTGTTCCTCCTAAAAGTACTTATTCAGGAAAAATAAAACGTCTTAATCACAAGATTTATTTTCAATTTAGATAAAAATTATTGAATTTAATAGGCTTTCCCATTAAAAAAATGATTGTATTTAAGGTATAATTCGCGCGATTAAGAATTACTCAATAAGGAAAAAGCATGTCGCAAATCAAAAAAGTTGTTTTAGCTTACTCCGGTGGTTTAGATACCTCAATTATTGCCAAATGGCTACAGGAAGAATATCAGTGTGAAGTGGTGACATTTACCGCAGACATTGGGCAAGGTGAAGAGGTTGCGCCAGCACGTGCCAAAGCTGAAGCAATGGGCATTAAAGAAATTTATATTGAAGATTTGCGTGAAGAGTTTGCCCGTGACTTTGTTTTTCCGATGATGCGTGCCAATGCGATTTATGAAGGTGAGTACCGTTTGGGAACATCTATTGCACGCCCATTGATTTCAAAGCGTTTGGTTGAAATTGCAAAAGAAACCGGTGCAGATGCCATCTCTCATGGGGCAACAGGAAAAGGAAACGACCAGGTTCGTTTCGAATTGAATGCGTATGCATTAATGCCGGATGTGAAAGTCATTGCTCCTTGGCGTGAATGGGACTTGCTGTCCCGTGAAAAACTGATGGCGTATGCCGAAGAGCATAATATTGCGATTGAAAAGAAAAAAGGCAAGAAGTCGCCTTATTCAATGGACGCCAATTTGCTGCATATTTCTTATGAAGGCGGGATTATTGAAGATCCTGCTAATGAGCCAGAAGAAGATATGTGGTTATGGAGCGTTTCCCCTGAAAATGCTCCGGATCAACCGACTTATTTGGACATTACTTATGATAAAGGCGATATTGTTGCGATTAATGGGGAAGCCATGTCTCCAGCAACGGTGATGGAATATTTGAATAAAGTCGGTGGCGAAAACGGTATCGGGCGAGATGATATTGTTGAAAACCGCTTTGTGGGAATGAAAGCGCGTGGTTGTTATGAAACGCCTGCGGGTACCATTATGATAAAAGCACACCGTGCAATCGAGTCGTTGACTGTAGATCGTAATGCGGCACATTTAAAAGATGAGTTGATGCCGAAGTACGCGGAAATGATTTATAACGGTTTTTGGTTCAGCCCAGAGCGTGAAATGCTTCAAGCATTGATTGATCAATCTCAAGAATATGTTTCAGGTAATGTTCGTCTGAAACTCTACAAAGGCAATGTCATTGTGGTGGGACGTACTTCAGAAAACAGTTTGTTTGATGAAGACATTGCCACATTCGAAGATGACGGCGGCGCCTACAACCATAAGGACGCAGAAGGCTTTATTAAGTTGAATGCTTTGCGTTTGAGAACGGCGGCTAAAAAGCGTCGATAAGACAAGGTCTATCGCTCAGATCGAAAAGACTTTTCGGTCTGAGTTGCACATGAACCAACTTGGATAGAAATGCCGAAATATGTCAGCCCCTAAATCAGCTATTAAAGCTCCCACCTTTGCGATGATTATTCGTCACCCAGTGATGTTTTTAGGGTTTGGTTTTGGATCGGGTTTAATCGCTAAAGGACCCGGCACACTCGGCACCTTGGTGGGTATGTTGGTGTTTATTCCGATCTTATTATGGAATGAACTCGCCGCTTGGGGACTTTTTCTATTCAGCTTGTTAGTGGGAAGTTATGTTTGCGGTGAGTCAGCCCGCCGAATCGGTGTGCATGACCACGGAGGGATTGTCTGGGATGAGTTTGCCGGCGTCTGGCTGGTCATTCTGGCACTTCCTGAGCAAGGTTGGCTCTACTGGGGGCTCGCCTTTATTTTATTTAGATTATTTGATATTGCAAAGCCTTGGCCTATTAGTTGGGCCGATCAAAATGTAGCGGGTGGTGTGGGAATTATGTTGGATGACATAATTGCTGCTTGTTACGCCATAATTATTATTTGGGCTTTGCAAACTGGTTTTTTATAGGGCTTTAAGGTATATTCAGTCCTATTCGTTAATGATTGAAGAGATAAAGAAAGTATGTTTACTGCATGTGAAGATGTTAAGCGCTTAATTAAAGAAAAAAACGCACAATTTGTTGATGTCCGCACACCAGAAGAGTTTGCAATGAGTAAGTTGCCAGGCGCGGTTAATATTCCATTACAGGATATTGATCGTGTTGGTGACAGTATGTTAAATAAAGATTTGCCTGTGATTGTGTTCTGTCGTTCAGGACAAAGATCTCACATGGCAATGCAAATTTTACTGTCGCTAGGGTTTGGTGAAGTCTACAACATGGGGCCTTACCAAGCTTGGTATCAGTGCCCAGACGAATAAGCGAATACATTAAAGAGGGATGGTTCTGCTATCATCCTTTGTTTCTAATGATTAAAAAGCACCAGGCCTGGTGCTTTTTTTATATGTAATTGACAGGAAAGTTTAATCGGGGTGAGGAGACGTTATGAGGTTAGCCATACATTGGCAGATATTGATTGCCTTAGTACTTGCGGTTTTAATGGGGGTGTGGACTGGCACGGAAGGAATGATTGCCGGTATCCAGTGGGTTGCGATTTATACTTTTATTGGAACCTTGTTTTTAAACGCATTGAAAATGATTGTGGTTCCATTAGTGGTGTCTGCCATTATTACCGGGGTGGCGAATATTGGCGAACAAGGCGGTTTTGGCCGGTTAGGAAGTAAAACCATTGGCTATTATATCCTAACCAGCTTTATCGCTATTTTGGTTGGGTTGACACTGGTTAACCTGATTCAACCGGGGGTGTCTGATAACGGCATTCCGGTTCTAGAAAGTAATGAGCAAGTGATGAGTGCCGTGGCAGGTAAATCTGCCGGGGATGTGGTGGATGTGTTCTTGCGCATGATTCCGGTCAATGTCGTTGATGCAGCTGCAGAAGGTCAAATGCTGGGGCTGATTTTCTTCAGTTTACTGTTTGGCTATTTCATTACGCACCTAAAAGGTGAATTGAAAACAACATTAAGCAATTTCTGGCAAGCGATTTTTGAAGTCATGATGATGATGACGGCTTGGGTTATGAAGTTTGCTCCGATTGGTGTATTTGGTTTGGTGGCAGCTTCCGTGGCAAAAACTGGCTTTGAACAGTTTGGAAACTTGGCGTTGTTCTTTTTGACGGTCACGTTGGCACTGGGTGTGCATTTTTTAATTGTCATGCCCTTATTACTTCGTTTTCTTGGGGGAGTGAAGAACCCTTGGTTGCATTTTCAAGCTATGGCACCAGCGTTGTTAACGGCTTTTTCAACCAGTTCCTCTTCTTCGACATTACCTATTACCATGAATGCTGTGGAAACGCGAGCAGGGGTTTCTAACCGCGTATCCAGTTTTGTGTTGCCACTGGGGGCAACAGTCAATATGGATGGGACCGCTTTATATGAATGCGTCGCTGCAGTGTTTATTGCACAATTATTCGGGGTACATTTGGATTTCTCAACCCAGCTCTTAATTGTGGTGATTGCCTTAACAACGTCGATTGGTGTGGCTGGCATCCCTTCAGCCAGCTTGGTAGCCATCAGTATTATTTTGGTGGCTGTTGGCTTGCCTGCGGAAGCCATCGGGTTGTTGTTGGTGGTTGACCGATTGCTTGACATGATGCGAACCACTATCAATATTTTCAGTGACTCTGTCGGTGCGGTGATTATTGCGCGCTCTGAAGGGGAAGAGCAAGTTTTGGTTTCAAAACATTTCTAATCACATTGAATGGATAAGATATAAATGAAAGTAGTCATTCCTGAATTGCAAAATCTGTCTTTAGCGCATGGTGCTGAGCAAAATGATTTCTTAAAAACGGTGTTAAATAAACACATTGCTGAAATTGATAAGGAGTTGGTTCAAGATCTTTCTCATATCAGTCATTTTGCTACGTACCCTGGCGGAATGACCGTAGAAAAGGTGGTATTTCAAAAAGATAATCTATATCGTATGGATTACAGTTATCCATGGGAAATGAATTGGAGTTGTGCCGATCAAGTCGATGAAGGTCTTATTCATGATAAGGTGCGTTTTACGGTATCTGGCACAGGAGAAATTCATTTTAAATTGCTGGTGTTAGCGTCATAATATCAATTGTTTTAGCTGCCTTATCGGATATTGAATGAACCAAGAAACGCTCCGTCATTTTCAGCAATCACATGATTTTGTACGGTACTCCAAAAAGAATGAGCGTCAGGTGTGGATCGTCCTCGTCATTACTGCCTTGACCATGATAGCTGAAATAGCAGCAGGGATCTGGTATGGCTCTATGGCTTTATTGGCGGATGGTTGGCACATGAGCACCCATATGGTAGCGTTCGGTATTACATTGTTTGCCTGGCGCTATGCGATGGTCAAAAAAGAAGACCCTGTATTCAGCTTCAGCACAGGAAAAGTTTCTGTCTTAGCGGCGTATAGTAGCGGGATTTTCCTGGTTATAGTCGCTATTATGATGGTGGTGGAATCCATATCACGCTTTATTTCACCCCATGATATCGCTTTTAATCAGGCGTTGATCGTAGCCGTGATTGGTTTGTTGGTCAATTTAGTGTCCGCACTCTTACTGCGTCATGACCATAATGGAGAAGATGAAAAACAGGTGTTGAACGCGTCATCCGACGGGCTTCATGCGCATTCTCAAAGTAAGGACCAAAATCACCAAGCGGCATATTTACATGTGCTGGCCGATGCTTTAACCTCTTTCGCAGCCATTGCGGCATTATTAACCGGAAAATGGCTTGGCTGGAACTGGATGGATCCTATGATGGGAGTTGTAGGCGGTATTATCATCCTTATCTGGGCACGAAAACTGATTAAGGAAACTTCCAGAATTTTGCTGGACCACAGTCTTTCTGTTGAGGTCACCGATAAAATCGTTGAGAAGCTGGAAGAAGATGTTTCCGATAAGGTAGTGGATTTTCATGCTTGGAAAGTGAGTACGGATGACTATGCAGTTATTATTGGTTTGGTATCGAATGCTCCTAAGCCCCCAGAGTTTTATAAAGCAAAGTTAGCGGAGTTTTGGCAGTTAAAGCACATTACTATTGAGGTGAACCCAGTTAGTCAGTCCAACTAAATTAATTTGGGTTCAATCAGCTCTAAAGTGCCACTGGAAGAAATTTTTAAGATCTGGGTTTCCGGGCGCCAATCCCCTAATACCCAGCGATGTTTTTGTTTGTTTTGAACCACGAAAGGGTGGTGTGCGGGACGGTGAGTATGACCATGAATTAAATGGTCGCAGCGTGGATGCTTTACCATCAGATGTTCAATGGCTTTAGTATTGACGTCCATAATCGTTTCCGATTTGTGTTGTGTATGCTGTTGTGAGCTACGTCGCATCGAATCGCCAACCTGAAGACGTTTCTTTTTCGGTAAGCGTAGAAACAACCGCATGATGATGGGGTTGCGAAGAATTTTGCGCATTCTTTGAAACGCCTTGTCATCGGTACATAAAACATCGCCATGCAGGAGCAGAAGTGATTGATCATAGAGTGAAATCGTTACCGGTTCTTTTAAGTGTTGTATTCCCGTGGCTTCCCAGAAGGCATGGCGCATTAAGAAATCTCGATTACCGTAAAGCAGATAAACTGGCGTTCCCTTGGTTGTGAGTTTTTTGAAAAGCGCAATAACCGTGGCATAAGCTTCTAAACCAATATCATCTCCAACCCACATTTCAAACAAGTCCCCAAGAATATATAGCGCATCGGCTTTGGGCGCTTCAAATTCTAAGAATTGATAAAACGCTTGGTTGATAGGATGTAAATCATCCGGGTGTAAATGAATGTCTGCAGTGAATAGGGTATAAGACATGAAACTCCTTGTGGCATCATTTACCTCCAATAAAAACGATATGGGAAGGTAAATGACGGCCTCGGATAAGACTAATCCGCTTCTTTAACCAGGGTTTTTTCGATGACGATATCTTCAACCGGCACATCTTGATGACCACGACGAGACGTGGTTTCGACTTGTGCCATTTTATCAATGACATCCAATCCATCAATGATGCGACCAAATACAGCATACCCCCAGCCATTCATGTCTTTTGATGTATGGTTTAAAAAGTCGTTGTCGACCAGATTCATAAAAAACTGCGTGGTGGCTGAATGCGGATCCATTGTTCGTGCATAAGATAAAGCGCCACGAACGTTTTTTAGACCGTTATCCGCTTCATTTTCAATTGGTTCACCAGAAGGTTTTTCTTCCATCCCCGGCAACATGCCACCGCCTTGTACCATGAATCCAGGAATGATTCGATGAAAAATGGTTCCGTTGTAGAAGCCATCCATCGCATAGTGAACGAAGTTTTCAGCGCCAATCGGTGCGTTTTCATGATCTACTTCAATGGTGATGTCGCCCATATTTGTTTGGAAAGTGACTTGTGTCATATTAGATTTCCTTTTAAAAGTCTTAAATTTTGCCGTTAAAAACAACCAGGTCTGACTGTTTTTAACGGAAGGTTAAAGGGGAGAGGGTTATTTGATTTGAGTAACTTTTGTCATGACCACAGGGTTCACTGGGACATCGCCCATACCATTGTGGAATCCTGTTTTAACGTTACGAATATGGTTCACAACTTTCATGCCCTTGATGACACGTCCAAAAACCGCATAACCATAAGCCCGGGGTGTTTTTTCTCTGAAGTCTAGAAAAGTATTCTGCGCCACATTGATAAAAAACTGCGAAGAGGCTGAGTGAGGGTCATTTGTCCGTGCCATTGCAACGGTTCCAATGCGGTTTCTTAACCCATTGTCCGCTTCGTTTTGAATCGGGCTGTGCGTGATTTTTTTAGTCATATCTGGTGTGAAACCGCCACCTTGAATCATGAAGTTTGGAATAACACGGTGAAATATGGTGCCATTATAAAAGCCTTCATTCACATAACGCAGGAAGTTTTCGACCGTTTTTGGCGCTTTATCCGGATAGAGCTCAATAATGATGTTGCCCATATTGGTTTGAACCAGAACCTGTGGGTTGGTTTTGTCTGCGGCCAAACTACTGATGCTGAAAAAACTTAAAAATAAAGTTATGAATGCCAATCTTCTTGTCATGCTTTTCTCCGCTTTGCCTTGTTATGTCAGATTTCAGATTATGGTTTATAATCGGCATTTTAACATGATGACGTTAGAGTGATGCCTTTTCTCTATGACGAAAGGCTTGAAAACGTCTGTAAAAGTTTTTATCAAACGGATTTGCAGATTATCCGGCTCATTTTCTAAGCGCATTAATGCTATAATCTGCGGTTATTCTAGCGGGAATTATTTTGATGGATGACTGAGCGAGCAGGGTGTTCCGTCTGAATTAAAGTGATTGCCAAGCCTTTTCCATATTCTACACTCGATAGGTTTTTTTGAACATGAGTCAAAACACGACAGTTGCAGTTGATAAACCGACAAACTTTATCCGAAACATCATTGATGAAGATCTTGCTACGCACAAATATAACAAGGTTCATACGCGCTTTCCACCAGAACCCAATGGTTATTTACATATTGGGCATGCGAAGTCGATCTGTTTGAATTTTGGGTTGGCTGAAGATTATCAAGGCGACTGCAATTTACGGTTTGATGACACGAATCCAGCCAAGGAAGATGTAGAGTATGTTGAGGCAATTAAAAAAGATGTGGCTTGGTTAGGCTTTAAATGGGCTGGAGAACCTTGTTATTCGTCTAATTATTTCCAAAAATTTCATGATTATGCTGTCGAGTTAATTAGTAAAGGCCTAGCGTATGTGTGTTTTTTGAATGCTGAAGAAACACGCGCTTACCGCGGAACCTTAACAGAGCCTGGTAAAGACAGCCCTTACCGCGAAACCTCGGTAGAAGAGAATCTCGCACTATTCGCCAAAATGAGAAATGGCGAATTTAAAGAGGGTGAATGTGTTTTGCGTGCCAAGATTGATATGGCGTCTTCTTTTATGTGTATGCGTGATCCGACGCTTTACCGAGTGCGATATGCCGAGCATCATCAAACAGGTAATACCTGGTGTATTTACCCGATGTATGATTTTGCGCACTGTATCTCCGACGCTATAGAAGGCGTGACGCATTCACTTTGTACGTTGGAGTTCCAAGACAATCGCCGCCTATATGACTGGGTTTTAGAGCATTTAAATGATTTCAATAAACCGGACCGCCCATTCCAATACGAATTTTCACGTTTAAACCTTGAATACACCGTGATGTCAAAACGCAAGTTGCACCAGTTGGTAGAAGACCAATTGGTGTTAGGTTGGAATGATCCGCGTATGCCGACTATTTCGGGATTGCGCAGACGTGGTGTGACGCCTGCTGCGATTCGGGACTTTGCGGATCGCATTGGGATTTCAAAAGTAGACAGCATGACCGAAATGGGCATTTTGGAAGCCGCGATTCGAGACGATTTAAATGTTGTCGCTCCTAGAACAATGGGGGTTATTGATCCAATTAAAGTGGTGATTGAGAATTATCCTGACAATGAAGTGGAATCCATCAATGCCCCAGTACACCCTCAGAATGAAGCAATGGGCAAACGTGAGATTTTCTTTGGAAAAGAACTGTATATTGATCGCGCCGATTTTGTTGAAGAGGCGCCTAACCGAAAATGGCAAAGATTGGCACTAGATAAAGAAGTGCGATTACGTAATGCTTATATTGTGAAAGCTGAACGTATGGAAACCGATGAGCATGGAAATGTCACTACGGTTTATTGTTCTTATGATCCTGATACGTTAGGGAAAAATCCCGCGGATGGTCGAAAAGTTAAAGGAGTCATTCACTTTGTGGAAGCTTCAAAAGCACTGCCGGCTGAATTCAGGCTTTATGATCGTTTGTTCACTGTGCCGAATCCAGCTAAAGAAGAGGATTTTGAAGCGGTGATTAACCCTGATTCTTTAATTATTAAACAAGGGTTTGTTGAGCCTTCAATGCAATTTGCAGAAAAAGAAACTGCTTACCAGTTTGAGCGTGAAGGGTATTTTTGCCGTGATAGTGAAGCGAATGAAGCCCTTGTTTTTAACAAGACCGTCGGATTAAGAGATACTTGGAGCCAAAAATAATGGCCTTGAAAATTTATAATACTGAAACACGTCAGAAAGAAACCTTTACCCCTATTCAGCCGAACAAAGTCGGACTTTATGTCTGTGGCGTGACTGTTTATGACTATTGTCATGTTGGCCATGCTCGGGTCATGGTCGTGTTTGATACGGTGGTACGCCATTTACGTTCATTAGGGTATGACGTGACCTATGTTCGAAATATAACCGATATTGACGATAAGATCATTCAACGAGCATTGGAAAACAAAGAATCAATTCAATCTTTGACTTCTCGTTTTATTGATGCCATGCATGAAGATGAAACCGCATTGAACGTGCTGCGTCCTGATATGGAGCCGAAAGCGACAGAGTATATGGGTGAAATCGAAAGCATGATTTCAACCCTAATTGAAAAAGGTTTTGCTTATCCTGCGGACAATGGCGATGTGTATTTTCATGTCAAGTCTGATGAGGATTATGGACGCCTTTCTGGCAAAAATATTGAAGAATTAGAGTCTGGATCTCGAGTTGAAGTTAACTCGGTTAAGAAAGATCCGCTAGATTTTGTATTATGGAAAGCCTCCAAAGAGCATGAACCTGCATGGCAATCTCCTTGGGGAGAAGGGCGTCCAGGTTGGCATATTGAGTGTTCCGCTATGTCGACTAAGTGCCTAGGCAATCATTTTGACATTCACGGTGGAGGGCTGGATTTAAGTTTTCCACACCATGAGAATGAAATTGCCCAATCTGAATGCGCCACTGGGGAACATTATGTGAACAGTTGGATGCATTGCGGGTTTGTTCGAATTGATGATGAAAAAATGTCTAAATCGCTTGGAAATTTTTTCACGATTCGAGAGGTGCTTAAGCAATATCATCCGGAAGTCATCCGCTATTTCTTACTGGCCAGTCATTATCGTAGCCCCGTTAATTACTCGGAAGAGAATTTAGACGTTGCAAAGGCAAGTGTTGGACGCTTGTATTCTGCGTTGGAGTTGGTGCCAGCTGACCAAGTTGGGCCGGCGGAATCCAAGTTAGAAGAGGATTTCATGGCAGCCATGAATGATGACTTTAATACACCACAAGCGATGGCCGTTTTGTTTGAGCTGGCGAAAGAGGTTAATAAACAAAAATCACCAGGCCTGGCAGCTTTGTTGAAGAAATTGGCCAATCAGATTGGTTTGTTAGAGCAAACTGCTGAAAATTTCTTTAAGTCGCAACCTTCAGATTCGGATTTAAGCGATGAAATGATTGAAGCGTTGATAGTTGAGAGAGCTGAAGCACGCAAAGCCAAAGACTTTTCAAGATCGGATGAGATTAGAGATGAGCTTTTAGCACAAGGCATTGAACTGTTAGACAGTGCTGAAGGAACCAGTTGGCGTAAGATTTAGTACTTAGTAAGTTAAACCTTACTTTTGCTATTGAAAATAAGTTAATGTTATTTTTAACTTTTTTAATATTAGGGTTTGACAATATAAGTTTTTTCTAATAAAATACGCCTATTCATGTTTCTTCATGAGTATCCTCCTCTGATTATTTCTTGTAAAAAGAAATAATGTATTTAAAGCTCTAGTTGTCCCTAGAGCTTTTTTTTTGTCTTAAGATTGTGAGGAATCGCCTGTGTCATGAGCAGAGAGCGTTTTCGGTAAGCCAATCGGGTGCATAAAATTTTCCAAACGATCATACTTCTTATTCAACATGGATTTAAAAATCGTTGTATATTCTAAAACCGCTTTGACATATGCACGCGTTTCTGAGAAAGGGATTGTTTCAATCCATTGATCAGCTGCCATAACCGTATCTTCCGGAATCCATTGATCCACACGGTGTGGGCCGGCATTATAGGCAGCGGTGGCCAAAACACGACTGCCATTATATTTCTTATGTAGATAGCTTAAATAAGCGCTGCCCAGTTTGATGTTGGATTCTGGACTGGTTAAACGAGTATATTGTCGTTTGTTGAAGCCCATTTTTCGACCAATGTAGCGCGCTGTTTTCGGCATCAGTTGCATCAATCCCACGGCCCCCACTGCGGAGCTGATGTTCGGAGAGAAAGCGCTTTCACGTCGAATCACGCCATATACCCATGCTGGGTCAATGGTGTTTTTGTTGGCTGCCTGTAAAACCGGCTGTTTGTAAGGGGTTGGAAAGCGCAAAGATAAATCATCCCATTTCTTGACCTTTGAAATGGTTTGAATGGCTAAGTTGTGCTGGTTCCAGTCGGACATGAAATTGGCGATGGCTTCAAAGTCATCCTCATCAATGTGGTCGAGTAAATGATACCATTCCCGTTTCAAGCTTAACTTCCAGTTGATCGCAATCAGTTCTTGCATCACTTTAAGTTGAGGATATTTTTCAACCATTTTGGTGAAGCTTTTTTTCTGACTGGGAGTTGGGTTGAACTGGTAGGGCTGCTTTAAACGGTCAGCGGACATGAAACCATAAAAATTTCGTTTTTGAGCCAATGCTTTAAAAATTGGCAAGGCTTTTTTATTCTGATTCAGCTCGGATAATGCGCGTGCTTTCCAATAGCGCCAACGTGTCTCATTTTGTTGTTTTTCTGGCAATAACGCATACAAATCAAGATAGTTTACCCAGTTGGATTCTCTAATGGTCACTTGGAGTTCCCAGTCTAATGTTTTTTCATTTTTGCTGGCGCGGTCAATCTGAGCTAAATATTCACTGGCTTTGGGGTGATACTGATAAGCAAATCGCAAACTGATTTGGCTTTGTAGGCTCGCGAGTTCTTGGGTGTTTAAGCCATACTGCTCGGCACGTTTTTCCAACGTTTTTAATGCCAACTCTGGTTCTGTATAAGCTAATCTTTGTATTCCTTGTTTGAAGATAGCCTGGCGAATGACTGGCGAAATATACGCTGGAATGGCTCGAGTCACTTTTTTAGGGTTTTTATAAGTGTCGATCCAAAAATGTAATGCTCGGCGTCCCATTTTCGATAAGTCGCGTCCAATCTTTTTGGCGTGTTTGATTTTTCCTTTTGTCATTGCCAGTTGGAGTTTTGACCAAACCATTGAACCTGTAATCAACTTTTCTTTTCTAAGAAACCGTTTAACGGGCCGACAGTCTTTCGGTAACGTTATGTGTGTTTTCCAAAGAGTCTGCGCTTTCTTTCGAATTTGGTCCGTTCGATTTCGAGCGATACTGGCTTGTATGAAATAGCACTTTAAAGACACAGCACGATACTCACCTTCTTGATAGTGTTTAAGATATTCATCCCATTGATAGGTCCCAGCGAGATGGTGTAGCCATTTTGCTTTTAAGAAAAAGGGCAGTGGGCTATTAGGGGTATTATTGATGAATGATTCAATCACTGGATTTGGAGTATCTTTAAAATGATATTTATAATCCAGATAAACCAAATATGGATAAAGAGGATAGTTTTTAAGTTGAGATTTGTATTTTGAGATTAAAGGACGATCATTGGCTTTGATCGCCTCATAGGCATCGAGAAACTTTTTTTGATTCTCAGACAGGTTTTCAGAACGACTGGATGCATGAACCTGTTGGAAAGTTACGCTAAGGGATATAAAGAGAAGTAATAGAAATTTCAATGTTCTCGTTGCAGAATGCATTACGCTAACTTTTTATCCATACTTTTATTTTAACGCCTGGGTGTAAAACAGCTGATTTTTTAATCCCATTCCAGTTACATAATTCTTGCGTGGTGACTCGATATTTTTTAGCTACCACCCATAAGCTTTCTCCTTCTTTTAAAGTGTGTGACACTTTACGACCATAACGATCTGAACGGATGACCAGTTTCTGGCCTTTACGGATGGGTTCACGAATACTGATTCGGTTCCACTCACACAGTTTGCGCGGTGATGTGTTGTAATACCGAGCAATTGTCCATAAGCTTTCTCCAGCTTGAACTTTATGGATATGTTTTTTGCCATTATAGCTTGTTGATCTCTTTAAGGGTGTTTGTGCCAGTTGTTGACTTTGCGGTAATGGAATCAGTAGTGTTTTGCCCGCTCTCAAAAAACTGTTTTTCATATTATTCAGTTTTTTAATTTCACGACTGGATGTATTATATTTGGCCGCAATGACACTTAAGCTTTCCCCTGAACGAATCTTATGCCTCATCCAATTAACTTCATAAAAGTGAGGTTTTTGCTGGTAATCAACTTTGAAGGCGTCCGCTACTTCAATAGGCAGTAGAACGGAGTGAGAACCACTAGGCGGTGTTGCCAATCTTAGATATCCTGGGTTAAGGACTTTTAAAATGGCTTGGGACGTTTGCGTGGATTGAGCCACTTTAGGCAGACTGATCTGGTTCGAAATCTCAACACGTTTGAAAAACGGTGTATTAGGAACGGGTTCGAGGTCGATGTCATAGTCTTCGCGATGAATGATTAAGTTCGATATCGCAAGAAGTTGCGGAACGTAATGCTGTGTTTCTTTTGGCAAATAAGTGCGAATATTCCAGAAAGAAGGTTCACCATTTGGATGTTTTCTTAAATATCGTTTTTGAGCTTTTAGAACATTGCCATAACCGCCGTTGTAGGAAGCAAGCGCCAATAGCCAGTCATAATCATTCTGTTTATATAAGGCTTGAAGATAGTCGAGCGCTGCAAGTGTACTTTTATAAACATCCTGACGGCCGTCATACCACCAGTTACGATGTAATCCAAACATATAGCCTGTTGCGGGCATAAACTGCCATAAACCGGAGGCATTGACATAAGATTTTGCATAAGGGTAATAGCCACTTTCAACTACCGGTAACAAAGCGATTTCATATGGCATGTGTCGACGATTTACTTCATTTAAAATGAAGTAAAGATAAGGTTTTGCTCGGACTGAAACGCGCTTCAAATATGCTTTTTTATTCTCATAATAATTTTGATAGTCTTCAAAATGCTCACTATTGGCTGGCGCTAAAAAAAGATGTTCACTGAGCTCCTGCCACAAGTCATCATAGGTTGGCTTGTCATTTAATAAAATTAACGCTTGATCCAACTGGTTGGATAAGTCATCACTGGTTTTTAATGCCAGGAAACGTTTGGTTGAGTTTTGAATGGTTTTTTCAAAAGCATCTGTTTCTTCGGTATCCGTGGTAACAGGATCTGTCACGGGGAGCTTTGAAAAGTTAATGTCATCAGCGTTGGTATATGCATGGTTTTTGTTATGAAAAGGAAATTGGCTGCACCCCGATAGTAAAACGCCCATCATCGTTAGGGTGAAGACAGAAGAAAAAAGAGTGTGCTTAGTCATTTAAACCCGCCTCAAGAATATTGGTTTGGTCTAATTCATCCTTCCAAGCTCTTAATGTGGCGAATAAAGCCCCCATCGATTCGTTTGGTTGAGCTTGTTTCGCCATCAGTGTTTGTCTTAAAGGGGGAAGATCGAAACGTAAAAAAGGGTTGGTTTGTTTTTCCAAACCAAGACGTGCTGGAACGCAGGGAATGCCACGTTGGGTGTTTGTTTTGACATCTGCTAGGCGATCTAAAATGGCAGATGTATTCGGTTCTGCGATGTTGGCAAAATTGAGGTTTGCGTAAGTGTATTCATGACCGCAGTAAACCATACAGTCATCATTTAAGGCTCTTAACTTCAACAACGATTCAGCCATCTGCTCAGGCGGGTTTTGCCAGATTTTTCCACACCCTCCTGTAAATAAGGTGTCGCCGCTGAAAAGCGCTTCAGGGTGATAAAAGCAAATGTGCTCATCGGTGTGCCCCGGTGTTTCAATCACTCGAAAGGTTTCGTTTAACACCTGAACCTTGTCGCCTTCTTTTACGGAATGCGTGACCGGTTTAAAAGGTCCTTTTGCATTGCTGACAACTGGCACTTCGCCAAGCGCTTTTAATACACCATGAATACCATCTGTATGGTCATAATGGTGATGTGTTAAGAGGATGCCATCAAGCTGAAGTTGGTTTTCTTCAAAGTATTGAATCACTTTTTGACTTTCTCCCGGATCAACTATCCAAGCGTGCTTGTAGTAGGCATCTTCAGATTGAATAACCCAAGTATAATTGTCAGAGAGAGTCGGTAAACCAACGATTTTCATGTCAGACCTGTTAATTGATATAATGGCCATATTCTAACAAATCTGTGTTTCAAAGTGATGATGAATCCAAGATTTCAATCCTTTTTGTATCGATTTTTTCGATCCCCAAAAGGACACTCTTTATTACAACAAGAGAAGGTGATAATCGACCAGGCTTTGGAACAAGTTTTTGGCTTGTATCTTGTCCAGCTGGGTATTGTGTCGTCAGATGACTTACTCGCCAATAGTCGAGCCAATTGTAAAGTGATGATTGATACGCATTGGCACCGTTTTCACGGTGCTAGATTTGTAGCAGCCGATTTTGATTACCTTCCATTGAAAAGTGATTCCGTTGATGTGGTCGTGTTACCGCATACCTTAGAAGCCGTAACGGACCCTTATCATATTTTAAGACAGGTTGATGACGTCCTGATTGCAGAAGGCAATGTGTTAATAACGGGGTTTAATCCCGCGGGTTGTCGTATTATGCGTAATCTTTTCGGAGAACATCGCCGGTATTTCAAAAAAGCCAACTTGGTTCGCGCGCATCGAATCATTGATTGGTTGAGTGTATTGGGGTATGACATTGAAATGGTGTCTTATACGTCACCGAGTTGTCTAATGAAATCCGATTCGTCAGAAAAACGTTGGAAATGGGTGGAAGCGTTTGAGCGCTTGTTAGAAAAAATGGGGCTCAATTTTGGTAATACTTACTGTATTTTAGCAAAAAAACGGGTGTCTTCTCCCACGCCTGTCGGACTGAATTGGCGTATTTCAAACTGGCTGGCGGTGAATAAAGGGCGCTCAGTCGTTTCAAACCGAAGTCATCAAACACATCATAATAGAGTAGAAAAGGATTCATAAATTCATGCAAGAAGTTGAACTGTTTACAGATGGTGGTTGCCGAGGAAATCCGGGGCCTGGAGGTTGGGGGGCTTTACTAAGGTTTGCAGGCGTTGAAAAAGAGTTGAAGGGCGCAGAAATGGATACGACCAATAACCGGATGGAGCTCACGGCGGCAATTGAAGGTCTTAAAGCCCTGAAAAGACCCTGTAAGGTGACGCTGACAACCGATTCTCAATATGTCAAAAATGGTATCACCCAATGGATGACGAACTGGAAAAAAAATAACTGGAAAACGGCTGCCAAAAAGCCAGTTAAAAACAAAGACTTGTGGCAGGCTCTGGATGAGGCTTTACAGCCTCATGATGTGAGTTGGGCCTGGGTAAAAGGTCATTCAGGACACGATGAAAATGAACGTGTCGATGAATTGGCCAATCAAGCGATGGATGAATTAACCGGCTAGTTTGTTATAAGACAAGATGAGAAAAATCCGGCTCTGAGAAATGAATGGACTTTAAAATTTTGTCTTTGCGGTATTGCTTACCGTCGGAGCCGATTTGATCTTGGTCGGATCGAATGACAAAAAAATCTTCGACTTGATCATAGACGACTTTCACCCCAAGCTGGTCGTCATAATGTTTGACGGTTGCATCGGCTTCGGCCTGATTTTGACAAAACTTAGAAAAGTTAGAGCGCACCACTTCTTCAAAAACGGCTTGCGACGTTGCAAAAGGGTTCGCCAACTGCATTTTTTCCAGCACATATAGAATCGACATTTGCGAAGCCGCCATCGGTTCAGGAAGATCTAGATGATGTGTGATTCCCCATGCCACAAATAGCATATCACCCAGCGCATCCAGCTGTTCGGTTTGATCCTGTTCATCATAAGCGTCTAAAAATTCCTTGGCTTCTTCATCATAAAAAAATAAATGATTAATGCCATGCTGGTGTGAAGCGGTATTTCCGGCAACGTTTTGCCAGGAAGCGGTCGGTTCTAAAAAGATTTTTCTTGCATCGTCTGAGGTAAATAGTTGCTGTCTTAGTGTCATGGTTGTCATCTTGTTGTTTTATTGAAAATTAGCCAGGCCTGGTCAAAATATGATCTTATTACCAAGTGATCGTATTGCCGCACTTTTCGCTGATTTGCTGTAACTTTCCGTTATGAGCTGCCAGTTCTTCGGCTGACGCCTTCAGGACTTTGAGTGGTGCACGTTGCGTGTTTAAATTTACTCGAGAGGCATCACTTGAACTGCCTTCTTCATCCGCCAGAACCAAAGCCGTTTGTCCGCCCGTCATCGCAAGATAGACATCCGCTAGGATTTCCGAATCGAGTAGGGCGCCGTGAAGCGTTCGGTTTGAATTGTCGATTAAAAAGCGTTTGCAGAGTGCATCCAACGAGTTACGTTGTCCGGGATACGCCTTACGCGCCATTTTTAAACTGTCGGTAATGGTGCAATGGTCTTCGATTTTTCCCCACTTGTTGTGGGAGAGTTGTGACAGTTCATGATTGATGAAGCCAACATCAAAAGGGGCGTTATGGATAATCAACTCCGCACCGGCAACATACTCCATAAATTCATCAACCACTTCTGCAAAAACCGGTTTTCCTTCCAGAAATTCATTGGTGATTCCGTGTACCTCAATGGCGTCGATCGGCACATCTCTTTCAGGCTGGATGTATTGATGATAGTTGTTATGTGTCAGTTTGCGTTTGATGAGCTCAACCGCTCCGATTTCAATAATTTTATCGCCGTTTTTCGGGTCAAAACCGGTTGTTTCCGTATCTAGCAATATTTGGCGCATGCTTGGGTCTTTCTCTTTAATCTTGATGGTTTTTTTCGGGTAGAATACCCCTATTCAATATTTGTATTTTAATGTAATTTGAGAGTGATGAGTATGAGAATTAAAAAAGGTAGTGAAGTCACTTTTCACTATGAACTCAAAAATGATAAAGGCGATCTTTTAGACAGTACCTTTGGGGGCGAGCCAGTCCATTATGTTCATGGCGAAGGCGAAATCGTTGAAGGGCTTGAAACTTTTCTAGAAGGAGAAGAACCAGGGTTTGAAGCAAAAGTGACCATTGAGCCTGAAAAAGCGTATGGTGTGACGCGTGAAGATTTAGTGGTGTTTGCCTCGCCTGAAAATTTTGATGATTCTGTTGAATTAAAAGTTGGCGAAGTGGTTGAAACCGAAGACCCTGAAGGGAATATGATTCAGTTCCGTATTGTTGAAATCGAAGAAGACAAAGTATTCTTGGATGGAAACCACCCTTTAGCTAACCAAACACTGGAATACCGTGTTGAGGTGGTTGAAGTCGCTTAAAGTCGATTGTGTCTTGCATAAAAAAGGCCCCGAATTCGGGGCCTTTTTTGTATTAACTCAATCCGTTCAGGAATGCTTAGTCTAAATCTCCGCACTTCATGTTGCCTGGTACGGCAATATCAATTCGTTTCGGGTTAGGAAGATTCAGGTTGTCCATGATGGTTGAGAAATCTTCATAAGATTTGTTGCTACCTGCACGATGGTTGAATTGCTTTTCCTCGCCGATAGTCGACTGGCTGAAGCCTTTATAATCGTGCGCCGGAAACACCATGGTGTCTTCTGGCAACTTGAATAAGATTTCCGTCAATGAATGATACATGGCTTTATTGTCACCCAGTTGGAAGTCTGTTCGACCACAGTCTCTGACCATGAGCGTATCACCAGTAAAAACGGCACCTTCAATTTGGTAAGTGATATCGTTATTGGTGTGTCCTGGAGTATGTAGTACATGGATTTCCTGGTCACCCAGTTTAAAAACATCGCCATCCACAGCGAGGATGTCAGCACATTCAGAGCCAGAGTTTTTATGCACCACCAGTTGTCCGCCCATGCGTTTTCTAAGCGGGCCCGCACCAGTAATGTGGTCGGCATGGATATGCGTTTCTAAAAGGTATTTAACGTTTAATCCCAGTTCTTTAATGTGCTGTTCATCACGATCCACTTTTTCCAGAACCGAGTCGATGACAGCAGCCTCTTTAGTCGTTTCATCCCAAAGTAGATAAGTGTACGTCCAAGTGTCGTAATCAAACAATTGTCGAATTTTCATATTTAGGAACTCCTTTGTTCAGGTGCAAAACAACCTTTTTCTAAAGGTTTGTTAAGGATGCTTTCACGATTTAGTAACGATGCATTATCCTCTTTTTTAAATAAATAAACAAACGCTAATATTGCAACAAATGTGAAAGAAACATCTGTAATAAAAACAACTTATCGCAGAGAATAAATAGAAATTCGTAATTGTGCAAGATAAATGGAAGATGTTTACGACAATACCGAAAAATAAACGATTAAGGGGTTATGATCTGAAATTTCCGGGACATCCAATGCTTGTGATTTTTCGACAGAGAGTCCCCGATAAAAGACATAATCAAGCGGTTGCCAATTAAGGGTTTTTATCGCTTTATGCGTTGGGTAGCGAACTTCTGTCAGGTTCAATTGTTTAATGGCGGTGTTGAGGGTTTTAACCCGTGTTTTATTCCAGGTGTTAAAGTCGCCACTGAGTATCATCGGCCCTTTTTTCTCAGACAGAAAATGCCAAATCAATTGCAATTCTTTTCGAAAGGCGCTATGAGAAACAAAGTTGATTGCATGAATGTTGACATGGGTTAAAGTTTCACCATTTTGTAGTGGATGCTCGGTAATCAAGGCTGTTTTGTGGGTCATCCAGCCCAGTTCTCGACTTTGTGTTAGACATTGATGATGGGCTTTCATTTCAAAAGCCGATGCGGTCAGAACCCCGAAATGTTTTTTCTTTGTTTCAATGTTGGGGGCCATAATGAAAGGTAAGTTAAAGAATTTATGTTGAGATTGTCTGGCCGTAGCTTCTTGTAATGATAGCAGGTGAGGCGGATCAATCGGCAATAACTGTTCTATTGGGCGATGAATAAAATGTGAAAAATCGACCTTGTGTAAATTCCAGGTTAACAAACCAAAATAATTTGGAAGGGCGTCCTTATTTTCAGAGTGTAATAAATGGGATATCGGGGTTAGTTTGGGTTTATACATGTGAAATCGTCAAAACTTTATAGAATCGGTGCAATGGTTCGAGTCAGGTTTTCTAGCAGCCGGCGAATTTTTTTATCTGACGGGTGATAGGGCATACTTTGACTGATCAAGTTATCAATCCAATCGGACAGTAGAGCAATGAATTGTTTGGAATAGGTGATATTGGAAACTTCGTAGTTAATGAATAAAGAACGGTAGTCTAAATTGGCTGAGCCAAAAAGTGCAGCTTTATCATCAATGAGTACCAGTTTTGCATGCATCATGCCATGCGCGTAGCTGTGAATTTCACCGCCATGTTCTAAGAAATCACGCATAAAAGATCCTCTGCCTAAATCAAAAATAAGATGATCTGATGTTTCAGGTGTAATCAGAATCACTTTCACGCCGCGTTTGATGGCAATCATCAAGGCATTTACAATTGCACTGTCGGGAATGAAGTAGGGGGTGACAAGGACAATTCGGTGTTTGGCAAAATAGATACCTTGTAAAAGAGATTCAAATAAAGCATCGCTGTTAATGTCCGGTCCAGAAGGGATTGTTTGCATAAATCCTCTGGTAAGCAGCGGTTTATCAAGCACCGTTCTCTCAGTGTGAATACGTTCTTGCGTGGTGTAGTGCCAATCTTCATTAAATATTTTTTGGTAGTGCTCGGTAAGGGGGCCTTCTATTTTAAATAGCAAATCAACCCAATAACCTTCTTTGGGTTCATTCTCTTTTGAACCAAAATAATTGTTAGATAAGTTCATACCGCCCGTAAAAAGGGTGTGATGGTCAATCAAATAAATTTTACGGTGGTTTCTTAAATTCAACTGACTGTTAAACACGTTTTTGAATAAGGGTTGAAAAAAACTGTATTTCCCGCCTGCTTCGGTCAATCTGGCAAGCTGCCCCTGGTTGCGATAAATACTCAACGACCCAACGGCATCCATTAATAATCTGACTTCGACACCCGACTTAGCCTTTCGAATGAGCACGTCTAAAATTTCCTGTCCGGTCTTGTCTAATTCAAAGGAATAGGTTTCCAGACAAATGTGTGACTGAGCATTTTCCAATGTCTGCATAAACTGCTGATATGTCTCGACGGCATCCTGATGAAAAGTAACATTGTTTCCAATGCTGGTGCCGTCAATTTGATTGGCAAGAAGAAGGGTGTCATTGAGTCTGGCTAACCCTTTCTTAGGGCGTGACGATATTAAGGTCGGCAAAGAGATGTTGGGTTTGTTCTTCTTATAAAGAAGTTTTCGTGAGCCGAAAATGACATAAAAGAAAATTCCGACAAACGGCAACAGAATCAATGCCAGGATCCAAGCCATTAAATTCTGGGGCGAGCGGCGTTGGTAAAGCATATGAAACATTGCGATCAGAACCAGCACGATATTGAGCAGGTAAAAACCGATAACTAATTCGCTTGTTTCATATTGCATAAAAAACACACTCGTTTTTTAAAGGGTTAGGACGCTAAAACAACCAGGCCTGGCCATATTTTCAGCCAATCAACTCTGATTTTAAAACCATTTTTTCCATTTTAACAGTATCAGTTGCAGCACAACGATACCAATTAAAAGTGCCACAAAAATAAAGAACGCGTTGGCATTATTGGCGCCAGGGATGCCTCCTACATTGATGCCGAGTAACCCTGTAAAAAAGCCCAGTGGTAAAAAAATGGCCGCAATGATGGACAGCACATACATACGTTCATTGAGCTGTTCTGAAACACGACTGAGTAATTCTTCGTGGGTGACGGCGGCTCTTTCTCTTACCGCATCAATGTCTTCAATGTGACGAACGAGTCGATCACTGGTTTCGCGAATTTCCAAGCGGTGAGCATCATTGAGCCAACTGATTTTCTCAACCATTAAGCGGCTGAGTGCTTCGCGCTGCGGTGCTAAATAGCGCCGGAGTGTAATGGTCTGCCGGCGTAATATGGCCAAATCGAAGCGCAGGGTCTCTCGGTTTTCGGATAAAGCATGACTTTCAAGTTCGCCCGCGCGATCTTCAAATAAATTGATGGTATCGCTCATCCGCCAAACCAAGCGATCAGTTAGTGAAACTAGAAATTCGGCGCAGTCACTTGGGCCGTTGCCTTTTTCTAATTGAAGTAAAATATCCTGAATAGAGAGTAAGTCGCGTTTACGTGTTGAGATGATTCGATCATTATCGACCCACAACCTAACCGACACCATGTCTTCAGGATCTGAATCCGGGTTTTGGTTGACCCCTCTTAATGCGATCAACAGACCATCTCCTAATGTGACAGCACGTGGACGGGTTTCTTCAGTTAATAAAGCTTCTGCGGCTAACGACTCAAGTCCGCTTTGGTTGCTTATCCAATCTTTAGAAAAAGCGCCAGTATAGTCAAAATGCAACCAAAGCTTGCCTTGAGAAGGGGTCCAATCTTGAACAGCCTGCCAATCCAAGAACTGACCACCGCCAGTTCCATCGAGTAAATAAGCATGGATTAATCCGGTGTTGGGTGATTGTTGCTGCATAAGGATGACCTTGTCGAATTAAGCGGAAGAAAATATGGTTAAGCATTCTTTCTAGAACATTTTGATGAGATGTAAGAAAGCTGTCAATCAGATTCTATAGCATTCTTGTATTGTGTTAACGCATTTATGGAGAGAATTAACATTCATTGGCGCACAGTGTGCGCCGTGTTGAAATGACAGGGTTTTATTGTTGGTTTTGTCTTTTTCCAGACCCCATGCCTTGGCCTTGACCCATTCCTTGACCTTGACCCATTCCTTGACCTTGACCCATTCCTTGACCTTGGCCCATGCCCATTCCTTGCCCCTGGTTCATATGGCCTCGGTTTTGAGGTGGCATATCCGGCATTTGCACTCCTCGCTCTTTCGCACGCTGCTGCATGCGTTCATGGTTTTCTTGACGGATTTGATTTCTTTCGGCTTCGGTTTTAGCGGCTCGTAGTTTCGCGCGATGTTCCGCTCTTTCCTGCTGGGTCATCATTTGACTGCCATAAATCTGAGAGGAGCCATCACCTGGTGCGGCCATTAAAACCCCACTACTTAAAGACAGCGTGCCTGCAAGTGCGGCAACAATTATTGAATGTTTCATCGTTGTAACTCCTTATGTTTGGGATATCACTAAATGACAGTGATCATCTCAAATCCAATATGGAGATATTTTCACTATCATTAATTAATCATAGTTGAGGATTATTACTTAGTCAACGAATAAGATGATAAGTCAATTCAGCTTTGTATACCGTGCTAAGCACGTAGGTTTACTCAGATTTTATAAATTTGCTGTGTTCTTTGATGAACGCTATATTAGGCGTTTGGAAACAAAGGTTAAGCAATCCTTCATGAACTCTCTATTAGAGGGTAGGGGAGGGTTAGACTTGAATGTCTTCTTTGATATTTAGTTTAAAACCATTATACTGAAAATTGCCTATTTTATTTAGATTGTGATGATGCATGTCAATGCAAACAGGAGGGAAGTATGGCAACTCAAGAAGTAACACAGTTAAAGAAGGATATTGAAGCGCTTAAAGGTGATGTTCAACAACTTTCTCATACGATCAAGGAACTGGCTCAAGAAAAGGCTACTGAAGGAAAATCTAAAGTATTTGATGAGCTTCATATTGATGACTTGAAAGAACAGTTGGACGCGTTAAAATCTAAAGGAAAAGATGGCCTTGGCGCAGTAGAAAATGAAATTCAATCACACCCCTTTCAAAGTACGGCGATAAGCTTTGGGATTGGATTTTTAATC
This sequence comes from Hydrogenovibrio crunogenus, assembly GCF_004786015.1. Lineage (NCBI taxonomy): Bacteria > Pseudomonadati > Pseudomonadota > Gammaproteobacteria > Thiotrichales > Piscirickettsiaceae > Hydrogenovibrio > Hydrogenovibrio crunogenus. Next base: position 1,034,407 of record NZ_CP032096.1, read on the forward strand.
GCGTTAATGATGAATAAGAAATAAATGTCTAAAGTAACGTTGTCGGAATTCATTATTTCTGTGGTTGAGCTGGTGGAGGCTCAATTTGAAGAAATGCGGGTGTCTCTTCATAAAAGTGCATGGAGCATGGCCTTCGTTTTGGTTTCTTCACTCCTACTCTTGATTGGTTTTTTGTTTTCCTTGTGGGGCATTAAATTAATTGTAGAGACCTATGTTGGAGAGACAGGTTCTTACTTTGTGTTATCTGCTTTAACGCTGATACTGTCTTTTCTAGTAGCAAAGGTGGCAACATGGGTAGCCAAAAAATAGCCCGCCTTAATAAAGTCACGGCCATGCTTGAAGGGCGTTCTTGGACGCACCGAAAGCTTCCTTTAGAGGTTGCCAAGGCAAGAGTACGGTTGAAAGATCCTGGCGTTGAAATAACGCAAACCTTGCAATGCTTGAACCAAGGTAATGGAAAAGAAGCGCTGGCCTACTTTATATGTGATAATTTTTTAACGCCTATCGTGGTTAAGTGGTTTACCCAGAAAAAATCTTCTCAACCTGATCAAAACGAGGACGGGGAGCTCGTTAAAGAATGACGGTTTTATGAGGAAATATGTATCGAATTTTAAAAAATGCGCTTTTATTAGGCCTGATTATCCTGTTATCCGCTTGGGGATGGACCCTTTATCAACAGCATGAAACGTCTAGTCAGGACATTCTTCCGGTGTTTGAACCGGATAAAGTTAAAGCAAAAGAAAGTGTTTCAGAATCAGATTCGACCCAAAAAAAATCTGAGAATCTGCCAGAATTAAACTTGAATATTCCTCGATTCCTTTCTGACGACCAAGGGAATAATGCTGATGAAGAGGGTCCCAAGGCAAATATGTCAACGTCTTCAGTTGTCAGTCCATCATCCTCGCAATCGATTAATGAGTTGTTACCGGAAAAATCCGTTCCTAAAAAATATTTTAAATATGGCTATGAAGGAAAAGAGGAAGATATTTATAACTTGAATCTTGGTGTGGAGAAAGATAATTTAAACGTAAAATTAGGTGTGCAAGCGGATAAGGATCGTAATACCAATATCAATTCAGTTGATATTGAAGTGAAACTACCTGAATAGTTTCCTAGAAAAAATAGCCAGGCCTGGCTATTTATTGGTCATCGATTAATAAAGTCAGGTCCGTTTTACCACCGGGTTTGAAAAGGGGTAACAGTAAGGTCCATTGCTCCGGCTGTTCGCACAACAGTTTCCCATCTCGACTCTGTTATAAAACACCAATAGGTTTAACAACAAAGTTTGCGGTGTACTCCAAGCAGTGAGGCGGCGTAATGGTTTTATCATGTTTTCTTCATTATGACAGCACTCTTGGTAAAAACTCCGTTTTAATGGGCTTAGCATGAATGATTGAAGTGAGAAGGTTGGTTTGAGAGCTACGTAAAATTAATTGTGAATGGTTTCATTTTACCTCGGTCTATGCTAGTGTGCTAACCGTCAAATTAAAAAAATTAAAAAGAGAAGGATTGTTATGTATTTTCTGAAAATGCCGCTTCGTCAAACTTTAACGGCCATTGCCTTTATGACAGGCGTTTCTGTCATGTCTCAAGTTCAAGCTCAGCCGACAGCACCGGCAGCTGCTCCGCACGGTGGTGGCATGCAACAAATGCCAAAAATGACGCCGGAGCAACAATCCATGATGATGGAACTGCAAAAAACGCAGCAGCAATTGCAACAAACCCAACAAGAATTACAAAAAATTCAACAGCAGGTTTATAAAGAATCTCCAGAACTTCAAAAACAACGAGATGCATTGCAATCTAAAGTTTCTGAAAAAATGTCACACGGCGGATATGACGCGGATAAAGAATTGAAGAAAATGAATGCGTTGGTTGATAAATATCAGAACAGCAATGAGAAACCCTCGCAAGCCGAAATTCAAGAGTTTCAAGCCAGTCAGCAAGAATTTCAGTCTCGCCAGCAAAAGGTTTTTCAAGACCCTGAGATTCGTAAAATGGCAGAGAATCTGCAACAGAATGTGAAAGCGAAAATTCAGGCAACGGGTCCGAAAGGAAAATCTTTGATTGTTCGTTTAGAAAATCAAATGAAAAAACTTCAACAGTTGCGTCAAAAAGCCATGGCGATGATGCGCAGCAAATAAGCGATACCTTGATGCCATAAAGACGAAAAAGCCGCTTTAAAGCGGCTTTTTTATTGGGTTTAGTTTAAATAATTGTTAGTCGTTGGGTAATCGTTTCCCGTTCGGGTTTGGGCGCATGGTGAGAAGGTTCTCGACTTCATGCTGTTCGTATCCCCGTTCTAAAGCATATCGAGCCAGCGCATTTGCCCGGGATTGCAATATTGAAGTATCCATGCCATTTTCAATGGCTTCTTCTAAACAGCTTGAGAGCATCTCTAGGGTATCCACCTCGTCTTCATCCTGATGCAACCCTGTTTCCTTGAGACGTTTGAGATTCATATCAAACTGTTCCAAGAGTTGACGTGCTTTTAAGGTTTTTTTGATGTCAATGACGGATTCTGTTTGTGACATAACCTACCTTTTTGGGTTGTGTCTTTCAATTTATTCAAATTCTTATTTAAAACCCACTTCAGTTTCTATTCAAGTATTAGATGGTATTAAATTTTAACCCGTCGCAATAACTGTGCATTTAAAGCAACAATCAGCGTGCTTAATGACATTAGAACCGCGCCAACAGCTGGTGAAAGCAGAATCCCCCAAGAAATGAGAGCGCCTGCGGCAAGTGGAATCGCAAAGATATTGTAACCCGCAGCCCACCAGAGATTTTGAACCATTTTTTGGTAGGTGGCTCGTGACAATGAGATGATTTTAGGAATATCGCGTGGATCTGAGCGAACTAAAACAATATGACCTGCTTCAACCGCGACATCGGTCCCTGCACCAATGGCGATTCCCACATCGGCTGTGGCCAATGCGGGGGCATCGTTCACACCATCACCGACCATAGCCACTTTTTTTCCTTTTTGCTGTAAGGTTTGTACCTTGTTGGCCTTATCTTCGGGTAAGACTTCTGAAAAGACAGTGTCGATGCCAAGAGATTCCGCCACTGCATTAGCCACTGCCGAATCATCTCCTGTTAACATGGCCACTTCAATGCCATGTTTGTGTAGCGCATCTACAGCTGCTTGGCTTTCTTTTCGAATGGCATCGGCAATAATGAAAACAGCCAATGCATGAAGATCTTTAATGAGATAAATGGCTGTTTGACCATTATCGGCGGCATTTTTAGCCGTCTTGAGCAAGGCATCTGGAAACTGAATATTTTCCGCTTTTAGCAAGGATGCGCCTCCCATTTTATAATTTGCGCCTGAAATGGTTGCACTCACACCTTTGCCTGTTAATGCGTGGAAATCTTCAACATCAACAAGAGAGAGGTTTTTTTCCTGAGCGGTTTTTACGATGCCTTTTGCAATAGGGTGTTCGGATTCAGATTCGATGCTGGCGGCAATGCTGAGCATGTCATCTTCTAATACGTTGTCGGCTAATCCGGTTTTGACAACACGGAATTCACCAAGTGTGAGTGTTCCCGTTTTGTCAAAGATGACAGTGTCTATTTTTCGAGCTTCTTCCAATCCTCGTCTGTCCCGAATTAACAAGCCATTTTGCGCACCTAAGGTCGTTGAGATAGCAACCACAAGAGGAATTGCCAAGCCCAATGCATGAGGGCATGCGATCACTAACACTGTCACGACCCGAATGATAGAGAAGTCGATTGATGCACCGATAAATTGCCAGACAATCAAAGTTAATACCCCACTGGCGATGGCGACTGCTGTCAACCATTGTGCGGCACGGTCTGCCAAATGTTGTGCACGAGATTTTGATTTTTGAGCCTCGGCCACAAAACGCATGATACCGCTGAGTTTGGTGTCGTCTCCGGTTCCGGTGACTTTTACTCTCAGTGAACCGGAGCCGTTAACGGTTCCGGCGATAATTTCGTCCCCTGTTTGTTTTTTAACTGAACGGGATTCTCCGGTAATCATCGATTCATTCAGATCGCTTTGCCCTTTACGAATGACCCCATCAACCGGCACTCGGTCACCTGGTTTGACCAGGATAATATCGCCTTTTTTTAATTCACTTACCGGGAGTTCATGTTCGCCGGAGTCGTCAATTTTCAGCGCTGTGTCGGGCAGCAATTTGGCCAGCTGATGCAGTGCACCTTGTGCTTGGTGAATCGAACGCATTTCAATCCAGTGACCCAACAGCATAATGACAATTAAAGTGGCCAGCTCCCACCAAAGCGACTGTGCTTTAATGATTTCCAGTTGCACCACCCAAGAAAAAATAAAAGCCACGAGGATCGCAAGTGAGATGAGCGTCATCATACCCGGTAATTTTGCTTTGAGCTCGTGCCAAGCACCTTTTAAGAACACCATGCCGCCATAGACGAAAATGAAAGTAGATAGGGCAGGAGCCACCCATTCTGAACCCGGAAATTGCGGTGCTTGGTAGCCTAAAAGGGTTTGAATGTGGGGCGACCAAAATATGACGGGCAAAGAGAGCCAAAAAGAAACCCAGAATTTATCTCGAAACATGCCCGGTGAGTGGCCTTGGTGCTGATCGTGATTATGATGCGCGTGCGATTGATGCTGTGTGTGATGGTTCATGCGGACTCCTTGTCGGTTTGGGAGCGATGTTTGTATTATCCTAAACCAGTCTTGTCAATCGGTCAAAGAATATAAGCTTAATTACTTATTTTATATAAGGTTTTTGTGATGGTAAGCGACATACGGTTCAAAATAACCAGGCCTGCGTTAAACCGGACGGGTGGCGCTAAAAACGGTAAAATAAGTTAAATGAAACAAAATATTATGGCGACAGATTTCAGTAGCATGCGACTCAATAAGCTCATCAGTCAAGCAGGACTGGGTTCCAAAAAACAAGCGGATGCTTGGATTATGCAAAACCGAGTGACGGTTAATGGGCAGGTCGCCAGCGTCGGACAGAAAGTCAATCAGCAAGATCAGGTTTTGCTGGATGATCGCCCGGTTGATTGGTCTCCAGAGGTGCTTTTAATGGCTTACCATAAACCGGTTGGTGTGGTTTGTACCCATGACATATCGGTGGCTAATAATTTAGTGGTGACGACAGGGCTTACACGGCATTTTTCCGCAATGGGACGTTTAGACAAAGCCTCTGAAGGTTTGATGATTCTGACCAACCAAGGGGATTTGACGAATCGAATTTTACAGCCGGGATTTGCCCATGAAAAAGAATATTGGGTTGAGGTTGATCAGCCATTGACAGACTACTTTTTAACTAACATGCAGCAAGGGGTTGAGATTATGGGACAGATCACTCAACCTTGTGAGATTGAAGCCACCGGAGAATACTGTTTCAAGATTGTGCTTACGCAAGGCCTGAACAAACAAATACGCCGAATGTGTAAAGCATTGGGGTATCGAGTGTTGCATTTGCAACGCATTCGCATAGCTCAGGTTTGGCTGGATGATTTGCCCGTGAATACGCTCAGAGAGTTGAATGACATGGAAAAACTGGCTTTACAACAACTGCTTCCATCTTAGTCCTTATCGTGGGAAAGCACCATTGTTGATATCGATGCAGACACCATTGATATATTCTGGTGAGGCCGTTCCCAACCAGCCAATGGTTTCCGCCACTTCTTTTGCCGTGGCGAAACGGCCAGTAATGACATTTTGTTTAAAAGCCTCGCGACGAGCTTCTGGAATGACTTCCAGCATATCTGTCTCGGCCGGGCTGGGTGCCACGGCATTAATTAACACCCCAGCAGGACCGAAAATTTTTGAAAAACTTTTGGTTGCGTTAATCAAAGCGGCCTTGCTCATACCATACCACACATCGGGATGGCCGATTTGGCCAGCAATAGAAGCATTATTAACAATACGACCACCACCTGATTTGGCCATTTGTTCTCCGATTTCTTGCATGAGCCTGACAGGGGCTTCCAAATTCAAGGTCATTAAATGGTGAACTTTTTCTTCGGGGTAGTCATTGTATGGAAGAGAGTACATAATTCCGGCGTTATTGATGAGCACATCGATTGGGTCGAGCTCTGCGATCAGATCGGGAATTCCTTTGATATTCGACAAGTCATATTCCACCATTGTGATGCCGGTGTGATCGGCTAATGGAAAGGTTGAAAAATCGCGCGCCAAAACAATGACTTCATACTCGTGTTCTAGAAAATAACGAGTGGTTTCAAGCCCTATGCCTTTATTTCCACCGGTAATTAATGCTGTTTTCATAATCGTTGGTTGTTTTTGTAATCAATTGAATTTTAGCCTATCACAAATTGTATTTGAGCGTAAATGGTTTGATTATGAAGTGAGAGGAAATTGAAATTATTTTATTGAAAAGACTCTATAAAGTGGCGTAAAGTAGACACTAAGAAGCTTAATCTAAATGTAGACTTTATCAGGATGATAGAGCGCGCATAAGGAGTGGACGATGAACCACGTTGTAAAGCTCAATACAGGGATGGTCTTGCTGATATTGTTGGGTGTTTTTTTGTTAAGCGCTCCGGCATTCAGTGCTGAAAGAACCGATACGGTTCATCCACCCGTTGTCCAGTTGACGATTCAGGATGCGATTGGTCCGGCGACAGTGGATTATATTGAGCGGTCTTTAGAAAAAGCCGCCCAACAGCATGCGGAACTGGTGATGATTCAATTGGATACACCAGGGGGACTCAGTTCCGCAATGCGGAGCATCATTCAAGCGATCGCCCGTTCTCCTGTACCGGTGGCCACTTTTGTCGCACCTTCCGGTGCCCGTGCCGCCAGTGCAGGCACTTACATTCTTTATGCCAGCCACATCGCCGCAATGGCTCCCGGCACGAACCTCGGCGCCGCCACCCCTGTCAAAATAGGGGGCATTTCCTTACCAAACCCTTCTGAAAATTCTCCAGATAAACCTAGTAAAACTGACTCCGAAGATGCCAGTAAGCGTAAAGCGATGAATGATGCAGTAGCTTATATTCAGGGGCTTGCACAATTACATGGCCGAAATTCGAAGTGGGCTGAAAAAGCAGTCAGGGAAGCGGCCAGCTTGCCGGCAAGCGAAGCATTGAATCTGGGTGTGGTTGATTTGATGGCCGATAACCTGCGTGATTTGTTGCAACAAGTCGATGGCAAGGCAGTGACATTAAACGGGCAGACGATTGTCTTAGACACAGCAGGTGCGCCTGTTGTTGAGTTGGCACCGGATTGGCGCAGTGAATTACTGAGCGTGATTACCAATCCCAATATTGCGTATATCTTATTGTTGATTGGGGTCTATGGATTGATTTTTGAGTTTCTTAATCCAGGTGGCATTGTTCCTGGCACCATCGGTGCGATTGCATTGGTGTTGGCACTATATGCTTTCCAACTCTTGCCGATTAATTATGCCGGCATGGCATTGATCCTTTTAGGGGTCGGGTTGATGATTGGTGAAGCCTTTGAACCCAGCTTCGGCATTTTAGGTATTGGGGGAACGGTAGCCTTTGTGTTCGGCTCTATTATTTTGATGGATACCGATGCGCCAGGATATGGCATCGATCTTTCGGTCATTATCACATTTGCCGTCATCAGTGCGTTGATATTGATTGCGGTTGTTCATTTAGCGCTTAAATCCTATCGTCAGCCGATTGTCAGCGGCGTTCAAGAACTGGTTGGGGGCGAAGCCAGAGTGGTGGATGATTTTGATCACCAAGGTCACGTGATTATTCATGGTGAGCATTGGCAAGCCATGAGCCAAACACCGTTGAAAAAGAATCAGAAGGTTAAAGTGACTGGACTGAAAAATTTGACGTTAACGGTGGAACCGGTTGAATCGACAACAGAGGAGAAAGCTTATGACGGGCTATAGTGTGTACATTGTACTTGCAGTGGTGTTGCTGTTTTTTATCAGCGCCATTCGTATCTTGCGCGAATATGAAAGAGGCGTTATCTTCATGTTAGGGCGTTTCTGGAAGGTGAAAGGGCCGGGGTTTATTCTGGTTATTCCCATTATTCAGCAAATGGAAAAAGTCGATTTGCGAACCATTGTGATGGATGTGCCCAGTCAGGATGTGATTTCACGAGATAATGTGTCGGTGCATGTCAATGCGGTAGTCTATTTCCGTGTCATCGAACCGGATAAGGCGATTATTCAGGTCGAACATTTTAATGAAGCCATCAGCCAGTTGGCGCAAACGACTTTGAGATCGGTGCTTGGGCAACATGAATTGGATGAAATGCTCTCGGAACGTGACCGGCTGAATGCGGACATTCAAACCGTGTTGGATCAACAAACTGATGCCTGGGGGGTGAAGGTCAGTAATGTGGAGATCAAACATGTCGACTTGGATGAAAGTATGATTCGAGCGATTGCCAAACAAGCGGAGGCTGAAAGAACGCGTCGTGCCAAAGTCATTCACGCAGAAGGGGAGATGCAAGCGTCGCAAAAATTATTGGAAGCCGCTCAGATTTTGGCAGAACAACCACAGGCCTTGCAGCTTCGCTACCTGCAAACGCTCACGGAAATTGCCAATGATCGATCCAACACCATTGTCTTTCCGTTGGAGTTGATAGAGTCTTTGTTTAATAAAGCCAAATAATCGCCAGGCCTGACGATTACCGGATCTGAAACATTGAAAAGCGAAGGCTTTAGCGGGTGAGTTTATGCACTCGAAAGGTTCGTCCCTTCAGCTTGCCTGCACCCAGTTGTTTGAGGGCTTGTTTGAATACCGATCGAGTGACGGCAACATACGATTTTTTGTCGGTAATTTTGATTTTACCCACTTGTCCGGCATTCAGAACGTCATTGGCCGTTAATGCCCCTAAAATATCCCCGGGACGAAGCTTGTTTTTCTTACCGCCATCAATCAATAAAGTCACCATCCTCGCTTGAAGCGGCGGTTGGTTCAGTAGGTTGGCATCCGGTAACGGTTCAGCTTGAATGTCCTGATTCAGGTATTCAGCCAGTGTGGCGACTTTATAACTTTCTTTGTCGCTAATAAAACTGTATGCGGCCCCCTGACTGCCGGCGCGTCCTGTTCGACCAATACGGTGGACGTGCACTTCCGGATCATGGGCTAAGTGAAAGTTGACGACCGCGTCCAGCGCCTCAATGTCCAAGCCGCGAGCCGCGACATCCGTTGCGACTAAAATCGAAATACTTTTGTTCGCAAACTGAATTAAGGTTTGATCTCGGTCTCTCTGTTCCAAATCGCCATGCAATGCCAAAGCACTGAATCCTGCATCGCGTAACATATCGGCCACCATCTGAACGTCTTTTTTGGTATTGCAAAATACCACACCAGATTCGGGCTTAACTTGTAGCAGCACCAGTCGTAACGCCTGTAAGCGTTGTTCCGTGCTGTCGACGTGATAAAAATGTTGGGTAATGGTGCTGTCATCATGCTTGGATGCCACTTCCACACGAATTGGTTGACGCATAATGCGTTGACTGATCTGTTCAATTTGTTGTGGAAAGGTCGCGCTAAATAATAAGGTTTGTCGCTGCTGGGGCAACTGCTCGATAATCGTATCCAAAGATGGTTGAAAGCCCATTTCTAGCATACGATCGGCTTCATCCAATACCAGCACTTTGACTTGATCCAACGTTAACCGTGCTTTTTTGAGATGGTCTTCAATCCGTCCGGGTGTGCCCACAACAATATGCGCACCTTGCTGTAAAGAACTGATTTGTGGCCCCATTGGCATGCCACCGCATAATGTGAGCACTTTAATGTTTTGTAATTGGCGCGCCAATCGACGAATTTCGTTTGCCACTTGATCCGCCAGTTCACGAGTTGGACACAGTACTAACGCTTGTACGTTAAAATTTTTCACGTCTAATTTTTGCAGCACGCCCAAGCCAAACGCGGCTGTTTTTCCCGAGCCTGTTTTGCCTTGAGCAATCACATCTTTGCCATCCAAAATAGGCGGTAAGCTCTGTGCCTGAATGTCGGTTAAAAAATGATAATCTAAGGTTTTCAGATTGCTTAAAAGATCAGGATGAAGATCAAGAGTTGAAAAAGCTAAAGGGCTAGAAGTGGATGATGAGGTACTCAAAAAAGCGTTCCTTACGGTGAAAGATGGAAAATAATCGTGGGATCATGATGTGGCGGTATTATAAAGCTTTTAATCCGTTAAAAAGACATTAAAAACAATAAGTTTTAATGTTGTTGAATAAAAACGGTAGGCCTTTAGTTAAGGCCTTTTAAAGCTATCTTGAGGTAGCAGTTCGGCTGATACGATTTAATACCGTTGATATTTTTTCTACTGCAGGGCAGTTTTCTGTCTGGTGGCGTTTCGCAATATAAGCGGGATCGTTATAACTTAACCAAACGTTTGCCTTTTGGTCTTTCCAAACCAAAGCTTTTAAAGGCATATCTATGCCAATAGTTTGTGCGCAGCGCATAAAAGGTGTGCCGCCTTTGGGATTGCCAAATATCAATACCGATGTGGGGCGTAATGTTTGCCCAACGGATTTGGCGCCCGCGGTGTGATTGACTTTGATAAAAACCTTTAAGCCGTTTTCTTTGACAGCGGTTTCCAGTTTTTGCATGGTTTGATTAACTGAATACGGACTTTTAATGGAGATTAATCCGTCGGCGGACCATGCTGGGGCAGAGATTATCATAAAAATCGTTATTAAAATAAAACGTAAACTTTTCATTTTGCCACCCCTCTTTAAATGTTCGGTGAACCGGTAAAACCGTATTTCAAGTTACCCTATGCCTCTTTATAAAGGTTGTCAACGATAAATAAAGAATTTTTTACGGTAACTGGTTGATTTTAATTGCAAATGGGGGGTGGTTGTCTTGAAAGGCTATTCATTGTTTCCATCGTGAGGTACGTTTTTTGGAGGATGTTTTCGTTCTGGTTGTGCTCAAGTATCACTCATTTTTGGCAAACCTCTTCATCTAGCGTAAAATGCGTTTCTATTTTAAATTCGAGTGTCTTTTTTCTGTTCCCATGTCTGAATTGATTGATTTTTGCGATAAATCTGCTGTTATAAAAGCCGTTGACCAAGCGTTGGTGAAGGATCGTTTTTTTCTGTCTAAACAATTACAACGGTTTAACGTGGATGCAAATACCTCTCAGACTGACTTTGATGCATTAAAAAATGACCAGGCCTGGCTGAAATTCTGTGACCGGCTTGCTAAATCCGTTGCAGCCGTTCAGAAGAATCAACAAGCCGTTCCCAAAATCACTTATGACAACTTGCCTGTCGCTGAGCGACGGGATGAAATACTGGCGTTGATTCAACACCATCAAGTGGTAGTCATTGCCGGGGAAACCGGGTCGGGAAAAACAACTCAGATTCCAAAAATCTGTCTGGAAGCGGGGCGAGGGGTCTTCGGTCGTATTGGGTGTACGCAGCCGAGAAGATTGGCCGCGCGCAGTGTGGCGGAACGCATCGCAGAAGAACTCGGTTCGAGCCTCGGACAACTGGTAGGCTATCAGGTTCGTTTTCACGATCAAGTGCATCAGCAAAGTTTGTTAAAAGTGATGACCGACGGTATTTTGCTGGCCGAAATTCAGAATGATCCTTATCTCAATCAATATGACACCATCATCATCGACGAAGCCCATGAACGCTCCATCAATATCGATTTTCTACTCGGCATCTTGAAAAAACTGTTGCCAAAACGTCCCGATTTAAAGCTGATTATCACCTCGGCAACGATTGATACCGAGCGCTTCGCCTCCTTTTTTGAAGGGGCGCCAATTATTGAAGTGAGTGGTCGTACCTATCCGGTAGAAGTGCGTTATAACCCGTTGGTCAAAATAGAAGATGATGACGGCAATGAGTTTGAGCAGGATATTCCAACGGCGATTATGTATGCCTTGGAAGAATTGTCTGAAATAGACCCGTTTGGGGATGTGCTGGTGTTTCAGGTGGGAGAGCGCGACATTAAGGAAACTGCAGAGGTGCTCCGTAAACAGAATTTAAAGAATACCGAAATTGTGCCGCTTTATGCTCGCTTGAGCATGGCAGAGCAAAACAAAGTCTTTCAAACCTCGCAGAAACGTCGGGTCATTTTATCCACCAATGTGGCAGAAACGTCTTTGACCGTGCCGGGCATTAAGTTCGTGATAGACCCAGGCCTGGTCAGAATCAGTCGTTATTCAGTGCGCTCTAAAGTCCAACGGTTGCCGATTGAGAAAATCTCGCAAGCGTCTGCTAATCAGCGCGCCGGCCGTTGTGGTCGTGTCAGTTCGGGTGTGTGCATCCGGTTATACGATGAAGACGATTTCAAGAGCCGTCCGGAATTTACGCCACCGGAAATCCATCGCACATCGTTAGCCACGGTCATTTTACAAATGACGCAGATGAAACTGGGGTCGGTGAAGCATTTCCCCTTTATCGAACCACCGGAAGACAAAGCAATTAATGATGGCTTCCGCCAGTTGCATGAAATTGGTGCGTTGGATGAAAAGCGCCGTTTGACTGAAAGTGGCCGTCAGCTCGCGAAATTGCCTCTCGATCCAAGAATGGCGAAAATGGTATTAGAGGGTCAGAAAAACGGTGTCTTGGTAGAAGTGTTGATTATCGCCTCAGCCATCAGTATTCAAGACCCGCGTGACATGAATGAATCGAATCGTCAAGCGGCGAACCAAGTCCACAAGGTCTTTGAAGATCCGCGATCAGATTTTCTGTTCTTTTTAAACTTATGGCGTTTTTATGAAGATAAACGGCGTCATTTAAGCCAAAACAAATTGCGTAAACTCTGTAAAACCAACTTCCTGTCGTATTTGCGTATGAAAGAATGGCATGATTTGTTTTTCCAGTTAGAAATGAGCTTGAAGCGCATCGGCGTTAAAGTCGGTGAGCTGCATCTGTATGAAGAAGTCAAACAAGGTAAAACCGTCACAGAACGGCTGTCTGATACGCATTCAATGGCAGTTCATCGTTCCTTGATGGCCGGGTTGTTGGGCAATATTGCCATGCGTGACGATGAAAATACCTATCTCGGTGCGCGTAATACCAAGTTATTTATCCATCCGAGTTCGGTGTTGTTTAAGCGTAAGCCAAAATGGATGTTGTCGGGTGAACTGGTCGAAACCACTAAACTGTATGCCCGCAATAACGCGGTGATTGATGTGAACTGGGTGGAAGGCATTGCGCCACACCTGATTAAGCACAGTTATACCGATCCGCACTGGCAGAAAAAAGCCGGGCAGGTTGGTGCATTTGAATCGGTAACACTTTATGGGTTACCAATTGTGAACCGTCGTCGTTGTAATTACGGCCCGATCAATCCGAAAGAAGCCCATAAGATTTTCTTGCGCCATGGGTTGGTGGAAGGGGAGTTGAACTCCAAAGTGGCGTTCTTTGTGCATAACCAAAAAATGATTGCGGAGATTCATCATATTGAATCGAAATTGCGCCGCCCGGATTTTTTGGTGGAAGAAGACGTGTTATATGAGTTTTATGCGGAGCATATTCCAGGGCATATTTATAGTCTGCCGGCATTTGAAAAATGGGTGCGCAAACTTGAAAAAAATGATCCTGAGGCACTGAAGGCGCTCTATCTAACGCAGGATTTTTTGTTAAAACAATCGTACGACAGTCGTTTAGACGTAGAATATCCGGACCAATTACAGATTAAAAACCAGCTCGACCTTGATGTCGATTACCATTTTGAACCGGGCAAAGCCCAAGATGGGATGGTAGTGAAAGTCCCTTTATCAGCATTGAACTTGGTCCAAGCTGAAGATTTCGAATGGTTGACGCCAGGGTTGCTGAAAGAAAAAACTGCCTTTTATATCAAAGCTTTACCAAAACAACTTCGCAAACAGTTCATTCCGGCTCCGAATACGGCTGAACTGGTATTGAAAGAAATGGCACCCAATAAAAAATTGGATGGGCGAAAAGCCGATTATGTCACTCAACTGGTGTGGGCGTTGAATCGACGCGCGCAACAAAAAGTCGCCACCAGCGATTTTGAATCGGTTGATTTACCTGAATACCTAGAACCTTACTTTGTGTTACAAGATGATAAAGGTAAAAAGATTGCTGAGCAGGCCGACCTGGAGGCCTTGAAAACGAATTATCAACACTTGGTTGATGCTCGAATTCAAAAACACCAATCAAAGAAAGCGCCGGAAAATCGTGTGATTGACCGTTGGGATTTCGGTGACCTAGCCGACTCTCAGACGATTCGAACACAAGGGGTGGAGATGGTGGCCTATCCTGCGTTACAAATATCAGGCGAGTCCATAGAGTTGGCCTTGTTGGGAGATGAAGAAACTGCCCAAGCACATCATGCTGAAGCGGTCTTGGCGTTAGTGAAAAAAGAGTTGGTCGAAAAAGAAAAATATTTGCAGAAGAAATTGCCGATGCAAAAAGCGTGTTTGTGTTACGCGCCTTATGGGACGTGTCAGGAGTTGACGCAACAGGTGATAGATCGCGCATTGTTTCAATTGATTCCTCAACCGGAAAAAGTTCGGCAGCAAGCGGCATTTGAAGCAATTCTAGAAAATGCCCGTTCTCAATGGATTGAGCAAGCGCAACAGGTCGCCTCGCAAGTGAATGCTATTTTGACGGCGCATCAGAAAATTGCCAAGCAAGTGAAAGGGAATGTGAATCCGCGTTGGTTGGCTTCCGTGGCAGATATACGTTCACAACTAGACCAGCTTATCAGCAAAGATTTTGTAAGAGTTACTCCCGAGGAATGGTTTAAACAGTTACCTCGTTATTTACAAGGCCTGGAAAAACGCCTTGCTAAGATTGATGTGGATCCGAGTAAAGACCAGAAAGCAATTCGTGAGATTCAACCGATTTTGGATGCTTATGATGCTCTGGCAAAAGAACCGGCGTATCAAAATCACCCAGGCCTGGTCGAAATTCGCTGGCTAATTGAGGAATTGCGCCTATCTTTATTCGCACAACCGATGAAAACCTTGAAGCCGGTTTCAATTCAACGGATACAAAAAAAACTGAAAGCGCTGTAGTCCTGCTCTAAATGTTTTTTACTGCTATTGGCTTGGTCCAAAATAGATGATTGAAGAATGATTGCTTTCAAAAAGCATTGTTTGTCAGTTTTGATCTCTTTCTGATATACTCGATTGTAAGCATAATTATCTACTATTGTTAACGTATTGGTGATTTGCTTTTTCTTTTGCATAAGCTACAAGGAGTTGTTATGCGCTTAAATCAATCGAAGTTAGTCTCTTTATTTATGTTGTTTTCATTTGCTTTTGGAACGCTATCCTTAACCGGGTGTTCCGACAGTGCGGAAGATAACATGAAAGAAACCTATCAAGAAGCTAAGGAAGACATGGGAGAAGCGGCTGAAGATACTCAAGAAGCAGTAGAGGATGCAGGTGAAAGTGTTGAAGACGCAGCCGAAGCAGCCGAAGATAAGATGGAGGAGTGACCTCTTTTAATGGCTGATAGAAAGCGTCATTTAAGTTAGTTTGTGATTAGCTTTTGCTGAACTCAATGTTGAGATTTAGCATAAATCAAAAGGAGTATTTATGCATTTAAATCGATGGAAATTAAACCCTTTAGTGTTGAGTCTGACTGTTATGTTTGGCGGCGTTTTTTTAACCGCTTGCAGTGATGATTCGCAACAAAAAGCGGCTGAAGCGGTTGAAGACGTTAAGCAATCAACCAGCGAAGCTTATGAGGAAGCGAAACAGACAACCCAAGAGGTGATGGATGAGACGCAAGAAGCCGTTTCAGATTCTGTGGATTCTGCCCAAGAGGCAGCCGAATCGGCAGGTGAAGAGGCTTCTGATATGGCTGAATCTGCTAGTGAAACGACTCAAGAGGCCATTAATGAAGCCTCTGAAGAAGTGGATGAAGCGGTTGCAGCTGTTTCTGTATCTGGTCAAGATGTTTATTCAACTTGTGTCGGTTGTCATGGCGCGAACGGAGAAGGGGGCGTTGGTCCGAAACTTTCTGGACAAGCCGAAGATGCTTTGGTTGAAAAATTAAAAACATATCGTTCTGGTAAAGAAATTGGCCCAATGAGTGCGATGATGATTCCTAATGCTCAGCAACTGTCGGATGCAGAAATAAAAGCCGTTTCAAGTTACATTACAACGCTTTAACTGCTTTTAGATATTGTGTTTAATCAAAGCCCAGTTTTTGAACTGGGTTTTTTATATTTGCTTTTCCGGGCTTCGACCCTGTAATCCGCCGGAATGGTATAGGATGACTTTAGAACCGGGCGGGATGTTGCCGGTAGCCAACTGTTCTAAAAAACCATAAATCATTTTATTGGTGTAGACAGGGTCTAAGGGAATATCAAACTGTTCTTCAAACCATTTACGTGTGGCATAAATCTCACTGTTTTCTTTTCCGTATCCTTGACCACAATAATCTAACAGCAGTTGCCACTGAGCTAAGCCTTGTTGATTGTGGCGAACACCACTCAATTGTTCTATTGTTGGAATTAAGTAGCTTGCTTGCTTTAAGGTGGCAACGCCTAAAATATGGCGGGGTTGATTGCAGAAAAAAGCGCTGAACTTGATTAACCCTGCTAAAGTGCCCCCCGTGCCAACGGCGCTGTAAAGGTGGGTCCAGTCAGGACATTGCATGGCTAGCTGTTGCGATAATTCTTCGAATCCCTGTATGGCTAAGTTGTTTGTTCCGCCTTCTGGCAAAATGTAACTGTCAGGAAACTGTTGTTGTAGCTGTTGGAAAAAGTGAGCGCGTGTCTTTTGCCGGTAGTCCATTCGGTTTAAAAAGTGCAGCTGCATGCCATTCTGATATGCTGTCTGTAGTGTTGGGCTCCACTTTTCAGGCTGGTTAGCCAGCTCGTCTCCTCGAATGAAACCAATGGTTTTAAATCCATATGAGTATCCTGCAGCAGCCGTGGCTGCTATATGATTGGAGTAAGCCCCGCCGAATGTCAGTAGACTTTTTTTGCCCAGCTGTCCGGCTTCCGCTAAGTTGTATTTAAGTTTATGAAGCTTGTTTCCCTGAATGGTGGGGTGGTTTAAATCATCCCGTTTTATCCATACTTGAATGGCCTTTTCATCAAATAGCGGATGGTTTAAAGGAGTAAGAGGCGTGAATTCCTGGAGCGTGTTGAGTGATTTCATCGGTAAAATCCTCTGTTTTAATAGAAATTAAGCAGGTAATTACTTACGCGTATCAGAACTTTTGGTAGAATATGAGGCAATTTTAACCCAAATAGGAACTGAGTAAATGGAACAATTAACCACCAGTTTGGATGTGATGTTTATTTTGTTGGGTGCCATCTTGGTACTCTTTATGCACGCAGGTTTTGCTTTTTTAGAAGTTGGAACCGTTCAACATAAAAATCAGGTAAATGCATTGGTTAAAATAATGACCGATTTGGGTGTGTCCACCGTTGCCTATTTCTTTATTGGGTATGGTGTGGCTTATGGCGTTTTCCTCGGCTTCAACTTGGATGGACAATTAACGCAAGCCATGACAGAAAAATCGGGCTATGAACTGGTTAAGTTCTTTTTTCTAATGACTTTTGCGGCGGCGATTCCCGCGATTGTTTCCGGAGGAATTGCCGAGAGAGCTCGGTTCTATCCAGTTTTATTAGCGACCTTCTTAACCGTTGCCTTTATTTACCCGTTTTTTGAAGGAATGGCCTGGAACGGAAACCTGGGGATGCAAAGCTGGTTAGAAACCTCTTATGGTGCGCCTTTTCATGATTTTGCCGGTTCCATCGTTGTTCATGCCGTTGGGGGCTGGATTGCGTTAGCTGCGATTATCGTGCTTGGCTCTCGAACAGGACGTTATGACAGCAATGGTAATATGCGTCACGTTTATCCGCCTTCCAGTATTCCTTTCCTGGCGCTAGGGGCATGGATTTTATCCGTCGGTTGGTTTGGCTTTAACGTGATGTCAGCCCAAGCGATTGAGGGGATTCAAGGTTTAGTCGCAATGAACTCTCTAATGGCGATGGTGGGTGGCATTATCGCAGCGACATTTGTTGGTGATAAAGATCCTGGTTTTATTCATAATGGTCCTTTAGCAGGGTTGGTTGCAATCTGTGCAGGATCAGATGTAGTTAGCCCATTAGGTGCACTTGTGATTGGGCTAGTGGCTGGTGCTCTATTTGTGAAAGCGTTTACCTGGACACAGAAAAATTTAAAAATTGATGATGTTCTGGGGGTTTGGCCTTTACATGGTTTGTGTGGCGTATGGGGTGCGATTGCCGTCGGTATTTTTGGTAGCACAGCACTAGGCGGACTTGGTGGTGTTTCAATGATGTCCCAGATTCTAGGGACACTTGCAGGTGTCGCCGTGGCTCTAATAGGTGGATTCTTGGTGTATATTTTGGTCGATAAACTAATGGGACTGCGTATGTCGGATGAAGATCAATATGAAGGGGCTGATTTGTCAATTCATAAAATTCATGCCAACCCACCTAAAGAAGAATTTTAAACACTTCTTACCTTTCTGTTTAATTTAAACCCGCTGATTAGGCGGGTTTTTTGTTATAGTTTCTTTTTTGTTTTTAAGATCATCATGACTATGCGTAAATTACCTGCCGATCAATTGTATCGATTCTCTCAAATAAACTCGCAAGACTTTCAAGCCAGTACATCGGATACTAAAGAGTTTATGAAACGCTTTCACCCTCGAGCGTATCAGTCGCTTAACTTTGGTTTACATTTAAGGCGTAACCAAAACCATATTTTCATTATGGGAGAGCCGGGAGTGGGTCGAATCGGTATGACGAAATCGATGCTTCGGGAAGCGGCTAAACGCAAAGAGATTCCGCAAGATGTGGTGTTGGTTTCCGATTTTAGCGAAGCCAATAAAACCCAGTATCTGTATTTTAAAGCTGGACACGGCTTGGGATTTAAACATGCCATTGAAGACTTGATTACGCAATTAAAAACACAGCTACCCGTCGTGTTTGATGGGCATGCCTATCAGCTAAAAAATCAGCAACTTGAAAATGATTTGGCACAAAAGCAAGAAAGCGCTTTGGAACCTGCATTGGATTTAGCTGAGTCGTTAAATATTGAAGTCCAACAAAATGAAAATAATTTTGTGTTGTTTGCGGTTGTCGAAGGCGAACGCTTACGCATGGCCGACTTGAAAAAGCTGGATGAACCTTTGCAGAAATATTTTATGGATGCATTGGATCAGGTTGAAGAAGCTTTAAACAAAGGGTTGACGCACTTTCCATTCTTGCAGCATGAATATATGGATGCGGGTAAAAAACTGAATACCGATGTTACCAATGAGCATTTAGAGCCTTTAATTGATGCTTTAAAAATGGAGTTTGGTGAAAATCATGGCGTTAAAGCGTATTTGGATGCGTTGCAAAATGCCATTGTTTCTAAGTTGCATTTGTTTTGGGATCAGTCAGCAGAGCAAGTGACCAGTAATGCACAAACATCCATGGAAGAGTTACTGGCAGAACAGTCAGGTATGTCGGTATTTGAAGTGAACTTGCTAGTTGACCATTCCGGCTTAAAGCATGCCCCCGTGATTTATGAACAGAATGCGACCATGCCAAAACTGTTTGGTTATACGATTAACTCTGCCAGTGCCAACGCAACCGATACTCTAACTTTGGCGATGAACCACCAGGCAGGGTTGTTACAGAAAGCAAACGGCGGTTTTTTGATGCTGAGTATTCAGTCGGTCTTAAAAGATCCCGAGATCTGGTCAAATCTGAAAGCTGCATTAATGAGTAAACGACTGACTTTTGAAATTCCTTCGTCCAGTAGTGTGGTGCCTTATCATTTACCTGACTATCCGTTGGAAGTGACGTTAGTGTTGATTGGTCAGGCAGAGCATTTTTATGCCTTGCAAGAGCTGGACGCTCAATTCAATCGTTTATTCAAAGTACAAGTTGAGTTTGAAGTGGAATTGGAAAGAACGTCTGAGCATGAATTGGTTTTAGCACAGCAACTGTCCAGTGAAGTGGAGGCCTGGGAAGATTTACCTGTGGTGCCTTCGGCGCTGGAACGTTTGATTGAGTATGCTTCGCGTTTGGTCGAGTCGCAAGGGCGCTTGTATACCAATAAAGCAATTCTGCGAGATGTTTTAGCGGAAGCGAATGCTTTTGCGCGAGCGCATGATGAACAAGAAGTGACGCGTGAGACCATTGAAGCAACTATTCAACAGCGGGATTTTCATACCGGGTTGATGGAAGATTATTACCATCGAGCAATTATTGAAGAACAGGTTTTAATTAAGGTCAGTGGACATCATATAGGCATGGTCAATGGCCTGACGGTTCTCACTATGGGGCGTCAATCATTTGGTCAGCCTGTTCGTATAACCGCACAAGCCTCTGCCGGGGATGAAGGTGTGGTGGATATCGAACGTGAAATAGAAATGGCCGGACCGATCCACTCTAAAGGGATGTTGATTTTGTCTGGGTATTTACGTGGCCGCTATATGAAGCTTAAATCATTAGGGTTTAGTGCCTCGGTGGTCATGGAGCAAACCTATGACGGGATTGAAGGTGACAGTGCGTCTTCTGCAGAATTGATTGCCTTGATTTCGTCGATTGCCCAAATCCCCTTACGTCAAGATATTGCGATTACCGGTTCTGTGAACCAGTTCGGAGAAATTCAGCCGATTGGTGGGGTGAATGAAAAGATTGAAGGGTTCTTTAAGGTCTGTAAAGCACGTGGTTTAACGGGTTCACAAGGGGTTGTGATTCCGGAAGCCAATACCAAGCATTTGATGCTGAATGCGGAAGTCAGAAATGCGGTTGATGCCGGAGAATTTCACGTCTATGCGATGAGTCATATTGATGATGCGTTAGGTTTGTTGTCGGACATGGCAGTCGGGGAAGAACAGGAAGACGGCTCTTTCCCTGATGGCAGCATTAATGCCCGAGTATTAAAAGCGCTTGAGAAGATGAACGAAAAACATGATAACGATGATGATTAACGCTTAGACGTTTTGTTTATTTTGACGTGCTTGCATGCGTCGTTCCCAAGAGCGACGTACATGCCATTTCCAGAACATATGTAATCCAAAATAACTGCTGACTGCTAACACAGCTCCCACAGCAGCACTGCCTAAATAAAGCGGCAACCACAGTTCGCCAAGGGTCGTTAAAATCCAATTCCAGCTCATTTCAAAGTGTAAGCCTTCTTCCGCGGGGGTTCCGAGAATCCATGTGCCCACCAAGTAATTGAAGTAGAATATAGGGGGCATTGTAAACGGGTTGCTGATCCAAACCAGTGCCACACTGAGGGGGAGGTTGGCTCGGATTAAAATCGCGGTAATGGCGGACGTTACCATTTGAGAGGGGATGGGAATCGCCATCCAAAATAATCCATTGGCAAATGCCTTTGCAGTATTATGTCGGTGAATATGCCATAAGTTTGGGTTGCCAAGCCATTTTGCTAAAAAACCTAACCCCTGCATATTTTTAATTTTTTCAGGATTGGGAGAGTATTTTTTGAATATTTTCTTCGGCATATGTTTCGTTACTTTGTTCTAGGGTTTGTTTGCAGTAGTTATGCCTTTTATCAATTGGCGAGTTTCCCGAGTTGGGGAGTTTTTGCTATCAGTTTTGCGCTGTTCAGTGGGTTGCTTATCTTAAAATCGATTCCCGCATTGTCTAAAGATTTATTTTCATCTTATCAAACGGTTCTCAACCACACTTTAATCCATATTATTATAGGATTTCTTTTTGGCTTTATCTGGGTATTTTTACATTCTTTTTTGACAGCATCATTACCAAATACTGCTTATTTTACTCCTATTGAAGTTGAAGGCAAAATTCTCGATTTACCTCAAGTGCAGTCCTTTAACCATACTGGAAAACGTTCCCGGGTAAAATTTCAATTAGAGGTGATTCAGTTAAAAGAGTCGGTCCACAAAAATGCCCAGGCCTGGGCAATCTTGCCTCCTAAAATTCAACTAAGCTGGTATGGGGCAAGCACGGTTCCTAAAACAGGCGAAACTTGGCGTTTTAAAGTGAAGCTGAAACCACGTCATGCGAGTTTAAATCCTGGCGGGTTTGATTATGAAACTTATTTGTTTCAAAAGGGCCTTGTGGCTAGAGGCTATGTGTTAAACCAAAAAGATGCCGCCAGTTTCATAGAAGACGGCGGGATGTGGCAATATCGCTATTGGTTGGCTCAGCATTTAAGACCGTTGTTTGAAAACAGTGACTTTAATGGTATTTACCGGGCATTGATTTATGGTGATAAAAGTCAGTTATCGGCAGAGGATTGGTCGTTGCTTCAAAAAACCGGCACCATTCATCTCATGGCGATTTCCGGGTTGCATATTGGTATTGTTGCGGCTCTAGGGTTTGGGGTGTTTGGTTTACTTTGGAAACTCTTAATCAGATTCAGTAACTGGCAATGGGTTGCTCAAACGCCCAAATTGATTTTTGCTTCAATGGGGGCAATTTTTCTGGCAACGCTCTATATGGCGATGGCAGGCTTTTCTATTCCCACACAGCGCGCTTGGATGATGGTAATGGTTGTGTTGCTGTTTTTATTTATTCGCCGAAAATTTCAACCTTGGTCGGCTTTGTCTTTAGCGGCTTTTCTCATTGTTCTATTTGACCCACGTTCAGTCCTCAGTCATGGATTTTGGCTATCATTTATGGCCGTGGCGCTTATTTTTGCAGTCTTAAGGCATCCAAAAATTAAAGTGGCGCCAAACTGGCAAAAGATGATTGCGGTGCAATTGGCTTTAACGATAGGGTTGGTACCATTATTGGTGTCTTATTACCATCAAATTGCCTTAGCCAGCTTTTTGAGTAATCTGGTTGCGGTTCCTTTTGTCAGTTTGATTGGGTTGCCTCTGTTGTTCATAACTGTTTTGTTAAGTCTTGTTTCAACCACCCTGGCCAGCCTGTTTATGAATTTAAATAACTTTTTATGGCAAACATTGTGGTCGATATTGGAATTTTTAGGGGCACAATTTGATTATTGGGTTATCGGGAATATAGACGATTGGCAAGTAGGATTGCTATACGCTGTGCCTATTGCCGGGGTTGTTTTATGGCGCAAAAAACAACAGAGCATTCAGTTTCAGGCTCGTTTTAAATTGCTCTTATTGAGTAGCGTCATTATTGGCAGTTGGGCGGTTATTGTCTTGCCGACGTTGACACATCAAGTACCACCTCATGAAGTAAAAGTGACCGTTCTAGATGTGGGGCAGGGAGAATCAATTGTGTTTGAAACGGAAAACGCCGTGGTGGTTTATGATACAGGGGCAAAATGGAGTGCCAAAATGGACGGTGCGAAATTGGCCGTGCTACCTTATTTGAAATCGCAGGGTCACACTCAGATTGATTTATTGATCGTCAGTCATAGTGATATGGATCATGCCGGAGGCGTGGCCACATTATTAAAAGAGATGCCGATTCGAAAAATGATTTCAGGACAGTCTGAAAAATTAAATGCTTTGCATCATACTCAGCGGTTTAGTGCCTGTCAAAGTGGTCAGGCCTGGTCATTTTCGGGGGTACAGTTTCGTATTTTAGCACCAAGAAGTGATTTGCCGGTCGCCAATAACGATAATGATGCCTCTTGTGTTCTTAAAGTAGAAAATGGCAAAGGGACAGCTCTGATTTCTGGTGATTTAACCCGCGCTGTAGAACAGCCTTTGGCACGTCAGGTCGGCTCTCTGTTACAATCAGATTTATTGGTTGCCGGTCACCATGGCAGCCGTACCTCAACGTCATTAATTTGGCTTAACACCGTCCATCCTAAGGAAGTGGTTTTTTCCAGTGGGTTTGCCAATCGTTATCATTTTCCTGCAAAAACGGTGATTCAGCGGCTTGAAAAACAACAAATTCTTTGGCGAAATACCGCCTGTCGAGGCGCAATTCAGTATAAAATAACACAATCTGATCAAGAGCCATTGGTATTTCTAGGTACCTACCAAGAGATGAATTCTAAGTGGTACAGAACGACCTGTGAAGCTTTTGATGGTTTAAAATCTAAAGCCGGGTTGTCTGTTGCTAAAGACAGTGAAACACAATGAAATTAACCCTGTTTCGGAAAGAGAGAGTTTTATGAGTTGGCCTACTTTTTGGTCCAAACCCCCTAAACAGTCTTGGAAAACTGCTTTGTTATGGCCTATGGGCAAACTGGTTTGCTGGTTTGCTGCGAGGCGTTTAAAACGCTTTAAAAGGAAGGGGCCTAAAAAGACTACCAATGCACAAGTTGTGGTGGTGGGTAATATCATCGTCGGTGGTTCTGGGAAAACTCCTTTTATTCAATGGTTTGGTAAGCAATTATCTGAGCATGGGTTAAAGTTTGGTATTGTCAGTCGTGGCTATGGAGGACAAAGCAGAGTATGGCCACAATGGGTTACTGAACACTCTGATCCTACTATGGTCGGTGACGAACCAGTTTTGTTGGCGCAATCATTGCACTGTCCAGTGGCCGTTTCGCCAAACAGGCCTGAAGCCATTGCGTTATTGGAATCGAAATATGATTTGGATGTCATTATCAGTGATGATGGCTTACAACACTATAAAATGGCACGCGATATTGAAATTGTGATGATGGATTCAAAGCGGCTTTTAGGAAATGGATTTTGTCTTCCTGCTGGCCCATTAAGGGAGTCAAAAAGGCGTTTAGCGTTAGTGGATTTTGTGGTGTGGAACGGAGGAGAAGTCTCTGAGTTAGCCAGTGAAACCAGTACTATTATGAAACTGGTGCCACAGCACTTCCGCTCCGTGGCTAATCCTAAAATGGTTCTACCGATTAGTAGCTTTAGGCATGAAAAGACGAATGCGATGGCGGGAATTGGTAATCCTCAGCGTTTTTTTAATACCTTATCCGAGCTTGGAATTGATGCAGAAGTGACACCTTTTGAGGACCATAAAGTATTTCAGCCAAGCGATTTTGACGCTTTTGAAAGCACAAAACCGTTACTGATGACAGAGAAAGATGCGGTAAAATGCCGAGCATTCGCACAACCCAACTGGTGGTATTTAGAAGTGCAGCCCATGTGCCCAGCAACATTTGCACACCAGTTGTTTCATAAATTAGGGCATTATGATTTTACGATTTAATCTGTCAGAGACAGACAGCGAACAATAAAGAGAATGAGTGTATGGATTCAAAATTATTAGATATTCTGGTGTGCCCCGTTACCAAAACCCCTCTGCAGTTTGACAAAGCTCAACAAGAGTTGGTTTCAACGGCGGCAAACTTAGCTTTTCCAGTGCGTGATGGCATTCCCATTATGCTGGAAGAAGAAGCGCGTATTTTGACAGCGGAAGAAAAAGAACGTTTTGTAAAACAAAAACGTGGCTAACCAGGTATTGAATCGGTAACTATTATGTCTTTTATTGTCATTATTCCTGCGCGTTATGAATCCTCTCGCCTGCTTGGTAAACCCTTGATGGATATTCAAGGCAAGCCTATGGTGGAATGGACCTGGATGCAGGCGAAAAAATCAGGGGCAACACGTGTTGTGATCGCAACTGAGTCTGACCGGGTCAAGGCGGTTTGTGAATCTTTTGGTGCGGAAGTGTGCTTAACGTCCGAACACCACGAGTCGGGGACAGAGCGCATTGCTGAAGTAGCCAGTGTATTAGAGCTGAATGACGATGATATTCTCGTTAATGTCCAAGGGGACGAACCTTTACTTCCGCCGGATTTAATTCATCAGGTTGCGGAAGGGCTTGAAACTCACCCTAATACTCTAATGGCAACACTTTGCGAGCCAATTCTAGATGTGGAAACGGTCTTTGATCCGCATGCGGTTAAAGTGATTCGGGATTGTAATAACTATGCGTTAAATTTTACTCGTGCGCCCATGCCCTGGTCTCGAGATACCTTTGGCTCTGAGCCGAAAACTTTACCGGGAAACTGGCCTTATCGTCGCCATATTGGACTTTATGCCTATCGGTCAGGCTTTGTAAAACGCTATGTAGAATGGCCTGTTTGCGCACTTGAACAAGTTGAAAAATTGGAGCAGCTCCGAGTATTGTGGCATGGTGAAAAAATACTGGTGCTGGACGCCCTTTGTGAGGCTGGTGTCGGTGTGGACACGGAACAGGATTTAATTAAAGTTCGTAGAATCATGGCGGAAATGAACCCGGATGGAGCACTTTAAGTGGGAAAGTTGCTTAATATTCTAACGCTAATTGCAGTCATTTATTTTATTTACTGGATGGTCAAACGTCATTTTCGTCACCGAAAATTGGCAGCGCAAGGTTTTGAAATTAAACAGGAAGGGATTCGTCCCATTACCTTATTAAGTATTGTCATGCTGGTCATGTATGGTGCTTACATGCTGTACTTTGTCTTTCAAGGATCGGATTAGTTCTTTATTTAGATGGTGCTTATAGATGGTGCTTAGTGTTTTTGTCTGGCATTATGTATCCGTTGACAAAGGTCGGGCAAATGATGGATTAAACGTGCAGTAGGGCGCTGAAAGTGATTGGTGTTGATTAAATATATTTGTTTGTTTTTAACGGCATTTATTTGGGGCCATTTCAGCCAGTTTTGATACCAAGTTTTTTGGACGGCAGTTTCTCCTCCCAGTAAAATAACATCTGGATTTCTTTTTAAAACGGATTCCGTATCGACTTCGGGAGCGAGAATTTTTTGCTGTGCAAAAATATTTTCAGCGCCACAGGTTTCAATGGCTTGGCTGATAAAAACTTGGCCATTAACAGTCATCATCGGGTCATCCCATATCTGATAGAAAAATCGTATTTTAGTTAACTCTTGGTATTGCCGTTTCACCGTCGTTAACGTGGACATTAAACGGTTAGCCAGAGCGTCTGCAATTTGAGATGTATTTAGAAGTGTGCCGATGCGTTTGATATCGCGAGGAATATCACTTAATTTACGCGGTTCAAATAATTCCACTTTAAATCCAAGCTGCTGAAGTCGTTCAAGTACTTTGGATTGATTGCTGGATTGCCAGGCCAGGATCAGGTCCGGCTTTAATTGAATGATTTTTTCCAGATTCAAAGCATTATAGGTTCCGACAATCGGGAGCGTTTTGGCTGAAGCAGGATAATTAGAATAAGCGATGGCCCCGACAAGTTTCGAACCGGCGCCTGCAGAATAAACCATTTCAGTCAGATGTGGGGAGAGGGTAATGACGCGTTCATAAGGTGCCGCATTAACCCAATTGCTCCAGAGTAAGCCACTCAGTAACAAACTGAGTAGCCACGTTTTTTTGTCAAATGTACTAAAAACGGTTTGAATCATGAATTAGAGTTCACCTTTCACACCCACAAATGCCTGAACACCACCTGTTGAGTATACATAATTCGGTACAGGATTGGTGGCAGGGTAATCTACTACACCTTCAACGTACTGTTGGTTGAACAGGTTTAATACTTGACCATACAAAGAGACATGACGATTTACTTGATAATTTGCCGTCAAATCCGTCACAAAATATTCTCCAATTTGTGCCCCTTGCTGGTTATCGGCTGAATACGTCGTCCCCGTATAACGCGTCACTAGGCCGATTTGTGTTTGAGGTAAACCATAGTAATCGAAAGTCAAGTTGGCGGTTTGTTCCGGGCGATAAGCTAAAACTTGATTATCTTTGTTGCGCGCATTTAACCAGGTTGCATTGAAGTTAACGTCTGTTGCGAGTGAATCAATGGCGCGCTGGTACGCAAATTCAACCCCTTCACTCAGAGTTTTTCCAGAAGCGTTGGCATAATAATTAGACGGCCAACTTCCTTGTGCCGTAATTAAATCTTGCGTGGTGCTTCTGAAATACGTTAACGTCGTATTGTAAATCCCTAAAGTGACATCGTACCCTTCAATCGATTCCGGTTTCAATTGTTCTGGATTGTTAGTAGAGAGCTGGTATAAAGAAGGAACATTATACCCTGTACCATAGTTGGCACTGACAAACGTGTTGGCAGAAAAATAGTTTTTTACACCGATTTTGCCTGTCGTTGCATTTTCAAAACGATTGAAATGATCATATCGTAGCGCTTCAGTAAGCAGTAAGGTTTCCGTTATATGATTGGTGTTATTAACCCCTATCCCTGTATTATAAAAGTTTCTTTCTTTAGCTATATCCCGATAATGTTTACTGTTCGCCGAGAGAATGAGTTGATCGGTTGAACGATAATCGAAAGTTGCCTGCCCTCCATATTCCTCAATAGACGCCTCGTATTGGCTGGTCCCATAACTGCCATCGTTTAAGGTGCGCTCTATATGATGGTCTTGAACAAAGAGTTTGGTGCTGATAGTTTGACCAGAATATAGATACTGCACCTGCCTTATCGTACTGTCATAAGCACTGTTGCTAGAAGTATCATCAGGGTTGGAGCTGCTATCATAGTCCGCTGTGGCAGAGATTTTATTGACAGTTGTCTCAAAGCGGTGGTTTTTGACTGGTGTCAGCCCTAATTGAAAGCGGACGTCGGTTTGTTTAAACGCATCGTTTTCAAACTGAGCTTGCGATTCATCATATTTTCGAATCGAACTGAAGCCATCTGTCGTATGTTGATTGAAATGTACCAGAAAATCGACTTTATCATTACCCGCGCCTAAAGTGGAACTGAGGCGTTTTGTATTAAAAGAGCCTGTTTTCAAATCAACTGAAGCCTGTTTACCACCTTTTTTAGTAATAATATTGATGACTCCAGCCGAGGCATTAGCTCCCCATGTACCTGATTGGGGGCCTTTAATTATTTCAATACGTTCAATACCGCTTAATTGAATGTTAGCAATGCTGGCACCAAGTCCACTTGGATCGGTAAGTTCAATACCATCTTGTAAGATTAACACTTGGCGATCTGAAGAAGAAGCGCCGCGCAAGAAGATCGAGGTTTGCTGTCCGGTGCCGCCTGATTTTTTGATGGCTAAGCCTGGGACGGTTTTTAAAGCATCATCCAATGTCTGATAGTGCTTTTGCTCAATTTCATCTGCGGTAATGATTGATATATTGGCTGAAACAGAAGGCGCTTTTTGTTCTGTTTTATTAGCGGAAACGACAATTTTATCGAGGCTTTTGGGGGTGGCATAAACGGCTGAAGCACTTAAGCAAAAGCCTAAAGTAAGAGGTAAAGACCTTATTTTAAAAGTCATGGAAATTTCCTTCGTGTAAATTTTTTTAAATTATTTAACGAAGACAAAACGGCGGTTAATCCCTATTAACCGTTAACAACGGGGTTGAATGCAAGGCCTCAGAGGTCAATCATAAGCGAAACATTCAGCGTGTTTTCCGTATTGCCCACCGCAATCGGTTTCTATGGGTGACTCAAAGAGTCGAGTTTAGGCCGGTATCCGGGCTTAAGAGCAATTTCCTGACGCCTTCTCAAGTTCTGGAACTCAATGGCATGGAATCAGGTTTTCTCTATCACCGTTGCGGGGGCAGCACTGGAATGGACACGCAAATCAGTTTTATAACCTTTTGCGGTGGTCACCAAGTTTCCCGTTTAACATTACTTTCTAAAAGTAAAGGCACCTAAAAAAAGGTATTATAATCGTTTTTAAATGAGAGGTTGCTGAATTAAATTCATTCGTTTATGAATTTAATTCATATTAAATAAATAAGCTTTGCTGTTGGGGGGTTTGGGAAAAGTAAGTCGCGGCACCGGCATATTCAACCCCGTCGATCATATCTTCTTCAGTATATCCCAATAGTTCCATACTCATTTGGCAGATGGTAAATTTCACGCCCATTTCCAGGCAAAGATCACGAAAGTCTTCAAAACTGAGTTGGTTTTGTTTTTTGATCGTTTGTTTAAACATCCAGGTTGCTGCTGAAGTCATTCCTGGAAGAGACCAAACAATGTCAGGCAGGAATCGCCAGTTAATTTCCTGAAACCATTCTGGACCGAAAGGACTCTTTAAGGGCATGCCGGGATTGCCGACCGGGGATACTTTGAGTTTTGAAGTATCTTTTAATAAACAGTTGATGCCATAAAAGGTAAAGAAAATTTCAGTTTCTTTTCCCATCGCTACGGCACTGCTGGCAAGAATCATGGATGGATAACTCCAGTCTAATGTGCCTTTCGATTGGATGATGCTAAAGTCGGCAGAGGAAGGAGAAGTCATCTTCGGTTGTCCTTTTTTCTAAATTGACTGTCTATAGGATAAAAAGTGCCAGGCCTGGTTGTTTTTAATCAGGCTTATGGCGTTGACGTTGCAGAAGTTTTTGGGTAAAGCGATAAGAGAGCCACAAGGCAGGGGTTACGATACCAAAAGTAAACAGCATGGACGTCATTACTTCAGGTGCTTCACTTCCTTGAAAGTGTGTTACGCCACCAACGACCACCGCCATTAAAAGTCCATTTCGTATTGCCCGTTTCAGAGGATGGGATTGAGTTGTCATTGAATTGCTCCTGTCGTCAATGGTAAGGATTTGTCCTGACTCCATTCCTGAGTGGAACCATCATAAAGTCGCACTTGTTCAAACCCTAAGCTTTGCAACATCGGAAACAAACGCGCTGCCCGATGGGCGGTATTGCAGTATAAAATAATTTGCTGGTTTTTATCTGTTATGCCGACTTGCTCTAGAAAAGCTGTCAGTTGTTGTGCAGAACGTTGCTGGTATCCATTGCGAAAATCAACAGCCGCTTGCCACGGGAACAGTTGAGCACCAGGAATATGTCCAGTACGTTTTTCTTTAGAAGACCCTAAATATTCTTCTTTGGTTCGAGTGTCGAGTAAAGCGACCTGTTTATTTTGAATGGCCGCCATGACTTCTTGTTTGTTGGCTGTGAGTCGATCGGTCGATGAGGTTGAAGGTGTAGGATAGTTTGCAGGGGTGATTTTTGGCATTTTTTGAGTAACTGGATAACCTTTTAAAACCCATTGAACACTGCCGCCATCTAACAGAGCAACATTTTCGTGATTGAGCTTTTTAAGCTCCCAATACAGTCGGCTGGCGTCTAAATTCCCTTGGTTGTCATAAAGAATAACTTGGTCTTTGGGTGTAATCCCCAGTTGAGAGAGTACTTTGGCCATATAGTCCGGTCCACCACTCAATTGCAATCCGTTTTGTGGTTTGATGAGCCAAGCATAATTCACCCAGATGGCATTGGGAAGATGGTATTTTTGAAATTGATCTCGACTGCTGAGATCAATCAGCTTGATGTTTTCCTGGTGTTCCTGAACCCAGTCAGCGGAAACGAAAACGGGTAGCTTTGCCCAAACAGAAGAGCTGAATAATAAACATAATAATGGTAATACACGCATAAGGAGACCCAAATGTAAATTAAGAAGGAGAGAGAAGGTTCTTCAAACAGGTCAAGTAAGCTTCTTCATCAGGCATTCCTTGCTGTTGTTGCGATTGCCACAGAGCTTCGCCTAAACAGTCCATCATGGCATGTTCTGTTTCATGTACATCACCAATCTGATTTCCCAGTTGTTGATAGAGGGCTTGAATGCCTGCCGGGCGATCCAATGCGACTTGTTCTTGTAAACCAAGGTGCATCCCCATATGCAAAAAAGGGTTGGTTTCACCCAGCTCAGGCAAGTAATCATTTCCCAAATGCTTTTCATTTGTCAGCATCATGTGATATTCAGGATGCATTTCAATAACACGGGCGACCATGGTTTCCATCGCATCCATAGGTTGGTTTTGAGTTGCTTTTTGCCAG
This sequence comes from Hydrogenovibrio crunogenus, assembly GCF_004786015.1. Lineage (NCBI taxonomy): Bacteria > Pseudomonadati > Pseudomonadota > Gammaproteobacteria > Thiotrichales > Piscirickettsiaceae > Hydrogenovibrio > Hydrogenovibrio crunogenus. The sequence continues at coordinate 1,065,877 of NZ_CP032096.1, forward strand.
GTTTCAACATAAAACTGACGCATTTTGTCTCGTTCGGTAGTGTAAAACATAGTGTGTTTTTCGGTATTCTTGGAAGGTTGTAATTAAGTGATAGTTTAACGAAAACACGCCGGATTTGCGCAAAGTTTTTTGGATCTGGTATGCGTTTTAGCATGATTGGGTGTGAGAGAAAACCAGTGTAAAAGCGGCGTTCACAGTTATTGCACATTTAAATTGGCTTTAAAATTTTATACTAAATACAATACACGGAGTAAAGTAAGCATTGACGTTAGTAATGTGTTATTGCGAGAAATTGTTTTCTGACGATATTTTTAAGGAAAAAAGATGAGAATTAAGAACACATCCACACAGTTTGGTTGGGTCAGTATTGTGAATCATTGGGTAACGGCCGTTTTGTTTATCGGCATGATTGCATTGGGTATTTATATGGGTTCTTTACCCAAAGGACCAGAAAGAAGTGATCTCTATGACCTGCATAAGTCAATAGGGGTGATTATTCTTGGATTGTTCTTCTTTAGACTCTTATGGCTGAAACTGTCGCCGAATCCTGAAAGTTTGTCTTCAACACGCTTTGAACATATTTTAGCGCACAGTGTGAAAGGGCTGCTGTATTTAGGGTTGGTTCTGATGCCTTTATCGGGGTGGGTGATGTCCAGCTCCGGTGGGCATGACGTGGCCGTGTTTGATTGGTTTGTCTTGCCTGCGATTGTATCTGAAAATGAGGGCTTACATGAAGCGGCTGAAGAATTTCATGAAATTTTGGGTGAGTTGATTTTGCCTGCCATTATTGTGTTGCATATAGCGGGGGCCTTGAAACATCATTATTTCTATAAAGACGCTACTTTAAACCGCATGGTTGGCAAAGAATAATACGGCAAGAATCTTGGCTCATATGATAAAGAATTTGATTCGATTATGACATTACGCTTAAAACTGATCTTAGTATTGCTTGGCTTTGGGTTTTTGATGCTTGAAGCCATGATGTGGAGCAATCAATACTTGCTGCATAACACCATGGTTAAGTATGTGGATAAGCGAGATCAGCTTCGTCTAGAGCGTTTGAAAAATAACATTGAAGTCTACATGGATGAAAAAGGGGTGTTTGATACAAATGACCTGGATTTAGACGTGTGGCAACGCTTGTTGACAGCCTCTCATCGTGTTGATTTAACGCATACCTATATTCCGATGGATATTCTCTTAGAACGAGAGTACCCTAAAATGCTACAAATTCATCCTGATGAGTTTGAGAGTCGTGTCAGTCTCATCAGCAAAGAAGGTCAGGTGATTATTGGGCCAGAGCCAACTAAAAATGGCATGGAAGAATCCATTATTGTCGATCGTGAAGAAGTCGGGCAGCTGGGGTACAACCATCGCGATGAGCTGACGGAAAAGACCGATATTGAGTTTACAGAAGATCAGTCGATGGTTTTCACTTGGGGAGCGGTTTTGATGACAGGGGTGGCGCTGTTGCTCTTGTTGCCTTTCGCCAGTCACTTTTTATCTCCAATACGAAAACTGACATTAGGGATGCGAAAGTTATCTCAAGGTCAGTTTGCAACACGCTTGCAGCATGACCGAAAAGATGAGTTCGGGCAGCTGCAACAAGACTTCAATTATCTTGCCGCCAGTCTGGAAAAAAGTCAGCAAAGTAGAAATCAGTGGATTGCCGATATTTCTCATGAATTACGGACACCGTTGACGATTTTACAGGGCAGTTTAGAGGCTATTAAAGATGGTATTCGTCCTGCTAATGAAACAAATTTGCAGCAAATTCATGAAGAAGTTTTATGGCTCAATCGGTTGGTGGATGATTTATACCAGGTCACCTTGAATGATATTGGGGGATTGAACTATAAAATGAACCCTGTTGATTTTAAACGTGTTGTGACGAGCTCAGTGGCGATGGTAGACGATGCAGCTCAAGAAAAAGGGTTGCGGTTGTCGGTGCACTTTTCTGAAGATACCTTCAAATTAAATGGTGATGAATCGCGTTTGCAGCAACTGGTCACCAACTTGCTATGGAATAGTATTGCTTATACAGATGCCGTGACGGCTTCAGGAGAACAGGGACAAGTTATAATCTCGTTAAGTCGTACTTCAAGTCATGTCATTTTTAGCATTGAAGATTCTGCGCCTTCCGTTAATGAAGATGAAATTCCATATTTATTTGAGAGATTGTATCGCACAGAAGGGTCTCGAAACCGACGGCATGGCGGTGCTGGCCTTGGGTTGGCAATTGTACAGCAGATTGTGGAAGCTCACATGGGCAAGGTTTCTGTGGCTCCGTCTGAATTGGGTGGCATAAAAGTTTCAGTAAAGTTACCGGTTTAAAAGGAATTTCGATGAGTAATGAAACCATCTTAATTGTGGAAGATGAAATTAAAATTGCCAATATTGTTCAAGAGTACCTACAAGACAGTGGTTTTAAAACGGTGTGTATTGATAATGGGTCAGACGTATTGGACTGGGTTCAGCAGCATCCTGTTGACTTGATTTTATTAGATATTATGTTGCCGGGAAAAGATGGACTGCAAGTTTGTAAAGAAGTCCGAGCCATTAGCCAGGTACCGATTATCATGTTAACGGCTAAAGTAGAAGAAATTGATCGGATTTTAGGCCTGGAATTAGGTGCAGATGATTATATCTGTAAGCCGTTTAGTCCTCGTGAATTGGTTGCACGCGTTAAGGCCTTGCTTCGACGAAGTTCTTTACGCCAGGAAGATCATGAAGATTGGCATATGGATGAAGAACGTTATCAGGTTCGTTACCATGGAAAAACGGTTAATTTATCTATGGTTGAATTTGCGATCTTAAAGTTATTGAGCGCTAGCCCCGGGCGTATTTATTCCAGAAGTCAGTTGATTGGAAGTATTTATCCAGACAATCGAGTGGTTTCTGATCGCACGGTAGACAGTCATATTAAAAAGCTACGACATAAGCTGGCAGACGAATTGACTTCAAAAGAATTGATTTACTCAGTTTATGGCGTCGGTTATAAGTTTGAGTTTCACGCTTAATGCTTAGAAGTATTGAAAAAAGGCGCTTTTTTTAAAAATTACGTAAAAAAACTATTGTTTTTTTGTATCGAATCTTTTAGTATTACCTCATCTTAATTTGATAAAGCTAAATTCGTCGCGAGGCGAAGACAGAAAGCCACGGATCTCTCTGAGATGGCCGGGTTACCTTTTTAACGACACATTTATTTAAGTGGAAACACTTAAGAACCTATCGTTATATGTTCTGTTTAGATCCTTTCTATGTGATTGGATTTCATTTAGCCTTTTAAAAAATTAATGACATGGCAGTTATGCATCAAGCCGTTTATCGCTTTTTTCATTTTGCTGATGTTGTGTTGTTTTTTAACTGCATTATCTATTGATGATTTATCAAGTTATAACCTTGTTCAGAGTGCAACTAATTTTCCTCTTTCCCATTTCTGACGTGGGAATACCACACTAGGGGGAAAATTTTTGGGGGGCTTTTTTGCCCCCATTTTTTTCTTTGATCTGACCCGTTTGATTCGCATTTCCTTCTCTAAAGGATTCCTTTAGGAATCGCTCTTAATATCAGGTATAATTCTGCCCAAAAGTATTTAACGTTCTCATAAAAACGACCAGGCCTGGCTGTTTTTTGTTATTCAAATACACCTCAAGCCCAATTAAGTAGATAAATCGATTTATGTCACTGCAATTAGAAACAAATAAAAGGCGTACTTTTGCCATCATTTCCCACCCGGACGCCGGGAAAACCACGGTCACTGAAAAACTATTGTTATACGGTGGCGCCATCCAGATGGCTGGGGCGGTAAAAAGTCGTAAAACAGATCGTTCGGCTACATCCGATTGGATGAAGATGGAGCAAGAAAGAGGTATTTCTGTTGCGTCCTCCGTGATGCAGTTCCCTTATAAAGATGTCATGATCAATCTTTTGGATACCCCTGGGCATGAAGACTTTTCGGAAGATACTTATCGTACTCTGACGGCTGTGGATTCCGCTTTAATGGTGATTGATGTGGCTAAAGGGGTTGAAGATCGAACCATTAAATTAATGGAAGTATGCCGCCTAAGAGACACGCCTATCTTAACGTTTATCAACAAGCTGGACCGTGAAGGAAAGGAGCCGATAGAGCTGTTGGATGAAGTGGAAGAGGTATTGAAAATCAATTGTGCCCCGATGACTTGGCCAATTGGTATGGGAAAACGTTTTAAAGGGATCTATCATCTTTATAATGATACCGTACGTCTTTTTGAATCGGCTGATGGGTTGAATGCCTCGGAAGGGGAGTTGATTCATGGGTTGGATAATCCTGAGCTAGATGAAAAGTTAGGCAGTCTTGCAGAAGAATTACGAGATGAAATTGAACTGGTCAGAGGGGCCAGCCATGAATTCGAGTTGGATGCTTTTCTAAAAGGGAAAATGACCCCTGTATTTTTTGGATCAGCCGTGAATAATTTCGGTTTGCAAGAGTTATTAGATGGCTTTGCAAAATATGCACCTGCGCCAGAAGGGCGTGAAGCCAGCACGCGATTTGTTAAATCTGATGAAGAAAAATTAACCGGTTTTATTTTTAAAATCCAAGCCAACATGGACCCTAAGCATCGTGATCGCGTGGCATTTATGCGAATCGTGTCTGGTAAGTATGAAAAGGGCATGAGTTTAAAGCATGTCAGGATTGGTAAAGACGTTAAAATTGCGAAAGCAATTACATTTTTAGCAAATAAGCGCGATCAAGCAGAATTGGCCTATCCAGGTGATATTATCGGGTTGCATAACCATGGCACGATTAAAATCGGGGATACTTTCACACAAGGTGAAGACCTGAAATTTACAGGGATTCCAAACTTTGCGCCAGAATTGTTCAGGCGGGCACAGCTGAAAGATCCAATGAAAATGAAAGCATTGCAAAAAGGATTAACGCAACTGTCAGAAGAAGGGGCAACGCAATTATTTCGTCCAATTATTAATAATGATTTGATTTTGGGTGCGGTTGGGATTCTGCAATTTGAAGTGGTGGCCCAGCGACTAAAAGATGAGTACAACGTGACTTGTTTATTCGAACCGGTTAATGTTTCAACGGCACGTTGGGTCATTGGTGATAAAACTGAGATCGACAAGTTCTTGGCGAAAGTTAAAGAGAACGTGGCTTATGATGCTGCTGGAGAGTTGGTTTATATTGCCCCTACTCGTGTTAATTTAACACTGATTGAAGAGCGTTGGCCTGAGCTTCAGTTTGTTGCCACACGCGAACACTGATTAAATTATCCTATCTCATATAAATTCATGCCAATCACCGATTGGCATGAATTTTTCTTCTTAAAAATTTCATTCGATCATGTTTCAAAATTTGAATAAAGCGTGAAGACAAATCACTTTTATTTTAAATTTTATCGCTAAGCATTTGATTAAATGTTAAAAATTTTGATTCTTTTAAAAAATATGTTATTGTTTAATAGTTAATTTTTCGTAAGATTAATAAGTTAACCTGATTTAAGTTCAGGTTTCATTAATATCAATCACCTTATTAATGTAGATTTGCCAAACTTACTGTGAAGTAAGGACGGAAAGCCACGGGTCTTTGTCATCAAATAAAGATAGCCGGGTTGCGTAGAGGAAGTGACAGAATCAAAACCATACATTTTCTGCCCCGTTTAAGGACAAATGGAGTTAATAGTTAGGTCAAAAGAAAGGTAATATAGATTGTTATGAAGCTTAAAAGAAGAGAAAATATTTTTCGAACGCAAAAGAAATCTCACTTTAAAACGATTACTTTCTTTGTCGTCGCGATGATGGTACTTGTTTCTTATGTCTATTCAGTTGATCCGACTGTTATCGACATGCTGTAATAATAGGATATGATCTTAGATTGTAAATACAATCGTCGCTAATCCTAAGAAGACGAAGAAACCAAGAGAATCTGTTACGGTCGTCAGCATTAATCCTGATGCTAAGGCAGGGTCGACTTTGATTTTGTTAAGAAACAAGGGAATTAAAGCGCCTGCAAATGCCGCTGCAACAAGGTTGATTAGCATCGCAGCACCGAAAATAATCCCTAGCGCACTGTCTTGAAACCAAAACCAGGTGACAACACTGGTTAAGATGGCCCATAAAAGCCCATTAAAACTTCCTACCGCCGTTTCCTTTAAAATCAGTTTATGACTATTTTTGGCACCTAGTTTTCCTGTCGCGATGGCTCGAATAACAATAGTGGCCGTTTGCGTGCCTGCTATTCCCCCCATGCTTGCGATAATTGGCATCAAAACGGCTAAAGCCACCACTTGTTCAATCGTCGCTTCAAAAAAACCGATTACAATAGATGCAAAAATAGCGGTTAATAAATTGATCCCTAGCCAAAAAGAACGTCTTTTAGCGGAGCGAAGAGGCGGGGCAAACAAATCTTCTTCATCATCTAGACCGGCGCTGGCCATTTGAGCTCTTTCAGCTTCTTCTCGGATGATGTCGACAACATCATCAATGGTGATGCGTCCCAGTACAAAGTTATTTTCATCAACGACGGCAATCGAGATCAAGTCGTTTTTTTCAAAAATAGTGGCAACCTCTTTGTCTGGTACTAAAGCTTTAATAGCAAACCGTTTCGGGTCGACTAAGTCAGCGACAAGCGTTTCTTCATCATGCACCAGGAGCTCATTAAGCTTCAATGTCCCCTGATATTTCCCATCTCGATCTCTGACAATCAGATCAACCATGTCTTTCGGCAGAGAGCCTATTTTGCGTAGAAGACGGATGACTACTTCAAGTGTGACATCAGAGCGAACAGCGATGAAATCAGTACTCATTAATCCACCTGCAGTGTCTTCCGGATAAGATAATGCGGTTTGTACAGCACGGCGGTTTTGTTCCGGTAATTTAGCCAGTAAGCTGCTTTTTTCTTCATCTGGTAAAGATTGAATAATATCCGCGATATCATCGGTTTCAAGCGCTTCTGTCAGTTGAATGATTTCGTGTTGATCGAGATGGCTTAATAAGTTGGCCCGAACTTCGTCATTGGTGTGCCCTAAGATTTCCCCTTGCGTATCAGAGGGGAGTAATCCCCATAATTGCGAACGTTCTTTCGGTGGTGTGGCTTCTAATATTTCGGCAACTTCTTCGGCAACAAGACCTTGTAAAAGTTGCTGAATGTAATCCGTGTTTTGTTCGCTAACGGCTTTGTGGAGTTGTTCGGTAATCTGAAGTTTGTCAATTGTATGATGAATTTGAGACATGGGCATTTCTCGAAACAATTAGGTTGTTATGTTTTAGTCTGATTATGCCTTGAAAAGGGTGTAACGCAACTAAAATTTTACGATTTGTATTTTAACGGTCACTCTTTTTCTTTACAGACAGACGTAAAAAAAGGGCTTTAAAAGCCCTTTTTTTGAAGAGTGAGGTTTAAGCTTCTTCTTCAGTGGTCATGTTTTTAACACCACCAGACTTTTGGTGATGACTGCCGATTTTTTCTTTATGTTTGATGATTTGACGGTCTAGCTTGTCAATAAGAGCATCAATAGAAGCGTACATGTCATCACATGTATGCTCTGCAAATAAATCTTTTCCAGAGGCGTGAACGGTTGCTTCCGCTTTTTGTTGTTGTTTTTCGACGGTTAAAATAACATGAGCATTCGTCACGTGATCAAAGTGTCTGGTTAATTTTTGCATTTTTTCAGTTACATAGTCACGAAGTGCATCTGTAATTTCGATGTGATGGCCTGTAATATTGATTTGCATAGTATCGCTCCTTAATCTTATTTTTGCTGCGATTTTACAGGGAAGCTTAAAAGAAAATCTAAGCTTGTTTTTCAATTTCAGTATAGCATACAGTCAAGAAAGTAAAAGGCGTTTTCAGGTTAATTAAAAGTTTTGTAAGAGTTGCCGTGTTTCTCTAATGAAAGTTTTCACCTAGGTAAACTCGCTTAACATCGGCATTGCTCAGAATTTCGTGCGGTGCGCCCTGTGCGAGAATGGTTCCTGCATGAAGAATGTAAGCCTGATCACAAACCCCAAGGGTTTCTCGGACATTATGGTCAGTGATTAAAACGCCAATGCCTTTCATTTTTAAATGCAAAATAATGTTTTGAATGTCTTTGACCGAAATCGGATCTACCCCTGCAAAAGGCTCATCTAATAAGATGAAATCAGGTTCCATAGCTAAGGCTCGCGCTATCTCAACGCGACGTCTTTCTCCACCGGATAGTGCCTGCCCTAATTGTGTGGTGATGTGACCAATCTGCAGATCATCAATCAATTCTTCATAATGTTGTTTTTTTTGATCTAGCGTCAGTTCAGGGCGCATTTCAAGAATGGCCATAATATTCTGCTCAACAGTCAGTTTTCGAAAAACAGACGCTTCCTGGGGGAGATATCCAATACCTAATTTTGCCCTTTGATCGATCGAAAGGTTGCTGATCTCTTGGTTGTTAAGGAATATTTCTCCCGCATCATTTGGGACGAGTCCTGTCATCATGTAAAAGGTGGTTGTTTTTCCTGCGCCATTCGGTCCAAGCAGCCCAACAACTTGACCGCTTTCAACATCTAGGTCGACGGAGCTGACAACGCGACGACGTTTATAGCTTTTGGCGATTTTCCGTGCATAAAAATGAGCCATTTATGGTTGTGACTCCGACTGTTTTTGAGTTGTATTTGATTCTTCGGGTTCAAAAATAACGGTGATACGTTTCTTTTCTACCTTGTTCCCTTTGGCAGAAAGGGTTTTGTCGTTCAGGTTATAAAGTATTTCAGGGCCGGAAATGCTGTTTTTACCTTCCTGGTTGACGAAGGCATTACCTTCAAGCAACACAGTACGATTTTCTGCATGGTAGGTGATGGTGTCTGCTCGACCATCAACCCAGTTTTGTTCTTCCGGTAAAAAGCGTTTAAAAGTGGCAGGTTGCCCAATCACTATTGCTTTTATCACTTTTCTGTTTGGGTGGAAAATGGTGACTTTGTCGCCATGAATGACCGTTGTGCCTTGGGTAATGATGACTCGGCCACTGTAAATGCTTTGACCCTTTTGGTCTTGAGAAATAAGACTGTCCGCTTTAATTTCAATGGGTAAGGATTCTTCATTGGTATTTGGTGTTGACTCGGCACTATTGACCTGAGTGCTTATAGCGGTAAGCAGTAAGAAAAAGCTGGTGAGTAAAGTTTTATGGGACATGGCGTTTTTTCTGCTTTTAATTAAGTTTATCGTTAATGATGTTTATTTGTCTTCTGTTTTTTGAGGTTGGTAAACCGTTTTTACGTCAGATAGAAAACGGTATTTTCCTGAAGTCATATTGGCTTTAAAGCCAATGCCGCTAATCATTAAACCGGGCTCAATTATTTCTGTGTACACTTTGCTCGTTAATGTTTCTGACAAAGTATTATAAGAAATCTGTTCAGATTTTAATGTTTTATTTTCGGAAGGGGATTGTTTTTCAACCATGTGGATAACGACATCGCCATTGAAGTGAACGATTTGGTCATTTACAGACTGTCCTTGCAAGCTCTTGATTGTAAACGCACTGGTCTCTTTGTCTTGGATGATGTAAGGGTTTTTAAAACGGCTTTGTTTTGTTTTGTTTTGATAAAAAACTTCATCAGAATAAATAATGGTTTGTTTGGTATTGGGAGTCAGCTTTGGAATTTGCCAGCTGGTAGATTCAAAGATTTGCCAACTGTGGGTCAGAGACAGAGGCTTCGATTGGACGGAAGAGGCATCTCTATTGATGGATTGTTTGAATGCGATGGTTAAAACAACCAGTGCCGCTACAAATAATAAAATGACGGAAAGTTTTTTTGACATGACAGCCTGATATTCGTGTTTTTTGCTGTCTGCGGCAATCGCTGCAAAGCATTAAAACACGCTGATTTACGTAATGGGTAAGATTGTATCAGACTTCTTTACGTAAATAAAAATCCATGTGAGCTTGCCACAGATCCTGAGATTTAAGAATCAGTTCGCAAATTTCGCGCACGCATCCCTGTCCACCTTTAAATTTCGAAATATAGTCCACGCGTGGTTTAACTTCATGGTCTGCATCCAAAGGACATACAGATAGACCAACACGGGTTAATATCGGAAGGTCTAAGATGTCATCTCCGATGTAGGCAATTTCGTTAAAGTGTAAACCGAGTTTTTCGACCAGGTTTAAAAAGGTTGGCAGCTTGTCTGGAACCCCTTGATATAAATGCTTGACCTTTAAATCCTGCATTCTTTTTTCAGTTAATGGAGATTTACGTCCAGTTATGATACCGATTTCAATCCCGCTTTTTTGTAGCATGACCATGCCATGACCATCACGGGTAAAGAAAGCTTTATACTCCAGTCCATCATCACCATAAATCAGTTTATTGTCAGAAAGGACGCCATCGATATCTAGAATCAGCAGTTTGATCTTCGATGCTTTATCGATTAAGTGTTGTTCAATAGACATGTTTGAATTCCTTTAGCCTGCGACGCTTCTGAAGTAAAGTAATAGCATATAACCAATGAAGCTGATTAACAGAATGTAGCCTTCTGTTTTGGTAATTACCGCTTTGCCTTTTCTAGGGAGTGCTACTAATAGCATAGCCAGTGTTAAGGCAAGCATAATAGGATAGTCGAGTAATAAAGTCGCATTGTCAATAACCGAAGGAGCAATCAATGCAGGCATTGACATAACGGCTAATAAATTAAATAGGTTTGAACCTAGAATATTCCCGATCATTAGATCGGCCTCGCCTTTTTTAGCTGCTGTAATAGCGGCTGCAAGTTCTGGTAAACTTGTTCCAATCGCAACAATGGTTAGACCAATAATCATTTCAGGAACATGAAAGAAGTGCGCAATTTCAACCGCACCCCAAACCATCATCTTGGCACTGATCATTAATATGACCAGCCCTAAGATAAGAAAGCTTAACGCTTTTTGGTTGCTTAATTTGGGAAGGTCTTCAAGTTCTTCGATGGTTTCTTCTGCTAGAGGGTCATTCGGATTGATGTTTTTATTTGCTCGGATCATCCAGGTCATTACGATTAACAGTAAGGCCAGTAGAATGATGCCGTCTGTGAAATCTAAATCCTGATCCAACATCAGCAAAATACCCACTAAAGAGATGGCGAGTAAGATTGGGAATTCGCGCTTAAGAAGTGAAGACTTGATCACTACGGGAGAGATGATTGCTGTAACCCCGAGCACTAAACCAATATTAGCAATGTTTGATCCCACCACGTTCCCAATTGCTAACCCGGGGCTGTCATCGATAGAGGCCAATATCGCCACTAAAATTTCCGGAGCGGAGGTACCAAACCCTAAGACGACAACGCCAATAATGAGCGGTGAAATGTTCATGTGAATCGCCGTGCTGGCAGCACCTTCAATGAAGATGTCAGAGCTCCAAACCAAGAGGGCTAAACCTACGAATAAAACAATTAGTGGTAGAATGAGGCTACTTGTCATGTAATGTCTTTTGCTTGTTTTTCTTTTCAAGTTGAAAAATATAAAGCCAACATTATATGTTTTTTTATAATGAAAATAAATAAAGTTTATAAAGCGCAAGGAAGTAAACGTGGACAACTTAATCATCGGTACACAAGGCTGGGAGTCCGAAAGCTGGTTAGACTCTTTTTATCAGGAAGATATGCCTGAAGATTGGCGGCTTGATTATTACAGTAATTTTTTTGAGTGTGTATTAGTTGAAGAATCTGTGTGGCGGTCATGGTCAGAAGAAATGCTGGAAGAATTGGCTGATATGCTTGAAGGAGAATCTTTTTGGTTTTACCTAGAGGTTGTGAGTGAGTTTAACGAACAAAGCGTTCATCAACTTCAAAAAATAAAGCAGATTTTACAAGACCAGGCATCGGGTATTATTTTGAAAAACATCAATCAAGAGCTTCCTGAAAACCTTAAAGGGTATACCGTAACACTGGTTTCGAAAACCGCTAAGAAAAGCGGATGGTGCTGGGAATATGAGGGAGTCTATGTCTCGGGTGAGCCAGTAGGGTTTGTTGAAAAGTTAAATGCCGATGGAAAAGTTCAGTCAAGCATGTTGAAGCAGTTTATGCAATCTTTACCAAATGAGCTAAATGGTGCGCCTTTTTTTGTCGGTGGAGAAAAGATTGATATAGACCAAGTGAAAAACTTAAAAATTGTCGGTGAAATTATGGGCTATTAGGTTTATTGTCTTTGGGTTTAAATAAAAGTTTGTTAATATCTTTTCCTTAACTTTTTAGAAAGTGGCTTAAATAATTAAAGTTGTGCTTTGAAACATATGTCAGTTGAATCGATAATCGAAATAAAAAATTTAAGTTTTTCTCGTGGTGATCGCAAAATCTTTGAGGATCTTTCGTTGAATATCCCGGCGGGAAAAGTGACGGCGATTATGGGGCCAAGCGGTACTGGGAAAACAACGTTATTAAAACTGATAGCAGGGCAGTTGCAGCCTGATAGTGGACAAGTGTTGGTAAACGGGGAAGATGTTCATCAGTTAAGAAGAAAAAAATTGTATGAACTGCGTCGAAAAATGGGCATGCTTTTTCAAAGTGGTGCTTTATTAACAGATTTAAATGTCTTTGATAATGTGGCCTTTCCGGTTCGCGAACATACAAAGCTTCCGGAAGAAATTATTCGTCCTTTGGTGTTGATGAAACTACAAGCTGTTGGATTAAGAGGTGCGCAGGCATTAAAAGTTTCAGAATTGTCTGGTGGCATGGCTCGACGGGTTGCCTTGGCAAGAGCCATTGCATTGGATCCTGACATGATTTTTTATGACGAGCCTTTTGTTGGACAGGATCCGATTACGATGGGAGTGTTGATTGAGCTCATACGCAAACTAAATGACAGCCTTAATTTAACCAGCGTGGCGGTGTCACATGATGTGAATGAAGTATTATCCATCGCAGACTACGCCTGTGTTCTGTCAGAAGGAAGGATTATTGCTGAAGGCACGGCTGAATCCTTACTGGAGTCTTCTTCGGACTATGTTCAGCAGTTTTTGAAAGGCTTGCCCGATGGCCCTGTTCCCTTTGATTACCCAACCAAACCTTACTTACAGGATTTAAGCTTATGAATCCGTTGTTTCGATTACTGATCAGCCTGGGTGAATCAGCTTTAAGGATATTTACCAGTTTTGGACGGGGTGCTATCTTTATTTTATCGTTATTACCCGCACTGCCTTATTCCATTTTGAGATTAGATTTACTGGTTAAACAAGTCTATTTTTCAGGCGTATTGTCTTTGCCAATCATTTTGACGGCAGGCCTGTTTGTCGGTATGGTCTTAAGTTTACAGGGTTATAACGTGTTGGTTGATTATAACTCTGAAGAGGCGGTTGGCACGATGACCGCTTTGTCTTTATTGAGAGAGTTGGGGCCTGTGGTGGCTGCTTTATTGTTTGCAGGTCGCGCCGGCTCGGCATTAACCGCTGAAATTGGGTTGATGCGGTCAACAGAGCAGTTGTCAGCCTTAGAAATGATGGCGGTCGATCCGTTAAAATTTGTATTTTCGCCACGTTTTACAGCGGCTTTAATTGTACTGCCAATGCTGTCACTAATGTTTATTGCCATGGGGATTTTGGGTGGTTACATTGTCGGTGTTGGTTGGCTTGGCGTCGATGAAGGCGCTTTTTGGACTCAAATGAATGAACACGTTGACTGGAATGAAGATGTGCTGAATGGCATTATTAAATCAATTGCATTTGCAGTTTTGATTGCTATCGTTGCTTTATTTCAAGGGTATGATGCTATTCCAACGTCAGAAGGGGTCAGTCGGGCAACCACTCGCACGGTTGTTCATTCTTCATTAGGAGTGTTAGGGCTGGACTTTATCTTGACAGCGATCATGTTTCACTAAATAAATAGATTTAACAACAGAGCAACAAATTTTTAGGATAAAAAGAATGACTCGACGAAAAATAATTGAAATTTGGGTAGGCGTTTTTGTCTTGCTGGCAATGATTTCTTTGATCATGATTGCCTTAAAAGTCAGTAACTTTCAAGGTCTTCAAGAAAAGCCGACTTACCAAATTAATGCCTTGTTCAGTAATATCGGTGGTTTAAAAGTGCGCTCTCCCGTTAAAATCAGTGGTGTTGTCGTGGGGCGGGTCAGTGATATTTCGGTTGATAAGACGACATATCAAGCACGCGTAAAGATGCAAATTTACAAGGATTATGATGAGCTTCCTTTAGATACATCAGCGTCTATATTAACGTCGGGCTTGCTTGGAGATCAGTATATTGGCTTGGAACCCGGAGCGGATGATGTGTATTTAAGAGAGGGTGACCAGCTCGACTTGGTTCAGCCAGCTTTGGTCTTGGAAGAGTTGATCGGGCAGTTTTTAACCAAATTTGCAGACAGTGGAGACAGTTCAAAATGAATTATTTTAAACCCTTTTTGTTAATGCTCTCACTTTTAGGGTTTAGCGGTGGTGTTGCTTGTGCTCAACCTATTTCACAAGACAACCCTGAAACGCTTGTTAAGGAGCTTTCAGAAACAGTTGTATCCGAAGTTGATGCTCGACGAGAAGAACTGGAAGCAGACCCTCAAAAGATTAAAGCTTTTGCAGATGAATTTGTTCTACCCTACGTTGACACCCCCAAAATGGCGCGTTATGTAATGGGGCGTTATTGGAGAACCGCAACGAAAGCTCAGCAAGAAGCATTTGTTGATGCCTTTACGAACACGTTGTTACGGTCATACTCTAAAAGTATCCTAAAGTTAAAAGTCACCAGTATTGTGGTTGAAAAAATGATTGAAACACGCGAAGGGCGTGCATCTGTCAAAACTGAAGTCACACAAGCCGATGGTAATAAGTCGACCGTGGTTTACCGGGCTTATTGGAACAAGAAAAAGCAAAAGTGGTTTTTATACGATGTTTCTATTGAAGGAATTAGCATGTTGTTGAACTATCGAAAATCTTTCGCATCGGAATTTCAAAAATCAGGTATTGATGACGTGATTAAAGGGTTGGTCATCAAAAATAATGAATCAAAATTGGTTGAGCCAGAAGAGAGCTAAGCAATGATGGTTGTTAATGTGTCAAAGGAAACAGTCGCGATTGTTGAAGAGAATCTGATTAAGCTTTCAGGACACATCAATATGGATGCGGTTTCCAACTTTTATGCGCAAGGTATTAAAAGCTTGATGACCCCGATAGAGGTGGTTGACTGTTCGAAAGTGAAAGAAGCCGATTCTTCCTGCTTGGCATTATTGCTGTATTTTCAATCACTAATTGATCACCCTTTAAAGGTGTTGTCGTTACCTGATGACCTGAAAGTACTCGTCAATCTGTATAACTTGGATGATGTTTTTCATTTTTCTTAATTGTATCGCTCATTATTAAATCAGTGTGTTTTGATACATTTCTTTTTACATTCTAAATTGGTTTTAGGGGTTTTAACTTATGTCAGCTCCCGCTGTTTCATTTCAGGCTGTTAAAAAGCAGTATGGTTCTTTAGACGCCTTGAAAGGGGTGTCTTTTGATGTCAGGCCTGGTAGTTTTTTTGGCTTGTTAGGTCCGAATGGGGCCGGAAAATCCACTTTGATTAACAGTATGGCGGGTTTGGTCAAGCCGACATCCGGTAAGATTTTGGTGAATGGGTACGATGTGAATACCGATTACCGTCAAGCTCGCCGTTATTTAGGCGTGGTTCCGCAGGAATTGATTTCGGATCCGTTTTTTACTTTACGTGAGCTGTTGGATATTCAAAGTGGTTATTTTGGTTTAAGAAGTCGTGAGCAAAAATTATGGATTGATGAGTTGCTGGAGCGCTTAGCCTTAACAGATAAAGCCAATTCTGTAACCAATGAGTTGTCCGGTGGGATGAAACGAAGAGTGTTGATTGCCATGGCGCTGGTTCATCGCCCGGAAGTATTGGTGTTGGATGAACCGACAGCAGGGGTTGACGTCGACTTGAGGCGCACACTTTGGGAATTCACTAAAGAGTTGCATAAAAAAGGTCATACAATCATTCTAACCACGCATTATTTGGAGGAAGCGGAAGCGTTGTGTGAAGAGGTTGCCATTGTAAAAGGAGGTGAGCTTAAAGCCATGGAGACCACTTCTGATCTGCTGTCTCGCCACAACTACCGTTATTTGAGAGTTGTTTTGGAGGCTTCAGCAGGGTTTGAGGAGAAAAAGTTATCCCCTGAGTTAAAAGAACGTTTTATTGAGCAGGATGCGAATGGCCTGATGTTTAAATTGGAAAAGAATGTGCCTTTAAATCAAATGTTAAGCTGGCTGTCCCAAAGTCATTTGAGTGTGAGAGATCTGACTAGTCGAGATGCGACTTTGGAAGAAGTCTTTTTAGATTTAACAGGAGAGGCTTAAGATGGAAACAAATTGGATTGGATGTTGGGCACTTTTTGTTAAAGAAGTGCGTCGTTTTTACTCGGTGGCTGTACAGACAGTATTTGCACCGGTGGTCTCTTCATTGTTGTATTTGTTAATCTTTGGGCAAGTGATTGACACCAAAATTGAAGTGTTCAGTGGTTTGTCGTATAGTCAGTTTTTGATTCCAGGTCTGGTGATGATGACGATTCTGCAAAATGCATTTTCGAATACCTCGTCGAGTCTGATTCAATCTAAAATGCATGGCAATTTAACATTCGTGATGCTGAGTCCCATTTCCCCTTTAGAATTCTATCTTGCCTTTGTTGGCGCTTCCATTGTGCGAGGTCTGGCTGTCGGGTTAGGGGTGTTAGTCGTAGGGATTGTTGGGTTTGACATTGCCTGGCAATCACCAATGTGGATTTTATTGTTTGCTGTATTGAGTGCGGCAATCATGGGTGGCGTTGGTATGACGGCCGGAATTTTATCCGATAAGTATGATCACTTGGCGGCATTTCAAAACTTTATCATTATTCCATTAACCTTTTTGAGTGGGGTTTTCTATTCAATTCATGCGTTGCCTGACTTTTGGCAAGTGTTTTCACACTTTAATCCTTTCTTCTATATGGTAGATGGGTTTAGGTATGGTTTTTTTACGCAATCGGATGTCTCTATTTATTTAAGTTTAGCCGTAACAACGCTGTTCTTTTTAGGCATCACTGCGATAAATCTGATTTTATTGTATAAAGGCGTTAAAATACGCAACTAAATTTTAAAATGACTTTCAATAAGTTAAAAAGTGAAGAATAAAGTATGTCCCCAGAAAAAATTCGCGAGATGATTCAATCAGTCATTGAAGATGCTCAAGTTAAAATGAGCGGAGAAGATTGTAATTTTGCCATTGAAGTGACCAGTGCTTCGTTTGAAGGAAAATCGCCTTTGCAACGTCATAGAATGGTCAATGATATCTTTAAAGATGAATTTGCCAGTGGTGCATTACATGCCTTGTCCATCAAAACCAAGTTGCCTGAGTAAACCATGGATAAACTAGTCATTGAAGGACCATGCCAGCTTGAGGGATCGGTACAAATTTCAGGTGCAAAGAATGCGGCTTTGCCAATCTTGATGGGGTGTTTGTTATCTGAAACACCTGTCGTATTGTCTAATGTTCCGCATTTAAAAGATGTGACAACGACCATTCAGTTGCTTGCAACGATGGGGGTTGAAGTGATGTTTGATGAAGAATTAAATATTGAAATTGATGCTTCAAACATTACCACTAAAGAAGCGCCTTATGAATTGGTTAAAACCATGCGTGCTTCTATTTTGACGATGGGGCCTTTATTGGCTCGTTTTGGTGAAGCGAAAGTGTCATTGCCTGGCGGTTGTGCCATCGGGTCACGCCCAGTCAATATTCATATTGAAGGCATGCAGAAAATGGGCGCTGAAATCAAAGTTGAGCAAGGCTATATTATTGCCACGGCTGACCGATTGGTGGGTGCGGATATTACAATGGAACCTGTAACTGTAACAGGGACTGAAAACCTTTTGATGGCAGCGGTATTGGCCGAAGGTCGTACTACGCTGAGAAATGCTGCGAAAGAGCCTGAAGTGTCTGACTTAGCGCATTTTTTAAATAAAATGGGCGCGAAAATCAGTGGTATTGATACCGATACGCTTGTCATTGAAGGGGTTGAAAAGCTAACCGGTGTGTCTTATCGAGTGATACCGGATCGAATTGAAGCTGGTACTTATCTTGCCGCAGCCGCTTTAACCCAAAGCTGTGTGACCGTAAAAGAGGTTGTTCCAGACCATCTAACTGCCGTGTTAGATAAATTTACAGAGGCGGGTGCCTTGGTAACAACGACTGATAACACCATTACATTAGATATGCGTAACCGTTCTTTGAAACCAGTCAATATTGTTACGGATCCTTATCCAGCGTTTCCAACGGATATGCAGGCTCAGTTTGTCGTGATGAATTGTTTGGCGGAAGGGGAAGCAAGTGTGGAAGAGACCATTTTTGAAAACCGCTTTATGCATGTTTCTGAGCTGGTCAGAATGGGAGCAGATATTCATGTTGAAGGGAATGTGGCTCATACCAAAGGCGTGGACCAATTAATTGGTGCTCCGGTCATGGCCACTGATTTAAGAGCTTCTGCAAGTTTGATTTTGGCAGGATTAGTCGCAAAAGGTGAAACGGTCGTCAGTCGTATTTACCATATTGATCGTGGTTACGAGCTGATTGAAGAAAAATTTCATAAGCTAGGCGCCCACATTTACCGAGCAAATTAATAACTATGATGGTTCTTAAAAGGACCATCACTGTTTAACCCAATATTCAATAAAAGTTTATAAGAAGATAGAATTATGGCAGACCAATTAACGATTGCCTTATCCAAAGGTCGAATTTATAAAGATACGCTTCCGCTTTTGGAAGCTGCAAATATTATTCCGCAGGAAGATCCAAGTAAGTCGCGTAAGTTGATTATTCCGACAAACCACGAAAATGTGCGTCTTTTAATTGTGCGTGCAACTGATGCACCAACCTATGTCGCTCATGGCGCTGCGGATATCGGTGTGGCTGGGAAAGATGTTTTGATGGAAGCGCCATCGGATAACTTAAACGAACTGCTGGATTTAAAAATTGCGAAATGTAAATTGATGGTGGCCGGGCCAAAAGAGGCGAAACCGCATGGACATCGTTTGAAAATTGCGACCAAATATATTCAATCAGCGAAAGCTTATTATGCACAACAAGGTCAACAAGTTGATTTGATCAAGCTTTATGGCTCAATGGAAATTGCACCTTTAATTGATTTGGCCGACAAAATCGTCGACTTGGTGGATACTGGGAATACTTTAAAAGCGAACGGCTTGGTTCCGGAAGAGCATATCGCGGATATCAGTTCACGTTTAATTGTGAATGAACATGCCTATAAAACCAAGTTTAAACAAATAAATGATATTGTTGAGAAATTTAGAGCGGCGATTTAATGTCGGTTATGAATGAATATCAGTGTGATACATAATAAAATGGCTGCGGATTTCAAGAAGAAACTCGGTCAAAATAAGTTAGAGTGGAAAATAAAATGTTAAATATTAGAAAATTATCTGCCAATGCAGAAGGGTTTAAAGCTGAATTAGAAGCCTTGCTTGCCTGGGAAACCGTTTCTAATGATTCAGTCAATGAAATTGTCAAAGATGTACTCAAAAATGTTCGTGAAAGAGGCGACGAAGCACTCCTGGAATATACCGCTAAGTTTGATCGTTTGACCTTGGCGAAAGGGTCTGACCTTGAAATTCCAAAATCAGAGCTTGAAGCGGCTTTAAAGCGTATTCCACAAGATCAACGAGAAGGGCTGGAGCTTTCAGCACAACGTGTTAAAGCGTATCATGAAAAACAAGTGATGAAATCTTGGTCTTATACCGAAGATGATGGCACTTTTCTGGGGCAACAAGTAACTTGTTTAGACCGCGTTGGGCTTTATGTGCCTGGCGGAAAAGCGGCTTATCCGTCTTCTGTTATTATGAATGCCATTCCTGCTAAAGTGGCAGGTGTACCTGAGCTGATTATGGTTGTGCCTACTCCAGACGGTGAAGTCAATGATATGGTGTTGGCAGCCGCGGCGATTTGCGGCGTTGATAGAGTCTTTACTTTAGGCGGGGCGCAAGCTGTCGCCGCATTGGCTTATGGAACCGAAACTGTTCCGCCGGTTGATAAAGTGGTGGGACCTGGAAATATCTTTGTCGCAACGGCGAAACGTGAAGTTTATGGAACGGTTGGCATTGATATGATTGCCGGTCCATCTGAAATTTTGGTGTACTGTGATGGCAAGACCAACCCGGACTGGATTGCGATGGACTTATTTTCACAAGCCGAGCATGATGAGGACGCACAATCTATTTTAGTGACGCAAGATGCTGAGTTTGCTGAAAAAGTGTATTTAAGTATGAATAAATTGGTTAAAACACTTCCAAGAGAAGAAATTATTACCAAAGCGATTACCGATCGTGGTGCGATTATTGTGGTGGATAATGAAGATCAAGCCATTGAAATGATTAACTATATTGCTCCAGAGCATTTAGAGTTATCAGTTGATGAGCCGAAAGCTTTGCTGCCAAAAATCAAGCATGCCGGAGCAATTTTTATGGGGCGTTACACTGCGGAAGCGCTGGGAGACTACTGTGCCGGACCGAACCACGTTTTACCAACATCAAGAACAGCACGTTTCTCTTCGCCACTAGGCGTGTACGATTTCCAAAAACGTTCAAGTTTAATTATGTGTTCTGCCGAAGGCGCGAATATGCTTGGGCAGGTAGCGGGTGTTTTAGCCGATGGTGAGGGCTTGCAGGCTCATGCTGCTTCTGCACGTTACCGAGTAAAAGATTAAACATTAATCCACTTGCGTAAAATAAAAAAATGGCCAGGTCTGGTCATTTTTTTTGCCTGTTTGATGTTACTTATTTGAATCAAGCTTATTTTGTAAGAGTCATAAATCATTGGATGGATATATGAAAACGACAGAGCTGGTGCAGTATTTAGATGATTTTTTAGAAGCGACAACCTTTAAAGATTATGCGCCTAATGGGTTGCAAGTAGAAGGCAAGTCAGAAATTACTAAAATTGTGACAGGCGTTACCGCTTGTCAGGCTTTAATTGATGCCGCAATCGCAGAAAAAGCCGATGCGATTATCGTTCATCATGGATATTTCTGGAAAAATGAACCGATAACGATTACCGGCATGAAACAAAAGCGAATTCGTTCTTTGTTAGAAAATGAGATTAACCTGTTAGGCTATCATTTACCGCTCGATGCTCATCCAACGTTAGGTAACAATGCCATGCTAGGTGAGTTGTGGTCGTTAGAAGATATCACCCCTGAGCCAGGTTTGGTTAGGCTGGGACGCCTATCGTCTCCCATGAGAATTGATGCATTGATTGAATCTGTTGAAAACAGCTTGCACCGAACACCGTTGCATTTGCCTGGTGGTCCATCAGAAGTTGAAACTGTTGCTTGGTGCAGTGGTGGAGCGCAAGGTTACATTGAAAAAGCGATTGAATGGGACGCGGATGTTTATATCAGCGGTGAAGTCTCAGAGCAAACCACGCATCAAGCGCTGGAAAATAAAATTCATTACTTGGCAGCAGGTCATCACGCGACTGAAAGACTTGGTGTTAAAGCCTTGGGAGAGCATTTGTCTCAAGCGTTTGATTTAGAAGTTGTTTTTATTGATATTGATAACCCGGTTTAAAAATAAGCTTAAGTATTAGTGAGTAATAATTTTTTTTATAATTGTGATTAGTTTTATTTATAAAATAATTTTTGATGGTCATAAAGAGATATTGATGTAACGATTAATTTTGCTTTGGTAAAATACCTCGGCTCAGTTGGTTATTTTTAAGGTTTGTTGAAAGTGTTTTTGCATTTTTTTGACAAAATTTAAAAATACAAAACAAGCTGCTAATGCCGGTTTTACGGGGTTAGCCAGAAATTCTGAATAGAATAATTACCTATAAAATGGACAAAAGAGGACGTCTCTATGTCATCAGAGAACACAGAAAAAACGAATTTGACACGTCGAAAAGTGTTGACCGCTGCCACTGGGGTTGTGGGTGCAACGGGTGCGACTTTTCTAGCCGTACCCTTTGTCAGTTCATGGCAACCGAGTGAAAAAGCCAAAGCAGCAGGCGCGCCTGTTGATGCTGATATCAGTCAATTATTGCCAGGGCAAATGTTAACGGTTTCATGGCGAGGCAAGCCTGTCTGGGTCGTGCGCCGTACCCCTGAAATGTTGGATATTCTTCCAACACTTGATGACACCTTAAGAGATCCTCATTCAGAAGTTTCAGAACAGCCTGATTATTGTGAAAATGAAGTTCGCGCTATCAAAGAAGAATTCTTAGTGGTTGTTGGGGTGTGTACGCATTTAGGGTGTGCTCCTTTATACCGCCCAGCGGTGAACTCGCCTGATATGGCTGAGGGGTGGAAAGGCGGTTTCTTCTGTCCTTGTCACGGCTCAAGCTTTGATTTAGCTGGTCGCGTATTCCAAGGTGTGCCTGCACCAACGAATTTGGCCATTCCTCCTTATCGCTATTTATCCTCTACGGTTATCCGTGTTGGTGAAAACCCAGAAGAAGGAGCAGCATAATGCAACCATCACATCCAACACCGAAAAATTCTTTACTAGCATGGCTAGATGCCCGCTATCCACTCGTGAGCACCTGGAATGTCCATGTTGCACAATACTATGCGCCTAAAAACTTTAACTTCTGGTACTTTTTTGGTTCTTTAGCATTGTTAGTGTTAATCAATCAATTTGTGACCGGTATTTGGCTGACGATGAGTTTCAAACCTAGTGCAGCAGAAGCCTTTAACTCAGTCGAATACATTATGCGAGATGTTGAATGGGGCTGGTTGATACGTTATATGCACTCCACTGGAGCCTCGGCCTTCTTTATTGTGATTTACTTCCATATGATGCGAGGACTGCTTTACGGCTCCTATAAAAACCCACGAGAACTGGTGTGGTTAATTGGAATGTTGCTCTTTGTTGTTCTTATGGCTGAGGCTTTTATGGGCTATTTGTTGCCATGGGGCCAAATGTCTTATTGGGGGGCACAGGTAATTATTTCATTGTTTGGGGCCATCCCTGTGATTGGACCGGATTTAGCGGTTTGGGTTCGAGGTGATTTTGTTATCTCTGATGCCACGTTGAATCGTTTCTTTGCGTTACATGTCATTGCTTTGCCTTTGGTACTATTGATCTTAGTCTTCATGCATATTGTTGCGCTTCACCAAGTTGGATCGAACAACCCAGATGGTGTTGAGATTAAAAAATATAAAAACGAGCAAGGGTTGCCAATTGACGGGATTACTTTCCACCCTTATTACACGGTAAAAGATCTGTTTGGTGCTGCCGTCTTTATGTTCTTGTTCGCCTTTGTGGTGTTCTATATGCCAGAAGGAGGCGGTTACTTTATCGAACCCCCTAATTTTGAACCAGCTAACCCATTGAAGACGCCTGATCATATTGCACCGGTTTGGTACTTCACACCTTTCTATGCAGTGCTACGCGCCATACCGGATAAGTTGCTTGGCGTTATTGCAATGGGAGCCGCTATTGGTGTCTTGTTTGCCATGCCATGGCTTGATCGTTGTAAAGTGAAGTCAATTCGCTATCGTGGGGTTTCTTATAAAGTCTTGCTAACGATGTTTGTGGTCAGTTTCTTTGTGCTAGGTTGGTTAGGAACACAGCCTGCGACACCTGAGCTGACAAAATTAGCGCGAATCTTCACCGCGACCTATTTCTTATTCTTTATTATTCTGCCGTTCACTTCTGCGAGCGAGCGAACGAAGCCGGTACCAGAGAGGGTCAGTTAAATGAAAAAAATTCTAGCAACTTTAACGATTTTAATGACGCTTCCCCTGACTGGTTTTGCCGCAGGGGGATATAGTATTGAACTGGAAAAAGCCAATAACAGCTTAGAAGATAAAGACTCTCTGCAAAGAGGGGCCATTTTATTTTCTGAGTATTGCATGGCGTGTCACTCCCTTAAATACATGCGATATAACCGAATTGCACGTGATTTAGGCTGGGAAGATGAAGAAGCGGTTGCCTATATGACCTATAACCAAAACAAGCCGGTCGATTCAGTTATGACTCGTATGTTACCGGGTGTGGATAAAGAAGTATTGGGCACGAACGTTCCAGATCTTTCTTTGATGGCACGTTTGAAAGGTACGGATTATATCTATAGCTTCTTAAGAGGTTATGAAATCGATGAGAAGACTGGGGAGTGGGATAACAAGTTACTTCACGGTACCTCTATGCCGAATGTGTTAGAAGGAATGCAACGTCATATGAGTGCTGAGGAGTATGATCAAGCAACCCGTGATATCGCCAACTTCTTGGAATATGTCGGGGAGCCAGCTAAGTTGCAGCGTCATGATCTTGGTTGGAAGGTGTTGCTCTTCTTGTTGGTGTTGATTGTGATTACCTACTTGCTGAAAAAAGAATATTGGCGAGATGTGAAACACTAATCATCATTATTATTAAAGCCCGCTCTGCGGGCTTTTTTATTAAGGAATCTCTAGATGGCGAAAAAAATAAAAATGGCGTATGTCTGTACGGAATGCGGCGCTGATTTTGCTCAGTGGCAAGGTCAGTGTAATGCATGCCAGGAATGGAATACATTAAAAGAATTTAAAGTTTCAGCCTCTAAAGCAAAATCTAGTGTGTCGCATGCAACAGGAAGTTATGCTGGCGCAGTTGAAAGCACTGTTTTGTCAGTGAATGAAGTTGAGTTGTCAGAAATCCCCCGCATGGATTCCAGTTTATCGGAGCTTGATCGTGTGCTAGGTGGGGGGATTGTCCCGGGCTCTGTGGTGTTGATTGGTGGTGATCCAGGTGTTGGGAAATCGTCTTTGTTGCTGCAAGTCTCTTGTCAATTGAGTCAGTCTCAGAAAGTGCTTTATGTCACGGGAGAAGAATCGCTTCAACAGGTCGCCATGCGTGCCAAACGTATGGGGTTGCCTGAAGACAAACTGCGGCTTTTAACGGAAACCGATGTCGAATCGATTGTGATGGCGGCGCAAAATGAAAAGCCTGCCATTATGGTGGTGGACTCTATCCAAACCATGCAGCTGTCAGAAGTTTCCAGTGCGGCGGGTGGTGTGTCTCAAGTACGTGAATCGGCAGCCTTCTTAACACGTTATGCAAAGCAAAACCAAGTGATGATCTTTCTTGTCGGGCATGTGACCAAGTCAGGAGAAGTGGCGGGTCCGCGCGTATTGGAACACATTGTTGATACGGTATTATTCTTGGAAGGTCAATCGGATAGCCGTTTTCGAACACTTCGTGCCATTAAAAATCGCTTTGGTGCTGTCAATGAGTTGGGTGTTTTCGCCATGACTGATAAAGGCATGAAGCAGATTAAAAACCCATCAGCCATTTTCTTGTCGCGTGCGGATGAGCCATCCCCAGGTTCGGTGGTTATGGTGTTGTGGGAAGGATCTCGTCCATTGTTGGTTGAAATACAAGCTTTGGTGGATGAGTCGCCCTATGGCGCACCGAAACGTGTGACAGTTGGGCTGGAATATAATCGGATGGCCATGTTGCTCGCAGTGTTGCACCGTCATGCAGGGGTGCAGGCGGGTGATCAGGATGTTTATGTCAATGTCGTCGGTGGGGTTAAAGTGACGGAAACCAGTGCGGACTTGGCTGTCTTGAGTGCCATTGTGTCCAGTTTAAAAAATAAGACCCTTTCGCAGGACTTGATCATTTTTGGGGAGGTCGGGTTGTCAGGTGAAATTCGCCCGGTTTCCAGTGGTCAAGAGCGCATTTTAGAGGCGGCTAAGCATGGTTTTAAGCGGGCCATCGTTCCGAATGGTAATATCCCGAAAGGCGGTGTGGCCGGAATGGAGGTGCAAGGTGTTTCAACTTTGCAACAAGCTCTGGACCTAATTTAAATTTCGCTTCTTCCTAGAAATAAAAAAACCGCCAGGCCTGGCGGTTTTTTTATAACAGGATAGGTCTAAAGGTTCGTTAAGCCAAGTAGTCCTGCCATTCCTTAAATAATTCAGGCGTGGTGGCTGCGACGGCTGAGCGTTTCACAACACGGTCGACCAAAACCGACTCTCCATCAAGTGTGGCGCTTTGCCCACCCGCTTCTTCTACGATTAGCCAACCTGCTGCATAATCCCAAATATTTTGGGCACCATGGCAATAAACCTGTCCGCGCCCAGCCGCAATCCAACACCAATCCAGAGCGACAGACCCAATGCT
The DNA here is from genome assembly GCF_004786015.1 of Hydrogenovibrio crunogenus. NCBI lineage: Bacteria > Pseudomonadati > Pseudomonadota > Gammaproteobacteria > Thiotrichales > Piscirickettsiaceae > Hydrogenovibrio > Hydrogenovibrio crunogenus. The sequence goes on from NZ_CP032096.1 coordinate 1,091,947, forward strand.
TCTTTGAGACGCATAAGGCGGTGTTTGGACGAGTTTTAAAGCCAGTTCCGCTGATAAGCGTTTAAAGTCGACAATGCCGATACATTTTTTTAAAGTGGTTTTGGGTGTTTCAGCCACTAAGGGTTGATGGTTTAATTCTGCACCTAATCCTTTTCGAGCTGCAAACAGTTCGTCTCTGTCTGGGTCATACACCATGCCCGCGACTACCTGGCCATTCACCACCAAAGCCAGAGAAACACTGAAAATGGGAATGCCACTGGCAAAATTACTGGTGCCATCCACTGGATCTAAAATCCAACATCCTTGAGTTGATCTAAGGGCTTCAGCTTGTTCTTCTTGTGAGGATTCTTCTCCCAGGAAATCGAATTGTGGCCACTGTTTCATTAAGAATTCTGCGGTGGCTTTTTGCATCTCGGTGTCTGCTTCTGTCAAAACCGAGCCATCGGCTTTGGTAGTGGAAGTGACTTTTTCAAAACGCGATAAGACTTCTTGTTTGGCCAAGGTGACGATGCCGTCTTTTAATGTTTGCCACTCTTGTGCATTGTTAAACAATTGCGTCATATAAATCTTCCTTTTATTGAAAACGTTGCGTCGGGTCGATTTGGTTTAAATTGACTTTTTCAATCGCATGTTTAGAGGTTTCAATGACTTCGAGCGTATAGTTACCAACACGAAGACAGGTGCCCACTTCCGGTAAGGTTTCCAGTTCTTCTTGAATGAGCCCGTTTAATGTTTTGGGACCATCGGTTGGTAAGTCAAAATGATAGGTTTTATTCAAATCACGAATAAATTCAGAAGCATCAAAAGTAATCGACCCATCTTCATGCATGTGCACTCGCGTAAATGCTTTTTCACGCGTGTCTGTGCTGAATTTACCCACAATCTCTTCTAGCAGATCTTCTAAAGTCAACAAGCCTTGCAGATTACCGTATTCATCTACGATTAAAGCCATGTGGCGCTTGTGTTTGTTGAAATGTGACAACTGAATGTTCAAAGTGGTCGTTTCCGGAATAAAGTAGCCTGGTCGGGTGGCTTTGATCAAGTCTTTTAAAGACAAGTCCGGCTTAGTCAATAACGGTAATGCTTTACGTAAATTGATAACCCCTAAAATATCTTCATCCAAGTTATCTCGATATACCGGAATGCGTGTGAAGGGTGATTTAACAATGCGTTTAACAATTTCTTCAATCGGCTGGTTTACATCAATGCCATAAATATCCTGCTTTGGAATCATCACGTCTTCAACCGTAATGCTTTCCAGTTGCATGATCCCGCTGAGCATGGTGCGATACTGTTTTGGTAAACGTCCAGTTGCTTCATTAATAAGGGTTTGAAGCTCTTCACGACTCAAAGAATGGCTGTCTGGGTTGTTTCGTTTTACTTTGACACCGAATAACCGTAAGAAATTATTGGCGAAAAAGTTCACCAACCAAACCAAAGGCGATAAGAGTTTTAGCAGCGGCTCCAATACGAAAGAGGCTGGGTAAGCAATGCGTTCCGGATGCAACGCCGCCAATGTTTTGGGCGCGACTTCAGAAAAAACCAGAATGACCATTGTTAATATCCCAGCAGCAAGTGCAATGCCGGCTTCACCAATCAATCGCATGGCAATAATCGTTGCAACAGAAGAAGCGAAAATATTAACAAAGTTGTTTCCAAGAAGGATGACACCAAGCAAACGATCTGGTGTTTCAAGAAGTTTTTGCGCCTTAATGGCACCTTTATGACCTTCTTTCACTTTATGTTTCAGGCGATATTTATTCAGTGCCATCATTCCGGTTTCAGTACCGGAAAATAAAGCGGAAAGGATAATTAATAAAGCTAATATGCCGAAAAGGGCAGATATGGGCAGACTATTCAAAATGGGTCTTTTGGGTAGTTAATCGAAAGGAAATTATAGCGGTTCTGAAATAGAATCGCCATGACATTTTTAAATCGAATTTATCGTTGCATTAATTTTTATTGGGGACCGTGTACAAAGAACAATAGAATGATTTCTGTACCGATGTAACTGAGGATTAATAGGAAGTATGCCCAGATGGTGTAATAAGCGGCTTTCTGGCCTCGCCAACCAAATTTGAAATGACCAAAAATCAATAAGCCGTAAGTTAACCAAGCCAAGATTGCAAAAAAGGTTTTATGCACTAAATGTTGGGCAAAAATATCTTCCATGAAAAACACACCGCTGATCAGTGCGAAACTTAAAAAGATAAACCCAATAATGACTAACTGAATGAGGGTTTTTTCCATGATTTGCAATGGTGGCAAGTTTTTGAAAATAATGCTCAGTTGTCGTTTTTGAAAGCGTTTTTCCTGAATGGCGTATAACGTTGCCTGTGCCGCAGCCAGACCCATAATGCTGTAGGCGGTAATGGAAATCAAAACATGGCTGCCAAGTTCAAATGGTAAGGGCTGTAATGTGCTTCCAGCGAAAGGGAGTAACGTGGTAATGGCCGCAATCGGGAAAATAAACACCCCTAAGTTTTCTGTCGCCTTATTGATATTGGTGATTAGCAATGCCACCACTGCAATCCAACTAATCAGCGACAATCCCGTTCCGAAGCTGAATAAAATTAAATCTTTGGTAAAAAGGTGGCCAGCAAAAGAAAAGAGGTGCACTATTGCGGCTAATAAGGCCAGGGTAAGTAATTTCTTGCGGTTAAAATTGGGTTCTGAGGATTCATCTGTTTTAAAGCGCTGCCAAAGTAAACGGGTGGCAAATAAGTACAGCAAGCTAGAAAAAAGGGCAACCAGGGCGCTTATGACCATCTTAATCCTTCCAATTGGTTTAAAAGAAAGCGTACGAAATATTTGAAGACGCCTTTAAATGTCTATCAAGTTAACGCTCTTTTAGATATTTAACGCATAAAACCGTATAATATCGAAAATTAGCATTAAATGAAACGAAATTAAAAATAAAGCACTGACTTAGCTGTTTTCAAGATCAGTCAGCTTTGTCGTCAGTTTCGTGTAGGGAAAAGAAATATGTTTGATAATTTATCGGATCGTTTAGCCAAATCGTTTAAAGCGATTACCGGGCAAGGGCGTTTAACAGAATCTAATATTAAAGATGCACTGCGAGATGTGCGTCGTGCATTACTGGAAGCGGATGTGGCGCTTCCGGTCGTGAAAACATTTATCGATAAAGTTCAAGAAAGAGCTATCGGTCAAGAGGTGTCCACCAGCTTAAACCCTGGTCAGGCCTTTATTAAGATTGTTCGTGAACAATTGACTGACGTCATGGGGCAGGAAGCCGAACCGCTGAACTTTAATGTGGAACCCCCCGCCATTATTATGGTTGCCGGGTTGCAAGGGGCGGGTAAAACCACCTCGGTCGGTAAGCTGGCGCGTTGGTTAAAGGAACGTGAAAAGAAAAAAGTCATGGTGGTTTCCGCAGACGTTTATCGTCCAGCGGCAATCAAGCAGTTGGAGACGCTCGCTGAGCAAGTCGATGTGAGTTTTTTCCCTTCGTCTGCCGATGAAGATCCTGTCGATATTGCCAAAAAAGCTCATGCAGAAGCGAAGAAACAGTTTGTCGATGTATTGATCCTTGATACGGCAGGGCGTTTGCATATCGATGAAGACATGATGCAAGAAGTACAACGCTTGCATACAGCAATCAAACCGGTTGAAACGTTGTTTGTGGTCGATGCCATGACTGGGCAGGATGCCGCTAACACGGCCAAAGCGTTTAATGATGCATTGCCTTTGACAGGGGTGGTCCTGACTAAAACGGACGGGGATGCGCGAGGCGGTGCGGCATTATCCATCCGTGAAATTACCGGTAAGCCAATTAAATTTATCGGGGCAGGTGAAAAAACCGAAGCTTTAGAATCGTTCCATCCGGACCGTATGGCGGGTCGCATTTTAGGAATGGGCGACGTCCTGAGCTTGATTGAAGATGCCGAAAGTAAAATCGATCAAAAGAAAGCGCAGAAATTTGCCAAGAAAATGCAAAAATCCGGTCAGTTTGACCTGGAAGATTTTCTCGAGCAGCTTCAGCAAATCAACAGCATGGGTGGTGTCGGTGGCTTGATGGGTAAAATGCCAGGCATGGGGCAAATGAAAGGCCAGATCAATAACGAGGCCGTTGAGAAAGACTTTAAACGCCTCGAAGCGATCATCTACTCGATGACACGTCAGGAAAGAGCGCACCCGGCCATCATTAAAGGCTCTCGTAAAAAACGTATCGCCAATGGGTCTGGTACGTCTGTGCAAGATATTAACAAGCTGATGAAACAGTTTACTCAAATGCAGAAGATGATGAAGAAAGTTTCGAAAGGCGGTATGAAAAACATGATGCGCGGGATGGCTGGGAAAATGCCTCCCGGAATGGGCGGTATGTTGCCACCCGGAATGCGTTAAGGGTTTCATTCGTTCAAAAAACCACCAGGCCTGGTGGTTTTTTTGTATTCAGTCTCTGAAAGACAAGCTTGGCCATTGGCGTTCTTTTGCCACTTGGGTGAGATACTCATCGGCATCAACGATAATCGGGTGGTCGACAATTTCCAGTAATGGAATATCGTTACGGGAATCGGAGTAAAAATAACTGCCTTCCAGGCTCTGGTTATGTTCTGTTAGCCAGTCATTGAGTCGTGTGACTTTCCCTTCTTGAAAAGAGGGCACGCCAGCCACTTCACCTGTGAACTTGTTATCAACAATTTCGGGTTCGGTGCCAATAAGCTCCGTAATACCATACAGCTCACCAATTGGACGGGTCACAAAGCTGTTCGTTGCCGTCACGATCAAAAGTTGGTCGCCTTTGCTGCGATGTTCATCTACTAATGCCTGCGCTTTGTCCTGATAAATGGGACGAATATAGTTTTGCATAAACTCTTCGTGCCAAGCATTTAATGTTTCCATGCTGTGTTTTGTTAAAGGCGCTAAGGAAAAACGTTGGAATTTGTAGATGTCTAGACAACCATTTTTATAGTCGGTGTAAAACTGTTCATTGGTTTTTTCATAAACGTCCGGATCAACCACGCCTTTTTCAACCAGAAACTTTCCCCAAAGGTAGTCACTGTCACCATGAATTAAAGTGTTATCAAGATCAAATATTGCTAAAGCCATAAGGTTTCTTTTTAAAATTGGTTAAGGTGGAATGAATTTAATGTGCGGTATTTTACCTGATGAAAATCGGTCTGTTCAGAAAATAGTGTTGCGATGTGGTTTGAACGTGGTATTTTAAAAGGCATCTTTAAGAATAACGTGCGTTTTGAGTAAAAACGACGCACTTTCTTTGTGTTTAAGCGTTATGGTTAGAAAAAAATCACGAATAATGATAAAAGAGATTGAAAAAAAAGGTCTTTTCTTGCAATAATTATACGTATTGAATATTAAAGAATAACAAGAATAAAAGGGTCATATGTGATTGATGCAGATGGGTATCGCCCCAATGTAGGTATCATTATTGTAAATAAGGAAGGTAAGCTGTTTTGGGGAAAACGCCTGTATCAAGATGCCTGGCAATTTCCTCAGGGGGGCGTTCGTGAGAATGAAACGCCGCAACAAGCCGTTTTTCGTGAGTTGAAAGAAGAAGTGGGGTTGGAGCCTTCAGATGTCAGGGTCTTAGGTCGTACCAAGGATTGGCTCACTTATGATTTACCAAAACACCTGATTCGACACTACAGCCAACCGGTCTGTATTGGTCAGAAGCAGATTTGGTTTCTGCTGGGCATGTTAAGTGATGATGAAAAAATTAATTTAAATACCCATGAAACCCCAGAGTTTGAAGGGTGGAGTTGGGTGGATTATTGGGTGCCGGTTCAAAATGTGGTGGAATTTAAACAATCGGTTTATCATCAAGCCCTGACGGAACTTGAAACGCATTTACATAAATTCTGGACGAAAGAACACGTTGGGTAGTTTTTAGTTAAACTTTCCTGTCTCATTAAATGAGATGATATTCACGTTAAAACGAAGGTAACTTATTAAAATTCATCCAAGTTTTAATAAGTTACCTTTTTATATCCTTCCCTTATCCTCTTTTCAAACTGTTTTTATTTGATTGTAACAACTTCGATTTGTACAAAAATGCAGGGAAAAGCCGCTATCTTAGTTATGCAAAATAGGTAAAAAATGTTATTATGCCTGCGCATTTACATGAACTAGAATGGCTGATGCATTGTCTTATTTATGCCTTTCAAGATGTTCATACGTTTTGGAAATACTAAGTAGCTGGAAACCAAAACGGTTTTGTTGGCGGTAGAAGTAAGAACTACATTCTACTGAATGGCTTTAGGAAAACCCAGCCCCTGAAGCAGGTTTGAACCAACCAAAGAGGTTAAATTTTATGAACGATAAGTTCGTTGATCAGGATCCACAAGAAACACAAGAGTGGATTGACGCATTAGAAGCCGTTGTCTCCTTTGAAGGATCTGACAAGGCTCAACATATCATTGGCACTTTGATCGAGAAAGCGCGTGTTCATGGTATCGACATCCCTTATTCGGCAAATACGCCTTACATCAATACCATTGCCCCAGAAGAACAAGATAACTATCCAGGTGACGTAGGCATCGAGCGCAAAATGCGTGCGTTGTTACGCTGGAATGCCATGGCAATGGTTTCAAGAGCAAACAAATACACCAGTGTCGGTGGTCACATCGCTTCGTACGCTTCCAGCTGTACTTTATATGAAGTTGGGATGAACCACTTCTTTAAAGGACCAAAGCATGAGCAAGGTGCGGATATGGTTTTCTTCCAAGGACACACTGCCCCAGGGATGTATGCACGCTCTTATATGGAAGGTCGTTTAGAAGCGGATCAACTGAGAAACTATCGTCAAGAAGTCGATGGTAATGGCCTATCGTCTTATCCTCATCCATGGTTGATGTCAGATTACTGGCAGTTCCCAACAGTTTCAATGGGCTTGGGGCCTTTAATGGCAATTTACCAAGCGCGTTTCATGAAATACATGCAAGCACGTGGTTTAGCAGAAACTCAAGGGCGTAAGGTTTGGGCCTTCTTGGGTGACGGTGAGATGGATGAACCGGAATCACGTGGTGCTTTACAGCTTGCCAAGCGTGAAAACCTAGACAACTTAATTTTTGTAATCAACTGTAACCTACAACGTCTGGATGGCCCGGTTCGAGGGAATGACAAAATCATTCAAGAACTGGAAGGGGTTTTCCGTGGTGCCGGTTGGAACGTTATCAAAGTCATTTGGGGGTCAGGCTGGGATCGTCTGCTTTCAAAAGACGTCACCGGTAAGCTGATCGAGCGTATGGGTGAAGTGGTTGATGGTGAGTACCAGGCTTATAAAGCAAAAGATGGTGCTTTCGTCCGTGAACACTTCTTCGGTAAATACCCGGAAACAGCCGAGCTGGTTAAAGACATGACGGATGATGAAATTTTCCGTCTAACCCGTGGGGGTCATTCACCGCGTAAGATTTACAACGCTTATAAGCGTGCGACCGAATCACAAGGTAAACCGACTGTTATCCTAGCCAAAACCGTTAAAGGGTATGGAATGGGACAGTATGGTGAAGCCGCGAACACGGCGCATCAGCAGAAGAAACTGGATCTGGAAGGGATGAAATATTTCCGTGATCGTTTCTCTGTACCAATTTCAAATGAAGAACTGGAAAAAGACATTCCGTTCCATCGTCCGGATGAAGATTCCGATGTTCTGAAATACATGAAAGAGCGCCGTGAAGCATTGGGTGGCGATTTACCAAGTCGTCAAGATACGGCAGAGCCACTTCCTGTTCCAGACCTGTCTGTTTTCAAAATGTTAACAGAAGGCACGGAAGACCGTGAAATGTCTACGACTATGGCGTTCGTCCGTATCATCTCAATCTTGTTAAGAGATAAGAAGATTGGGCCACGTTGTGTCCCGATTATTCCAGATGAAGCGCGTACTTTCGGGATGGAAGGATTGTTCCGTCAAGTCGGTATCTACGATCCGGCCGGTCAGCTCTATGAGCCAATGGATTCAGACCAATTGATGTGGTACAAAGAATCTGCCAACGGTCAAGTTTTCCAAGAAGGGATCAACGAAGCCGGTGCCATGTCTAACTGGATCGCAGCAGCGACTGCTTATGCGAACTATGGCGTGAGCATGATTCCTTTCTATATCTACTATTCTATGTTCGGTTATCAGCGTATTGGTGACTTGGCATGGGCCGCAGGGGATTCTCGTGCCCGTGGTTTCCTAATGGGTGGAACAGCAGGTCGTACCACACTAGAAGGTGAAGGGCTACAGCATCAGGACGGTCATAACTTGATTCAATTCGATCATGTACCGAACTGTTTGTCTTACGATCCAACCTTCGCTTATGAAATGGCCGTCATCATCCGTGATGGGATTAAACGTATGTTCAACGAAAAAGAAGACGTTTACTACTACATTACGTGTATGAATGAAAACTACTCGCACCCTGCGATGCCGGAAGGCTCGGAAGAAGGCATTCTAAAAGGTCTTTATTCCTTCAAGAAGTCTGAAGCGAAACATAAAAACAAAGTTCAGTTGATGGGGTCCGGTACGATTTTCCGTGAAGTGATCGCCGCAGCTGACATGCTAGAAAACGAGTGGGATGTTGCCGCAGATATCTGGGCAGCACCAAGTTTCAACCTGTTACGTCGTGACGGAATTGAAACAACACGCTGGAATAGCATGCACCCAACTGAAAAGCCAAAAGTTTCTTATTGTGAAGCCACATTATCGGGTGCGAAAGGCCCGTTTATTGCGGCAACGGATTATATCCGCGATTACCCTAACCGTATTCGTGAATATGTTCCGGGTGAGTTCTATGTGTTAGGAACGGATGGTTTCGGGCGTTCTGATACGCGTGAACAACTTCGTAAGTTCTTTGAAGTGAATCGCTACTACGTAGTAGTGGAATCACTCAAAGCCTTGGCAGATGCCGGTAGCATCAAGCCAGAAGTGGTTCAGAAAGCAATTGAAAAATACGGGATTGATAGCGAAAAAACCTATCCCGTTCATGCTTAATAGAAACGTCTAACCAGACATCGCTGTTAGTGACCTAGCAGCGAAAGAATTCATATTTGGCTTGATTGATTCGTTTAAACCCAATCAAGCTGAATACTAAGAAGGAATTAAATGAAATGGCTACACAGCAAATTAATATCCCGGATATCGGCGATTTTGATTCAGTAGAAGTTATTGAAGTTTTAGTCGCCGAAGGAGATGAGGTCGCTGTTGATGATTCTTTACTCACGTTAGAATCAGATAAAGCAACGATGGAAATCCCTGCGCCTTACGCCGGAAAAATCACCAAAGTCACTGTTTCAGTCGGCGATAAAGTCGCGGAAGGCGATGCGGTTTTCGAAATTGAAGTGTCTGAAGCGGCTGCTTCCCCTGAAAAGGCTGAGCAAAAAGCCGAAGAAAAGCCAGCTCCAGCAAAAGCACCTGAAGCCCCTAAAGAAGCGCCTAAGCCAGCAGCAGAATCTGCCCCGGCACCAACGCCTTCTCCAACTGCACAAGCGTTAACCAAACCTGTCAATGCACAGTCTATGGGCGCAGCCTCTCATGCCTCTCCATCGGTCAGAGCCTTCGCGCGTAAATTGGGTGTCGACATCAATACCGTGTCTGGAACAGGTCCTAAAGGGCGTATCCAGCAATCTGATATTGAAGCCATGATTAAATCAGTCATGCAAGGCGGTGCGGGCGCAGGTCAAGCACAAGGCGGCATGGGCATTCCATCTGTACCGGAAATCGACTTCAGTCAGTTCGGTGAAACTGAGACCGAAGAGTTGGGACGTATCAAGAAAATCTCTGGTAAGTTCCTACAAACAAGCTGGTTGAATGTCCCGCATGTCACGCAGTTTGACGAATGCGACATCACTGAAATGGACGCCTTCCGTAAGAGCATGAAAGCGAAAGCGGAAAAAGAAGGCGTGAAATTAACGCCACTGGTCTTCGTGATGAAAGCCGTGGTCAAAGCGTTGCAAGACTTTCCAAGTTTCAACAGCTCTTTATCGCCAGACGGTCAGTCTTTGATTAAAAAGCATTACTACAACATCGGTGTGGCGGTTGATACACCAAATGGGTTGGTCGTACCGGTTCTACGTGATGTCGATAAAAAAGGCATTTATGAGCTGTCTCGTGAGCTGATGGAAATTTCCGGCAAAGCACGTGACGGTAAATTGTCGCCAAAAGATATGTCCGGCGGCACCTTTACCATCTCCAGCTTAGGCGGTATCGGCGGCACGCAGTTTACGCCAATCGTCAACGCTCCGGAAGTCGCTATCATGGGGCTTTCAAAAGCGAAAATGCAACCGGTCTGGAACGGGTCTGAATTTGAACCGCGTTTGGTGATGCCGTTCAGTGTGTCTTACGATCACCGTGTGGTCGATGGTGCGGAAGGCGTTCGCTTTACCACGACGGTGGGTCAGTATTTAACTGATTTACGCCAATTGATTCTGTAATCGGAGAAGTGTATGAGTAAGATTGTTGACATCCTGATTCCAGATATCGGTGACTTCGCAGAAGTCGATGTCATTGAAGTATTAGTGTCTGCTGGCGAAGAAGTTATTCAAGACGACTCTTTGTTAACCCTAGAGTCAGATAAAGCCACCATGGAAATCCCTGCGCCTTACGCAGGTCGCGTGGTGGAAATGAACATTGATGTGGGTGACAAGGTTAAAGAAGGCTCGGTCGTGGGTAAAATCGAAATTGCCGACGTGGAAACCGTTTCTTCTAATGTAGAAGAAAGTGTGACCCCAGAACCTGAAAAAACACCAGAAACACCAGCGCCACAAGCCGTTTCTGCGGCAGACTTGCCCGATGCGGATATGCAATGTGAAGTGTTGGTATTAGGCTCTGGCCCGGGTGGTTACACCGCCGCATTCCGCGCCGCTGATCTAGGCAAAAAAGTCGTGATGATCGAACGTTACGAGTCCATCGGTGGGGTGTGCTTGAATGTGGGTTGTATTCCATCTAAAGCGTTATTACACATGTCCGTCGTTTTAAACGAAACCCGTGAAATGGGCGAGCATGGTATTGAATTCGCCGAGCCGAAAATCGACACCAACAAAATGCGTGACTATAAAGATTCCGTCATCGGTAAACTGACTGGCGGCTTATCAGGTCTGGCTAAAGCACGAAATGTGGACGTGGTACAAGGCTACGGAAAATTCAGCTCAGCCAATACGGTCACGGTTGATTTGGCAGACGGTGGCACCAAAACCATCGCATTTGAAAACGCCATCATCGCGGCCGGATCGCGTGTAGTGAAGCTTCCATTCATTCCGCATGACGATCCACGTGTCATGGATTCTACCGATGCATTGGAACTGGAAGAAGTGCCAAACCGCATGTTGGTGATCGGTGGCGGGATCATCGGTCTGGAAATGGCGCAAGTGTATGATTCATTAGGGTCAAATATCACCGTGGTGGAATTGGGTGACACCATTATTCCTGGTGCGGATAAAGACATCTCTAAGCCATTGCTGAGAAGAATCAAAAAGAAATACGAAAACATTTACTTGAAATCAAAAGTCACCAATGTCGAAGCCAAGGAAGAAGGTTTGGTGGTGACGTTTGAAGGTAAAGACTGCCCGGAAACAGATACGTTTGATCGTATCTTGGTTGCGGTGGGTCGTGCACCAAACGGTCAGTTGATTGATGCGGATAAAGCCGGTGTGGCCGTGAACGACTGGGGCTTCATTGAAGTGGATGAGCGTCAAAAAACCAATGTCGATCACATCTATGCGATTGGTGACATTGTTGGTCAACCAATGCTAGCTCACAAAGCCGTGCATGAAGGGAAAGTGGCGGCTGAAGTCATTAACGGCATGCCAAGCGCGTTTACGCCAATGGGCATTCCATCCGTGGCCTATACCGACCCAGAAGTCGCTTGGGCGGGTAAAACCGAAGACGAGCTTAAAGCCGAAGGCATTGAATACGAAAAAGGTGCCTTCCCATGGGCAGCCTCAGGTCGTAGCTTAAGCTTAGGACGAGACGAAGGGCTAACCAAAGCCTTATTCTGTGCCGAAACGCATCGTTTACTCGGTTGCGGTATTGTCGGGCCTAACGCCGGTGAGCTGGTGGCAGAAGCCATGCTCGCCATTGAGATGGGGGCCGATATGCAAGACATCGGTTTGACTATCCATCCACATCCAACGCTGTCAGAAACGCTTTGTTTCGCAGCGGAGATGGCGGAAGGAACGATTACTGATTTGATGCCACTTAAAAAGAAAAAATAGCCAGGCCTGGTTGTTTTTCAGATTAAAAAGCCCGCTTTATGCGGGTTTTTTATTGGTTTAAATACGTATTTTATGTATGATGTTATTCAATTGTGCTGGAAAATTAAAGAGTTGAATGCATTTGTGCTAAAGATCTAATAAACGTGGTTTAGTCGCTATGATTTATGCCTTGTAAAATAGATTAAGCGATTGAATTATATAATAATAGCATGTGGTTGTATAAAATTAATCTACTAAAATTATTATCTTAAAATGTCAACTTTATAATTTATTTCCGTACGTAAATATATACAGGTTAGGATGTCTAATTATAGTTAGGTTGCGTGAAACAATATGGAAAATATTATTTATCAGACTCTAGTAACTATATTGATCGCAGCATTCACAGGCTATGTAACATTTAGAGTGCAAGAGCGTCGTCTTAAACAAGAATTGAAAACTGAATTTATGGCTGAAAAAGTAGCTAAAAAACTACTAAGTGAAGAAAAATGGAAGAAACGCTCTTTTTCCGAAATTAAAAAAAGGTTGGGTGGTTTTGAAGATGACGAATTACGAAAAGTCCTTGTTCGTTCTGGCGCGGTTCGCTTTGAAAGAAATAATGGCACTGAAGAGCTTTGGGGTCTTATTTCTAAAAACAAAGATGAACTGTAAAAAAACAACCTCACAATACACTCAACCCGACCGCGCTAACGCGCGACCGGCTAGCTTAAACGTTAGGATTTTTGAAATATGAGTATCACTTTTAGACATTCAGCAGGGTTTGGTAAAAGAATTGAATACTGGGTTGCAGGCTTAATGCTCAAAGAAGGCATAGATGTTTATATGCCACTAATCGATGACAATGGAATTGATGCTGTAGTCAGACGTGAAGATGGCACTTTTGTAGAAGTACAAATTAAAGCACGTTCAAAAGATGTTGTTATGGGTGATGCGGCACTTTTTGCTGCTCTCTCACATGAATATCGAGGAAACTATTTCTTTATTTTCTATTCTGAACGTTTAGATACGTTTTGGATTATGAGTTCTCAAGAATTTATAGAAGAATCAGTTCAAAATAAATCTGGCAAAAATACTGGAAAACGTTCTATTTGGTTCAATGGCAAACGAAAAAATAAAGAAACAGGTGAATACACTGAGCATTGCCATGAACGGTTTAAAAAATATATTGCTAATAATTTTCAAAGGCTTGCAAAAGCTTAACAATATGCTCAACCGGACCTGTTAACATGTGTCCGGTTAGCTTAAACGTTATAATACCTAAGTCAGATTATGGATACAAACCAAGCAGCAAAATATTTATCTGAGATTGATGAACTTGACCAATGGTCTAAGAAGTCAGTTCATATTGAAGTTATAAATAAAAGAGAAGCTTTTAACTTAGCTGAGCCACTCTGGCTTGAACGCATGTATCGAGAAGGCAAATTATTTGTACATCCCAATATTGCAAAACAGCTTAAAAACCAATCGTGGATTGCTAACGACCTTCAAAAAAGAATGATTTGGGCAAGTGTAATTGCATCCGCCGAAGGTCCAGATAGTAAAGCTAGGTTCGTCGATATCAAAAAGAAATTACTAAAAAAATATGGTCGAGAATGGTGGGAAGATGTATACCAAAGAAAAAATAACGCTTGGGCGGCAAAATCTAGAATAGAGAAAAAAAGGGCGTCAAATGGCCCTGCCGTTACAACATTAATAAATAATACGCATTTATTTGCTGGTGCGGCGTCTTCCGAAACAATTGAAGCCCTTAAAATGATTCCAGAAACATGATAAAACGTATAACAAAACACTCAAGCCGACTGCGCTAACGCGCAGCTGGTTAGCTTAAACGTTAGGTCTCGATTTCAATTAAGTTCTCTAAAAATTAAACACAAAGTTTTTATAAAAAAATGCAAACAATTAATCAGAAATTAGAGTGTTTAAGAAGAGTTATTAACAACTCAAAAGAGCATGTTAAAGCAGGTGATAAAACTAGAATTTATTCACAATACATTAGATATGCTTTAGATGAGTTCAAGGAAATAAATTTTTGTACATCAATCAAAGCTAATGGTTTAAAAAGAAAAGAGGTCACTCATGAACACGTTGTTCCACATTTCTTCATCATGAACAAACTCTTAAACTTGGATTCACTGACAGATCAAAATATTCTTGCTGTTTTGAATAAGTTTTACATTATTTGTCAAATTACTAAAGATGAAGATAAATATCTAAACGCAGCAGGCTTGAGATCGAAAATGCCAGATGGTTGGAATGAAAAAACGGATAGCGTTTTTGCTAGGTATGAAAATGTAGGAATCGAAATTTTAAATGATACCAATAAAAACACCTAACACAATGTCAACTCGACCGCGCTAACGCGCGGCTGGTTAACTTAAACGTTGGATGTAAAACTATATGAACGAAAGCATTTTCACAGATTATGCGGTAGTTGCAGTTGGCAGTACCGAGCAAGAAAAATTTCCTTTAATCTTGGTTTTTGGCAGGGAAAACAATGGAAAGGCGCAAATTATTCCAGGCATAAGCATCTATGATGAAGCCATCTCATCAGGTTCTACATTTTGGAATCGAACATATGGTTTCGTTCAGAGGCTAACTACGTGGAAAGGGCAATTTCGTCAGAGTTGCGTTAATGTTGGCATGTCTCCAATTGTTTTTACAAATGCATTATCAAAACCGATTCCGAATGCTCAACAAAACAAGGATGCGCTCAGGGTTACTATACAAGAGAATGATATCATGTCGCATATAAATGGAATATTCGACTTAAAATTAATAAGTAGGGTCGGCGCCGTGATTTTTTCAACAGGTAATAGTTCCGTTTACGAACTTTCGAGATATGAGGTAATAAAAAATTGTTTGGCAAGAAGCATCCCCTTTATTGAAATGCCATACTTTGCAACACAAGGACGTAAAAACGAAGAACTTGATCAAGCAATTAATGATGAAAATGCGGCTATAATAAAAAATATCATCAATGAATTCAAAACATACACACAAAAAGTCGTTCCAGCCGACGCCGGAAAGCGGCACGGCTGAATTTTAACGTTAGATATCAAATTATGGAATATATCAAACAAAAAGAAATGCCTGACATTGAGGCTGAAAAAGCATATGAGCAAGGCTTCTATATAGAAGCAATTCAGATTTTACATGGGTTTATGGAAAACCAAGCTCAATCATTACTTACCCTTGTAGGTTGTGTTCACTTTGACTCTAAGCAAGACGAAGTATATGACTTGAGTGACACATTAGGTTTTAATGCTGTTTTAAAGGTATTATTTATTTTAAATCAAATATCTAAAGAACAATTTGATAAATTTAACAAATTAAATTCCCTTAGAAACAAAATCGTCCATCAACTATATAAAGAACCATACGACAAAATATATGAAGGTGTGCCTAAGCATGAATATGATCATGTATTTCATGGCATGCTTGAAGAACTTTATGTTTTAACAAGAAAATGTGAAGAGGTAGTTGGTTAAACATATAACAAGTGTATAAACCAGATCAATAAGGCCTTCGTGGAAAGGGGACGCTACCCTTAAATGCTACTGAATAATGCATCTGTATACCAAAGGTAAAAATGCTTAATAAATACTTATTTCACTACGTTAACTTATGAATCCAGAGAACTTAAAGAAACTCGTGACAGTCACGATGCCTTACGGCAAATACAAGGGGCGAATTATTGCTGATTTGCCAGGCAATTACCTTAATTGGTTTGCGCGTGAGGGCTTTCCACCGGGTAATTTAGGGCAGTTATTGGCTCTAATGCACGAGTTAGATCACAATGGTTTAAAGCATCTTCTTGATCCGTTAAGAAAATAGACTTTTAATTAGAAAACGGGACGTTACCCCTTTGTTTTTCCCTTTTTTTTCTTTTCATGATAGTTAGGAGATACTACATGCCTGTAGAGGTTGAAATAGCCAAAACAGAAAAACAGTTTGAAGCAGGCTCTCAGCTATTTCGAGCTTATGCAAAATATTTAGGTCTTGATCTTGAGTTTCAGGGATTTTCTGATGAACTGAGGTCACTATCGAAGATGTATGGTGAACCTAAAGGCGCTCTCTTGTTGGCAAAACTAGAAGGCGCTTATGTTGGCGCGGTTGGTCTTAGAGAGCTTGAACCGGGTATCGCTGAGATGAAACGAATGTATGTTTTATCAAACTGTCATGGTATGGGTATAGGCAAAGCACTGACAAAGGCGTTTTTATGTCAGGCAAGAGAAATGGGGTATTGTTCTATACGGTTAGACAGTATTAGAGCGCTTGATAAAGCGTTACAGTTGTATCAATGGTATGGCTTTAAGGAAATAGAGCCTTACCGATTTAATCCTCACCCCGAAGCTGTTTTTATGGAATATAAAATTACTTAACAAACCACTATTTTTGAATATTAAAAAGCTCGCTTATGCGGGTTTTTTTGTATCCGAATTCTGGGAATGATTATTTTGATTAGCTATTTTTATCAAGTATGATTATTGTGAGTTAGTGAAAAAACTAAATAAACAAGAAGGAACTCAATGCGTCGGTTAATTGGTAGGGTGTTAGCAATCCCCGTTTTTGTGATAATTGTCAGCTTGATGTTAAACGCCATTTTGGCCGTTTTATTAGCGTTGACCTATTCGTCATTAACGGAAGAAAAAGTTATTGCAACGATCACCTTTGATGCCGTAGACAATAAAAAGGATGTTTACATCGCGCATCTTTATAAGCCTGATGGTTTTAAAATGGGCGACTATAAAATATATGGTGACCAATGGAGAATGGATGCTGGCTTCATTAAGATGGAATATTGGGCCAATGTGTTTGGCGTGGATTCAAGATATATTTTAAATAGGTTTGAAGGTCGATATAACGACATCGAAAAACAAAACATCCATAAGCACAAAGCCTATCAATTGGAAAGTGATGCATTGATTAATACGTTTAGTTTTTTGGTGGATACGACATACGGCACCTCTGTGTATAAAGAAATCAAAACCGATACGGTATACACGGTGTTAAAAACCCAAACAGGCCTCATGGTGAGAATGAAACAGATAGCGCCGACATCCGAAAGAGGGCTGTTAAACACCGTGATGTCTTGGATTGGCTGATGAATAGAAGGCTGAGCGAATAATTGGACCAAACAAAAAAAACAGCCAGGCCTGGTCAATTTAACGCCCCTCAACGCACTTCATTAACCCGCTTAGTATTTTTTTAGCGGGTTTTTTATTAAGTTTCTATTAATAAATTTAATTAAAACAATATCTTATAAACGTGATAATTGAATTATTACTCTGAAAAATAATGTTAGTATAAAAGCGGCAATTAAGGAGTAATTATGATTAATCCTTCGGAAGTGAAAGATCGTGCTGCGGGTGCGATTATGGGGGCTTTTATCGGCGATGCCCTTGCAGTTGGCCCTCATTGGTATTACGACCTGACGGAACTGCGTAGAGACTATGGTGATTGGATAGATGAATACACCGATCCAAAACCGGGTCGATATCATGATGGCTTGAAAGCAGGTCAACTTTCTCAGGCAGGGTTCATCTTGGAACTTATGCTGCATTCTCTGGTCGAAAACAAAGGCTACGATGAGAAAGATTTTTGCCGCCGAATGGATGAGGAACTTTTTCCTCTGCTTGATGGTACGCCCATAAGCGGACCGGGGAACTATACCAGCCAATCCATTCGCGATGCGTGGCGCAAACGGGTTCAGCAAAACTTACCCTGGGGTCAAACGGGCGGGCATGCGGACACAACCGAAGCGATTGAGCGCACCCTTGCTATTGCGGTTCGTTATGCATTTCAGCCTGACAAACTGGCCGCGGCTATTACCCAAAATGCTATTTTGACACAGGAGGATGAGACGGTCGTCTCCATGACGGTTGCCTTTGGCGCTGTATTAGGGCTTGTTGTTGAAGGGAACCGCTTGGATGCGGATATTTCTGCAAAATTGATGAAGCGGGTGAAAAGCGGTGCGTTGCCTTTTCATGCCGTCACGAATGATGATTTGCAACCTCCGCAAAAAGGGGACCCTGATCCGCCACGCGCTGGGCGTTTTGCTTCGCCTGATGCATTACTTTCACCTTCTTATATGGCGGCGGCGGCCTTTGATTCGGATATTCGAATTGATCCGCCTTGGAAAGTCTCTATCGTTTATGGGATGCCATGCGCCATTTACCATCAACTGCCTGCCGCTTATTATCTATCTGCTTTATTTCATAATGACTTTGAGTCAGCCGTGCTGCATGCCGTTAACGGCGGTGGTCAAAATCAGGCACGGGCAATATTGACCGCAACGCTTACAGGTGCCCAAGTCGGTTTGAGTGGTATCCCTAAGCGATTTCTTGACGGGCTCAATAACGCAGATGAATTGACCCAGTTAGCTGAAAAATTGGCTTCTGATATCGAGCCAATCTAAGCTTAACAAAGCTGGATACGTTAACGTTAATGCTATTTTTAGAGGGATTTTTTAAGATAAAGTGACCTTTTTTAAGGATGGTTGACATACGTAATATAGCTCATTTAACATGGCTGTAAGCGTTTGTATTGTGGTTCTTACCGAAACTAGGGAGAAGGAATATGACGAAAGTTCTTGTTTTGTACTACAGCATGTATGGTCACGTTGAAACGATGGCTAAAGCAGTTGCTGAGGGCGCAGGTAGCGTTGAGGGTGTGGCAGTGACGATTAAGCGTGTGCCTGAGTTAATGACGGATGAGCAAGCGCAAAAGGCTGGCGTTAAACTTGATCAATCAGCACCAATCGCAACACCGAGCGAGTTAGCCGATTATGATGCCATCATATTTGGTACCCCGACGCGCTTTGGCAATATGTGTGCGCAGATGCGAAATTTCCTAGATCAGACAGGGGGACTTTGGGCAGGTGGAAAATTGATAAACAAGGTCGGTAGCGTATTCACCTCCACCGGGACACAGCATGGCGGTCAAGAAACGACCATCACGTCGTTTCACACAAATCTGTTTCATTACGGCATGATCGTTGTCGGCGTTCCTTATTCTTGTCAGGAAATGACTAATATGAGTGAAATAACCGGTGGCACACCTTATGGGGCGAGCACTTTAGCTGGAGGTGACGGTAGCCGACAACCTTCAGAAAATGAAATTAAGATTGCCAAGTGTCAAGGTGTCCATGTAGCGGAAGTCGCGAAGAAACAATCCGCTTCATAAATACAATCATTCGAACAATTAGCCGTGGGGCTTCGGTTTTTTTTTGAGATGTAGGAAAAGGTCACGTTCTTTTTTCAATAAAACATGACAGGCTGGCATTGATTATCAATGAGCGTTTATTGAGTGTGTCAATAAACGCTTTAAGTTGAACCCGTTTTTACAGCGGTAAAATCAACACCTTATCTTCATTAAAGAGCGGAATCAGTAAGCGGTTACGTTTTGTGTCGACTCCCATATCCGCAGGGGAGTTCAGAAACTCGGCAATGGTTTCGTATTCACCGTTTTTATAGACATCAATCGACGAACTTTCCCAGCTAGACATCGCCAAGCTACCATCTGGTAATTTCACCAGACCGTCTAATCGTGCTCCGAATGGTTTCGGCATTTCGGTGATGTGGCCTTTCTCATCCATTTTAATCATTTTAGCGGTGCTGAAAAACACCACATAAATATCACCATTATCATTCAAAATGCCGTTGGGTCTGCCCATGTTCGGGTCTTTCAAGATGGTCTCAACTTTGCCATTTTCCCAGACTTTATAGATGGCATCGGTCCCTGAAGATTTAAACCCGGGTTTCATGCCAGTATCGGAGACATAGACATAATCGCCATTACCCGCCGTGATACCATTTAAGAAGCTGCTGCCTTGAACGTTGATGGAAGGCAGTTGCTTTCCACTTGGCAGTTCAAAGACACGTATTTGCGTGATGTCGGCCACAAACAGTTTATTGCCGATAATGGTCATACCTTTTGGGGCATGTAATTGGACGTTGTCACTGGCGCCATCAATCCATTTTAGATCAATCACTTTGCCCTCAGGACTCAGTTTTGAGATAAACCCATTGTCATCCGCTTCGAACGGACTACCATTAATGTTCGAGACCAAATACACATCTTCGGCAGCATCATATTCGACCGATTCCGGTGTAGCAAAACCGACATCGCTGACCATGATTCTTGCGCTTTCTTGGTTTGCCATAGCGGTTACAGACCAAAATGCGGCCAGTAATACTAAGAGACTGCTTTTAAAGCTTTGGATAGGTTTCATCATCAACTCCTGAAAGATTAATGGATTGTTTTAACTCGGTTACAGCACTTTTAGAATTATTCTACCATGCTCTCTAGTTATTTATACTGACCAAAGTGGTTTGTTGTTTTATCTTCTATTATTTGTTTCAGGGCGTCATTCGGTGATGTTCGAGTTTGTGGAATGCTATTAATACGATGTTAAAGATAATAAAATCCAGAATAAAATTAAATAACAGGTAAAACGCAGGTTGATAGGCTGACAGGAAGTAAGGCAAACCAATATCTTGAATCAGGTGAGAGACGATGAGGTAGTTAAGAATAAATAAAGGGATACTAAAAATAATGGCCTTTTTAAGGGCTTCTTTGCCTGATGAGCGTGCTGGTTTTGCTGAGTGATCCATTTATTCGTCCTTATGTTGAGTGTTTAATGGAGAAGCTTTGAACAAACTATCTTAAAGCATATAAAAAGTTTCTTGTTTGAAAAAGCATGACTGTTGATTTGATTTATTTGATGGTTGGATAAAGAAAAAGTTATTGAAAATCATGATTATTTTTATATTTTTTTTGAAAAAAAGCATAAGATAATGCAGGTTTATTATTTTGTAGCACTGAATAAGTTAATTGAGGTTAGTATTGATTAGTCATTTTTTTATGGTTTTTTCCGGTTTTGTGTTGCGGATTATGTATGGAGCGTTTTTCTTTTTTGCTGCTCAGTTAATAAGAGATAAACGTGCGGAATTCTAATAAGTATTCAATTTATAAGGCTGTGTTTTATGCCAGCTTATTCATCAGTTTTATTTTTGCTAGCCAAGCTCAAGCTAAAGCTCTGAATATTGACTGGCAATTGTTTAGCCTTAATGAAGGCCAACAATTTAAACCTGAACCCCCTGAAGCGGAAAATACTTTACAAAAACAAGATGGCATTTCTTTAGTCGGCGGCCATTATCTTTATTCTGGTGAGCTGAGAATTGAAAAAGAGGGTTTTTATGTTGTTGACTTTAAAAACACCTCTACGATAGACCAGTTTTCTTTTTATATTTACGACCAGAATAACAAACTGGTTGATCGTGCCTCAGGCGGGATAGGTAGCAGTGAACCAAATCCATTTTTTCTCCGACATGGTCGCACATTTCATTTAAAAACGGGGCAATATACGCTTCGTGTGGAAGTGGCTTCACCTTATTTTATCGCCCAGCCTGTTCCTTATGTCAGTACGCTTGCTCATTACCAGCAGGAAATTAAGCTGGGTAATGCCATTGTATTGATTGGTATTGGTATTTTTCTTTCAATGGGCATTTATTACGGGGCGCTTTCTTTTGCGCGTTCACGTAATACAGAAATTCTGTATGCCATCTTTATCTTTTCAAACTTGCTGTTTAATGCCGGTGCGCATTTGATTTTGTCTCAACTGTTTCATTGGCATAACTTTTATCTGACGTCTTTTCCCATTTTGATTTCTAACGTTATTTACATACTTTTTGTGATGAAGCTTTTGGAAATTCACCCTATTAAAAACAAAAGGCTGCACACAATGGGCATCATCTCTGTGGCGTTATTGGTTTTATTTGCCTTATTTGCCATGCTGTTCCCCAATTGGATCAATGAGATGGCGCGTTATGGAGTATGGGTTTTTCTGTTATATGGGTTGGTCGCTGGGGTCACACGATCGTTGCAAGGCAGTATGGTGGCGCGTTTGTATTTGGTTGCTTTAATGAGTTTTATCGTGCTGGCGAGTATGGCCACTTTGCCAACACAATTGAGTTCAAACACCATTTACGTTGAACATTATGGGTTGGCTGCAATCGCCATGGAGGTTATCTTGCTCGCCTTAGTGCTCACCTATCAGGTTGGAAAGTTATATCGTGAGCGTATGAAAATGCTTTTTAGTCTCGATCAAAGTAATAAGTTGGCACACACGGACGCGGTTACGCAGGTGCCGAATCGTTATGCTTTGGAAGCTGAGTTGGCTTCTTTCGAACAAGCTTCTTCTTTAACTTACATTGATATGGATAACTTAAAACTGTACAACGACCGCTTTGGACATGCAAAAGGCGATGAGTTATTGAAAATGTTTGCCGCTTTAATGAAAAAAGGCCTAGGCGAGAAAGGAAAGATTTATCGAGTGGGAGGGGATGAGTTTGCGGTAATCAGTCAAGATGGCGATACAAATAGAGTGCAGACAGTGATAGAAAGCGTGGTTGAGAAGATGCAGCAAATCGGATTCGAGCATGCCGGGGTGAGTGCGGGTGTGGCCTTTATGTATGAGGTGGCGAATACTTCAGAACTGAAGCATCTAGCTGACATGCGAATGTACGAAAATAAACAACAGCGAAAAAAGCAAAGTTTTCAGCAAAAAGTCAGTGATTCCTCTTTCATCTAACGCTTTTCAAAAACAGCCAGGCCTGGTTATTTTTTATGTTGGTACGCTGTCAAAAAATATTTACTGGAATTTTTAAATTTTATTTTTGTAATAAAAACATTGTGTTATGTTTTTGTTGGTAATAATATTTACTTAGAAAAGATTGCTAAGTAAATAATTCAAACTCTGCTTGGTTTAATGTATGAAGTGAACATTAGGCAGGCAAATAGGATTACCAGGAGAAAGACAATGAAACCGGTTAAAGTCATTGCGCTGTTGTTCAGTTTGCTTGTGTCGTTCCAAGCCAATGCGGTGCCTGAAATTCCTAACCCACAGTTAAATGATATTGCGATGGTTCAGCCTCATCCAATGTATGGCGCTGTGATTTTTTATAATCCGATTATTTGTCAACAAATTGGGCCAGCATGTGGCTTTTTTCGTGCACATGAATATGGCCATGTCGTTCACCATCACCAGTTGATGCCGCCTGGAGCTTTCGCCGCAGCAAGAGAAGCGGAAGCCGATTGCTGGGCCGCTTCAAATGGTATTCCTCAGGAAATACTGGCAGCCTATTATTTATTTGTAAATGGGGGAAGCAGCTCTAATTTTCCGGTGTATGGTTCACCACAACAAAGAGCGAACAGAGTCCGCCAATGCGCTATCCAAGCGGGAAAATGGATTGGTCCATAACGATTTGATAATGACAGCCATAGAGTTGTTTTTTATTTTTAAAAATTTAATTTTTAAAGACGAAAGAGTTCCCTTGCTTTAGAATATTTGAAAACTGTCTGACCGGTTAAGGTTTGGGCGAAGGATTTTTTATTTTAAATTTAGGAGTTTTTTGTGGTCGAAAGTTATGAAGATTTACACCAGTTGATTTCATCGGAAATTGAAAATTATTTGGCGCAGCATGAGGATGCCACCATTAAATTTGACATTGCAGAGAACGGTTCTTGTACGATGAGTAACACAGAAAACAGTAATAAATTTGTTTTTATGTTTGCGCGTTTTGGCGAAGAATATAAAGTGGGGTTCGCCCTTTATGAAGGATTTGATCCGAATCCATGTTGGATTGATGATGTCAGTAATGACGGGTTTGATAGCAACTTTGTGCAAACGTTAATTGTTGAACATTTAATGTAAAAATCTTTTTGCTTTGATAGCAACAAGCCTGCGTGAGCAGGTCATTCGACTATTTATTTTTCAAATCAATGAATAATGTGCCGAGCCAATTATTTCAAGTTATAGGCACATTGCTTACTTTCTCTTGTAACCAATAGTATATTCGAATGGAAAAAATCTCTTCCAACCCGCCTTTGTCTGTAATACTTAAACCTATCTAAAAACCACCAGGCCTGGCCTGTTTAGCATATTGTCGTTTTGAACAAGCTTCGTCTGAGTGGGTTCTTTTAATTTTATGGAAGCGTTATGTCGGCACGTATTTTTTCTATTGCCAATCAAAAAGGTGGCACCGGTAAAACCACCTTGAGTATGAATTTTGCCGCGGGTTTAGTAAAACAAGGTCGCGTTTTGGTCATTGATGCGGACCCGCAAGGGTCGGCCAGTCAGTGGAGTAGTTTGTCTTCGGATGATAAACCGTTTCCGGTCTCGGTCATTTCAGTCGGAGGGCAGTTGGCGCGCGAGGCGGAACGTTTTGCAAAAGATTATGATTTTATTGTGTTGGACTGTCCACCTACTTTGGAAACAGGGGTGATGCAATCGGCGTTGCAAGTGTCGGAAGCGGTGTTGATTCCTGTCTTGCCCTCTCCAGTTGATTTATGGGCCAGTATTCGCATTGCGGAAGCCATTGAGCACGCTAAGCTTCGAAATCGTCAATTGAAGCCGTATATTGTGGTCAACCAACTGGAACCGCGTAGCGCGTTATCAACAGCCATGAAGGAAGCTTTGGAGGAATTTGATATTCCTGCATTGCAAAGCGGCATTCGCCGTCGTGCGGTGTATCGCAATGCAGCGGTCGATGGTGTGAGTGTTTATTGTATGGGGAAACGCGGTGAAATGGCCGCCAAAGAAATCGATGATATTATTGAGGAGGTCTTATGACAACGAAAAACAATGCAACAACTGCGTCTAAGTTAGCCAGCAGCGTGCGCCGAGCTAAAACACCGGAAACAGAGGAAGAAAAAAAGGACGTTAAAGCGAGTACGCCAGCACGAAAAACACCGGTTAGAAAGCCAGCTGCTAAAAAGCCGGCCACAAAGAAACCAGATGCACAGAAACCGGAGCAAGAAGAAGCGGTTAAACCCATGGGGTCTAACCGGGTTTGGCCGGATTAACTTTTTTTTAGTTCATGAGTAATTACTAACTACTCATTAAATCACCGAACCACCAACCCCTAAGCGTGCTAGGGCGGTGGTTTTTTTATTTGACTCTCTGGGGAATAAAGACGGCTGACTTGTCGAGCTTAATGAGTCAGGTTGTATTAAAATGTTTCCTATCTTATGTTCGACCTTACTTATTAATTAATTGATTAAAGCTGTTAAAACATCATGCCTAAGCATCTTTCCCCTGAAAAATTATTAGACAACATCCAATCTATTTTACCCATTATCAAGCAAAGCTCTGAAGCATCAGAACGGCTTGGACGTATACAAGAAGACGTTTTGGAGGCTCTGTTTGAACACCGAGTGTTTCGCTTGTTTATTCCTGAAAAATTTGACGGAGAAGCCACCGATTTAACCACGGCGTTAAAAGTGTTTGAGTGTGTGGCCTCTGCAGATGGCGCGACCGGTTGGTTGGTCATGATTGGTGCGGGGGGTGGTTTGTTTTCCGGTTTTCTGGAAGAACAGGCGGCGCATGACATTTTTTCACCGGAGCGAGCAGTCATTGCCGGGTCGGGTATGCCCAGTGGAGAAGCCATTCCTTTAAAAGATGGGTTTGAGATTTCGGGAAGGTGGGCTTATGCCAGTGGGTCGGATTATGCCAGCTGGTTTACGGCAAATTGCAAAGTTGCAGGGAGCGATAATGAGATTTTATCCATTGCCGTGCCGGCCGCTGAAGTGACGGTGCACCACACTTGGGATGTGATTGGCATGAAAGCCACTGGTAGCCATGATTTCAGTATCGATTCGATTGACGTTCCAAAGGCTCATACGTTTTCGTTGGCTAAGCCTCCTTTATTGCAGGACCCGATTTTCTTTTGTCCATTGGAAACCTTAGCCAGTCTGTCTTTTGGCAGTGTGGCCATCGGCATTACGCATCATGCCATTGAAGCGTTCATGGGGTTTGCCAAGCAAAAACAGGTTTTCGGTGCTACCGACTCCTTGATGGATAAAGTAGAAATTCAACAGCAATGCACGCAAGCACAGCGGTTACTTGATGAAGCACGTACCCGACTGTATCAACGTGCGGAACAGGTTTGGCAAGTAGCTGAAACAAGACAGCCTCCATCGGAGGAATTGCGTGAGAAGATTTCAGAAGAAGTAATCGAAATGGTTCAGAATTGCCTAAAAGGGGTTGATGCTTTGAAAGCTCGTTCGGGCATGATGGCCGTGTTTACAACCTCTGAATTTGGCAGAGCTTGGCGTGATTTACACACCTTGAGTCAACATGTCATTGTCAGCCCTACTGATTGATTAATCTAAGTTTTTTCAAAAAATAGTGGTAATATTATTCTATGGCGAATGATAAATTGTGAGCCGTTTTGAATTATCACGCTAGGGTTTCATTACCTTTCAATGAGCATAAAGAAAGAAGATATGATCAGTCTTGAAAAAATGCCCGCCGTTCTTGATGCCTTGCCGGATCCGGCCTTTTTGTTCTCAAGAAGTGGTAAATATGTGGCGGTTTACGGTGGCCGAGACAATCGTTATTACCATGATGGCAGTGGTCTTGTCGGGTTGTATATTGCTGATTTAATTGAAGCGGAAAAATCGAATTGGTTTTTAGCAAAAATTGAAGAAGCTTTGTGGTCTAAAAAACTGTTGATTGAAGAGTATGAGCTCAGTAATAAAGATGTGAAAGGGTTGCCAGATGAAGGGCCGCAAAACCCTATTTGGTTTGAAGGGCGTATTCAAGCACTGGATTTTCTTGTTGATGAAGAAGAAGTGGTTTTATGGGTGGCGAGCAATATTTCCGAACGACATGATTTGGAAGTTAAATTACGTGCATTAAGTGATACTGATCAATTGACCGGCATTTTCAACCGAAGACGATTGGAACATGACCTCCTTTTGCATTTTGACGCTTTTGCACAACATGCCACGCCAACTTCCATATTGATGTTTGACCTTGATAATTTAAAACAGGTCAACGACCGTTTTGGGCATCATGCCGGGGATGATGTGATTCTTGCCGTTACCCGTATCTGCCGGTCTCATTTAAATAAAAATGATATCGCCTGCCGTTTTGGGGGAGATGAATTCATCGTCGTTTTACCAGGAACCGAACTGGAAGAAGCGGTGTCTTTATCTGAAAAGCTGTCTGCAGAATTTAAACGGGGGCTGACTCCTTTTTGTGTTGATGGCATTAAGGTCAGTGTCAGTATGGGCATGACAACCATTAAGCCAGTAGATGAATCTTACCAAGACACCTTGAAGCGTGTCGACAAAGCTTTATATACCGCTAAGAAAAACGGTAAAAACCAAATCGTTATCGACTGATTTGAGTTTCTTCCAGCCTACACTATTGAGTTTCTATTGATTAAATTACAAATCAATACGAGTCCGACGCCCATGCTCGCTATCTCTGACCATGTCATTGTTATTGATGTAGGATCGTAGTCGTGAAGCTTTGCGCTAATTGACAGTGT
Source organism: Hydrogenovibrio crunogenus (assembly GCF_004786015.1). Classification (NCBI taxonomy): domain Bacteria; kingdom Pseudomonadati; phylum Pseudomonadota; class Gammaproteobacteria; order Thiotrichales; family Piscirickettsiaceae; genus Hydrogenovibrio; species Hydrogenovibrio crunogenus. The sequence continues at coordinate 1,119,459 of NZ_CP032096.1, forward strand.
GGGATTTATAAGAGGATAATTCGCTTATCTTTCTGAAAAATGGCCAGACCTGGTTATTTTTTTATAATAAATGATGCTTAATTACTCAAAAAACCGTATTGGAAGACGGCTATTGTTGTTTCCAATAGATACTAAAACTGGTATTAATTGACAGAAAAAATAAAAATTCAATAGAATCAGGCTCGATTGCTGGCCAGTCAGAATGCTATTATCTATATCATCAGGATAAAATTTTAAAAACGCCAAAAGAATGGCTTTTGTTTACCATGAGAGAAATTATGAACGTAACTGAAATATTAAACTCGCGTTATGCCACGAAAAAATTTGATCCAAATCAGCGTATTACCGATGAGCAATTTGCGCAGATTAAGGCATTATTACATCTAAGCCCGTCATCAGTTAATTCTCAGCCGTGGCACTTTATCATTGCTGATTCAGCTGAGGGGAAAGCACGCATTGCCAAAGGCGCTGAAGGGGCGTATGCGGCGAATAATCCGAAGATTTTAGACGCATCGCATGTGGTGCTGTTTTGCGCTAAAACAGAGATCACGGACGCATATCTGGAAAAGATAACCGATCAAGAAGATATGGATGGGCGTTTTCCTAAACCGGAAGGAAAAGAGATGGCTTTAAAGGTACGTGGTTTTTATGCCGACCTTCATCGAAAAGAACGAGATGATGTGGCGTGTTGGACACAAAACCAGGTATATCTGAATATGGGGAATTTATTGTTGGGCGCCGCAGCGTTAGGAATTGATGCTGTTCCAATTGAAGGCGTGGATCTTGACGTGTTGAACGAAGAGTTTGACCTTAAAAATCTAGGCTTCACCACTGTTGCGGTGGTGGCATTAGGCTATCGCGCTGAAGACGATTTTAATGCGGCGTTACCCAAGTCCAGATTTCCAGAAGCAGAGATTTTTACTTTCTTAAAATGATGCAAGCTACGCCCGATGCTTATGTGTTGGGCGATGAGTTGACGTCATTTCTTTTCCCAAATCAAAATACGATTATTTTGCGGCATTTCAATGTCTTTTAAGAGCATTAGTTCAGCGTTCTCAGCCAATTGGTTACACCATTCAAACGCTTTAATGCCGCTTTGTGGGTTGCGTTGTTTTAACCAGGCATCAAACCGTTCATTGCTCTCACTGGTGAAGTGTCCTTGATAATTAAAAGGGCCGTAAATCATCACGATGCCTTTTTTCTCAAGTACTTGAGAGACGTTCTTAAAGAAATCTTCAATATGGTGTTTTGCCATAATGTGAAAGCTATTGGCGCTGAAAAGCGCATCGTACTGACAACTGGGCCAGTTATCTTCTGATACATTCAACTTAAGCGGTGGTAGCACATTGTCTAAACCGGCTTCTGTTATCCACTGTTTGATGCCGGTGTGGGCTTCCATTAAGTCAGATGTCTGCCAAGTAAGATGCGGCATTTTTTCGGCAAAATAAACCGCATGTTGGCCAGTGCCACTGGCAATTTCTAACACGGACGACCGGTCTTTTAAAAAGGGATGAATCGCCTTTAAAATGACGTGTTTGTTTTCATCGCTGGATTGCGCAAACGGTTTTGCAAAAGTGGCGGTTAATGACATGGAGCACCTTTTAATGTAATGGGTTTTATTATAACAAAAAGGGCACAGCCTTTTATGAGGCGGCTTTTTAGTCTAGAGAGTGCTTTTATGCTATGATGCTTTTTTTTGAATAAATGAGTGTTGAATTATGTCTTATACCACCACACCGGATATTGTAAGTTATGGTTTAGGTCGTCAGTTTGGTGACCAATTAGCCGCTGACCCGTTTGAAGGATTGAATGCCGAAGCGATGGCGCAAGGGCTAATGGATGCTTTACAAGGTAAAGCCAGCCCGATTGCGGATGAACAATTCAGACAGGCGTTTCAAGAAATCAATGACATGATGCAAGCCAAAGAAGCTGAGCGCGCTGAAGCCGCAGCGGCAGAAGGCGAAGCCTTTTTGACTGAGAATGCCAAAAAAGACAATATTGTGGTGACAGAATCTGGACTGCAATATGAGATTTTGGTGGAAGGCGAGGGTGATAAGCCATCAGCAGAATCGGTGGTATCAACGCATTATCACGGTATGTTAGTGGATGGCTCTGTATTTGACAGTTCGGTAGAGCGTGGTCAGCCTGCTGAGTTTCCAGTGAATCGAGTGATTCCAGGTTGGACAGAAGCCTTACAGATGATGCCAAAAGGGTCTAAATGGCGTTTATATATTCCGCAAGATTTGGCATATGGCCCGCAAGGTTCGGGTGGGAAGATTCCACCATATTCTGCATTGATCTTTGATGTGGAATTATTGGATATCGTGTCTTAAGTAAAGACCGGCCGAGTTTAAAAAAGCCCACATTTGTGGGCTTTTTTGTTTCTATAACATAGCGTTCGCGATGAGCTACGTCGATTATTAGCGACTTTGTCGAGTGCTTTGCCAAATATTCGTTACGGCGCGATCACTTCCTAATAAAGCGATTATCACACAAACTATCCCTATGCCTGCAAAAAGGATGGCAGGGAACAGTGCCGCCATCACCTCGGTGCGAAAGCCAAAATAGACGGACACCACTGATAAAATCGAAAACAAGATGCCCATGATCAGCAGAATTTTTCGGTGTGAAGGGGTGTAATGTTCTGGTTCCTCGCCTTTTTCAAATATATTAAGAATGGGAGAGAACAGTTTAGTGAAGAATGTTTTCATAAATAATGACTCTTTAATGATATTACCTTTCTATTATAGGGATGTTTGAAGGTGTATGGGCACTTCTTGAAAAGTAACCGCTTTCTGATAAGAATCAGCCTGTCGTTCGCTTTTATATGGTAAAGTTTTGCTATTATCTGCTTGAAGGAATGAAGGTTAAAATAAGATGATTGCTATGCAGAAAACCAGGTTTATTTATGGATTGGTTTTGATGGGGTGGATGTTGGTTTTACCCGTTTCCGCATCACCCGATCAAGAATTGAAAGGCGAAGCTCTTCATGTGGCGTTGGTGAAAACCGCATTAAAGTATGATTATTTTAATCAACGTTGCCGTGGGGTCAGCGCCTCCCAAAAGGAAGCGAAAGTAAATCGGTTGTTTATCGAGAAGTATAATTTAACGATTAATAACTTTATCAAACAGTTTTTAACCCGTGATCCGAGAGAAACGGAAGCGGCGTTAAAAAAAGAACTTTATGCCGAGATTTACCAGCTTGGCGGTTGCCAACAGGCCCGAGAAAAAGGATTGGAGGATACATTAAAGACGGATTTTCGTCATTTGTATCAAAAAACCGAATCCTCGCCTTGGTTTCCTATCTTAGAGTAACGTAAAACGTACTTTATTTTCTCAGCAGAGTATCTAGGTGGTTGACCGCATCCACCCAAGCGGCATCTTCTTCTACGGCTTCCTTCAAGAATGCTGCCTGAGAAGGATTCCAGATAGAGGCTTCATGTAACAAAGTGACTTGAGACAGTTTGGGTTGCTTGCTTAAGAAAGCTTCAATGGCTTCATCCGAATTGTCTAATCCCAGTTGAGAGAATAATGCATTTAAGTCGTGAGCGGACGTATCCATCTGTTTATCTTCCTTATTGTGCTGAATGATTATTTATTCTACACCTGAAAAAAGAAAATGAAAACCAGAATGAAAACGGTGATGTTAAAACGTTAAAACAGCCAGGCCTGGCTATTTTAAGCTGTTTTCTCTTTGTATTCACACAGGTCGTAAATACAGCAGGCGCCGCATCTGGGTTTGCGAGCCGTGCAGGTATAACGGCCATGAAGAATCAGTAAATGATGGGCGGGGATAATGTATTCTTTTGGCACGTTTTTCAGGAGTTTTTGTTCCACTTCCAAAACATTTTTGCCTGGTGCGAGCTTGGTGCGGTTTGAGACTCGAAAAATATGAGTATCGACCGCCATCGTAGGATGGCCAAATGCGGTATTGAGAACAACATTGGCGGTTTTGCGACCCACACCGGGTAGGGCTTCCAAGTCCTTTCGATTATCAGGCACCTGTGAATTGTGCAGCTCAATCAGCATTTTGCAGGTTTTGATGATATTGGCGCCTTTGGTATTAAACAAGCCAATGGTTTTGATGTATTCTTTCAATCCTTCTTCACCCAACGCATAAATGGCTTCCGGCGTGTTGGCAACGGGAAAGAGTTTGTCGGTGGCAATATTGACGCCTTTATCAGTGGCTTGTGCCGACAGAATCACGGCAATCAGCAGCTCGAAGGGCGTGCTGTAATTCAGCTCTGTTTCCGGTTCCGGGATGGCTTCAGCTAAACGTTGGAAAATTTCTAGGCGTTTTTGCTTGTTCATGGTTTTCTATCTTATTCTGGTGCTCTTAGTGGGTTAACCGATACCTGGACGCCCAACACATTTTGCGCTTTGGCGGCTTTTCGTTGTTCAATGGCATTCTTCAAGGCGACCAGTAAGCCAAGTCCAATAAAGGCACCCGGTGGCAGAATGGCTAATAGAACCGGATGGTAATCTTCCCATAAGTGAATGGTCAACGCTTTGGCCGATTCACCGAACATCAAGTCCATTTGGTCGAACAGAGTGCCATTGCCGATAATTTCGCGTAACGCGCCTAATACAATCAACACCAACGCAAAACCTAAGCCCATGAAAAATGCGTCGATTAACGATTTATCGACCGAATTTTTAGAGGCATAGGCTTCAGCACGTCCAAGGATGGCACAGTTGGTGACAATCAACGGAATGAAAATACCGAGGATGCCGTGTAAGGTATGCAAATAGGCTTCCATTAGGAGATCTATCACTGTCACGGCTGAAGCGATGATGGCGATAAAAACGGGAATGCGTACCTCATCGGACACATGATCCCGAATCAGAGAGACGAGTACATTGGAGACAATCAGAACCGCCATGGTCGCTAATCCTAATCCAATACCATTGACTGTGTTGTTGGTTACGGCGAGAAGAGGACACAACCCCAATAAAGCGACAAGTGCCTGGTTGTTATTCCAAAGACCGTTTCGAGCAATTTTTTGGTATTCCGTCCATTTATGGGTCAGAATATTCTCAGAAGAGTTACTCATACAATTTCGCTCCTTTCTCCTGAATAAATTGGAGTGCGTTTTTAACGGCTTTAATGACCGCACGCGGGGTAATGGTGGCCCCAGTAAATTGATCAAATCCGCCTCCGTCTTTTCGGACCGCCCAGAGGTTGGCGTTGTCTTCACGCAGTTTCAGGCCGTTGAAGCCAAGAATCCAATTGGATTTTTTCAGTTCGATTTTGTCGCCTAACCCCGGGGTTTCTTTGTGTTTTAATACACGAACTCCCGCAATACGGCCATCTTTATAAACTGCCAACATGATTTTAATATCTCCGTTGTATCCATCTGGCGCGTGTGTAGTCAAAATTAATGCGACCGGTTGGCCATTTTTACGTGCTCGATAAACCGTTACGGGGTCGGTCGTATTTAAGTATTTGGGTGCCGTGACTTCAGTAGTGTCATTTAATAACGCATTATCATACTCTTCTGAAGGGAGCAGCTGGTTAATGGTTTCAAGCAAAACGCGTTTCTCTGCGGTTTGAATCGGTTTGTCGGTTAATTGTTTGACCAATAGTAATAGCCCGACACCAATGACGGTGTAGATGCTGAGTAAACGCGCGGCACGCAGCATTCTTTGCCAGAGCTCTTGTTTGGGTTGAGATTTTTTCGTCGTATCTTTGTTAGCCATATTTATCTCTGATATCCAACGACACGCGGTTGCGTATATTGATCAATTAAGGGAACAAACATATTCATGATTAAGATTCCAAACGCAATGCCATCCGGGAAAGCCCCCCAGTTTCTGATGACATATACCAGTACGGCAATACCAGCAGCATAAATGAACCGCCCAAGCGGGGTGGTGCTGGAAGTAACAGGGTCGGTAATAATAAAAAATGCCGCCAACATGATACCCCCCGTTAATAAATGGAAACTGGCAGGGGCGTAAGTGTTCGGATCAATCCAGTTAAAGATGTAGGCAATGGCCGCTAAGGTGCCTAGAAAGCCGACTGGATATTGCCAGCGGATGGCACGTTTATACAGCATCCATAAACCACCCAAAAAGAAAGCCATATTAATCCATGCCCAACCGTAGGGGATTTGTTCACCATTGAAGTTGCTACTGTTAAGTGTGGTGGTTACCGGTACGCCCATGGATAAAGCCGTTTTCACTTCATCAAGCGGCGTAGCGCCAGTGAGTTGGTCAAAAGATAAATTCAGGGATTGACCAGTAAAAATCAAATGGAATGATTCAATGAAGCTGATGTGATGACCAGACACCTCGGATGGTAATGTCCATTGCGTTAATTCCGCCGGAAAGGAAATCAATAAGAAAGCATAGCCCAGCATGGCAGGGTTAAAAGGGTTGTAACCTAAGCCCCCATAAAGGTGCTTCCCAAAAATAAGTGCGAAGGTCACCCCTGATACGATCACCCACCAAGGTGACTCTGGTGGGATACAGAATACAATGCCAGTAACGGTAATCAAACCACTCAAATCGAATATATAGGGAGCAACAGGGCGGTTTCGTAATTTTAGTAATGCGGTTTCGACGATAATCAGGGTCAGCACCGCTAGCGTCCATTGAATCGTGATGCCAAACCCGAAAAAATAGATGTGCGTCATCAATGCTGGAAAAGCAGCGATTTGGACTTGTAGCATCACTTTTCTAACGCTACTGGCGTTATGCGTGAATGGGGAAGTATGCGGAATGGTTGCCATGATTGAACCTATTTCAGCCTTTGTAAATGTTGTTTGTCATCATAATGTATTTTGTAAACCGTTTTAAATGCTTTAGTCTTTTTCTTCACCGGATTTAGAGTGTTGTTTTTTTGCCCGCGCTTTGGCGGCTGCCATTGCCGCTTTCTGTTTTGCATGAGTGGTTTTACTGGAAGCGGTTTTTGTTTTTTCTTCCGGTGGAACGTCATTTTCTGACTGTTCCGATAGTTCTGTACGTTTTTTCTCAGCGGCTTTTTGGCGGGCGGCTTTAATGGCTGCAGCACGTTTGTCTTCGACTGTATCAGACTGAGCTTGATCGGCGACATGATGATTGGATGATTGTTTTTCTTTCGCTTTTTGTGCAGCGCGCTTTTTAGCCGCCGCCATCGCTGCGGCTTTCGGATCTTTTGGTTTCGGGCTACTTTTTTCTTCTGCGGCTTCTGATGTTTTTGAAGCGGAAGATTTGTTTGCAGCTTCAGCGCGTTTTTTAGCCGCGGCAATGGCTTTATCTCGTGCTGACAGTTTTGGCTCTACGCTACCGGAAGTATCTTTTCCTGCTTTTTCGGCACGTGCTTTAGCTGCACGCGCAGCGGCCGCTGCGGCTGCGCTGGTTTTAGGTTTGTCCGTTTCGGTGGTTTCGCTCTTAGCTTGTTGTGCGGCCCTTTGTTTGACCGCTTCTTTTTTCGCTTTAATGCGTGCTTCACGTTCTCTTTTTTCGCGTTCTAAGCGTTCTTGCCTGAATTCATGGCGTTTTTTGGCCAGCTCGGCGGTGGCTTCTTCTTGTTTGATGTGTTTGATTTCAGATTTGGCAAAACGATAGTACTGTACCAGTGGTATGTGGCTTGGGCAGACAAAACTGCAACAACCGCATTCGATGCAATCAAACACCTTGAGCGATTCTACTTTATCAAATTCATGACTGCGGCTATGCCAATATAATTGTTGAGGTAATAAGTTGACTGGGCAAGCATCCATACATTCGCCACAACGAATGCAAGGCATCGGTTCTTCCATGGGTTCTGGTGGGGTGGCTAAAATGCAGTTCGTGGTTTTGATGACAGGCACATCATTGCTTTGCATTTCAATTCCCATCATTGGTCCGCCCTTGATAAGTGGATACTCTAATGGTGTTTTAGGATCGGCTAAAAGCGCCAGTTCTTTAAAGGAAGTGCCCAAACGAGCATCAATGTTAAAGGGTTTGTTTAACCCTAAACCAGAGACGGTGATGTATCTTGATGTGAGAGGGTTGCCGTGAACGGTTGCTTGGTAGATGGCAGCGAACGTCGCGACATTCATCATCAAGACTCCGACATCAATCGCATGCGTATGAGCGGGTAACTCAATGCCAGTCAGCTCTTGTGTGAGTTGTGTTTGCCCACCCATCGGGTAAGCGGTGACCACAACTTTGATTTGAACTGATGTATTGGCGGCGGCTTTTTGCATGGCTTTGATGGCTTTGGCTTTATTGTCCTCTATGCCACATAAAATCTGATTAATCCCTAAAGATTGAGCAACAATTAAGGCGCCTTGGACGATTTCTTCCGCACGGGTTTGCATCAACATGTCGTCACAAGTAATAAACGGTTCACACTCAGCCCCGTTGATTAGCAGATATTTGATTTGTCCTGGTTGAGAAGGGATCTTAGCGAAAGTGGGGAATCCAGCTCCACCCATGCCGACGATGCCGGCTTTGTGAACCAGTGCTTTCAGTTTGTTGGGCGTGTCTGGCGTGGAACCGTCCACCTCTAAACTGTTTTCGATGACCTCATCTTTTTGGTCGCTTTCTAAAATAATGCTTAATCCTGATAAACCGGATGCATGTGGTAATGTACGGGGTTCAATTGCAATGATTTTCCCGGAGGTCGGTGCATGGATAGGCGCGGCCAATCCTTTTTCAGTATCGGCTAACAACTGGTTTTTTAAGACGTGGTCACCCGGTTTGACTAATGGTTCAGTGCTGATACCAACATGCTGTTGAAGCGGTAAAACCAAAATTTCAGGAATAAAGTCAGTCACCAGCGGGTGACTCAAAGATAATTCTTTATTATAGCGGGGAAACACACCACCATGAAAACGATACAAAGCTCGCTTAGCCATAGGATAAAGCCTAGACAAACCGATAATCAGTTTTTGCTTTAAAGTTTGTGTCAGTGTGGTTTTCATAGAATGTGAATCTATTCCTTTGACGGAAAAGTTTGAATCAATGGTGCTTCTTGAGGCGTGGGTTCAGGCCAACCCCATGTTTGCGGTGTCACTTCTTGTGGAATCATGTCGATGCAGTCGACCGGACACACCGGGATGCATTTTTCGCAGCCGGTACATTCGCTTTCAATCACGGTATGCATCATTTTGGTGGCACCTAAGATGGCGTCTACCGGACAAGCTTTGATGCAATGAACACAGCCAATACAAATGTCCTCATCTATTTTGGCAACGATTTTCTGAGCAATGTCTTCGGGTTCCGCTTCCATTTCCTTCGGTTCACGGTGGGTGATTTCAGAAATCTGGATCATGACTTCATGTCCGCCTGGAACGCATAAATTCACCTCAGATTCGCCTTTTGCTAAGGCTTCGGCATAAGGTTTGCACCCTGGAAAACCGCACTGTCCGCACTGTGTTTGTGGCAGGACGTTGTCTATTTGTTCCGCAACCGGGTTGCCTTCCACTTTAAAGCGAACAGAGGCGTATCCCAACAGAATTCCAAAGATGATCGCCAGCGCTAAGAAAATCAATATTGCTGAGATCATTTAACGAGACCACCAAATCCCATAAAGGCAACCGACATCAGTCCAGCCGTAATTAAAGCAATGGGAGCTCCTTGAAACGGCTTTGGTACATCGGCATAGGCAATGCGTTCACGAATAGAGGCAAATAAAATCATCACTAACGTAAACCCGAGTGCTGCTCCAAAGCCATAGAACGCCGATTCGATAAAGTCATGACGTTCTCCTACGTTTAGCAAGGCAACACCGAGAACAGCACAGTTTGTAGTGATTAAAGGAATGTAGATTCCAAGCACTTGATATAGCACCGGACTGGTTTTGTGTATGGCCATTTCAGTAAACCCGACCACGGCGGCGATGGCAAGAATAAACCCAATGGTTTGCAGGAATTCTAGCCCAAAAGGCACTAACAGGTAAGTATTGATAAGATAACTTAAGACGGAAGAAAGTGTCATGACGAATGTCGTCGCCATGCCCATTCCCAAAGCGGCATCGGTTTTTTTAGACACGCCCATGAATGGGCAGAGGCCTAAAAACTTGACCAGCACGAAATTGTTGACCAAAACCGTGCTGATAATAATGAGAATGTATTCCATCATAAATGAGCGAATCTTTTATTTGAGGTTATAAATTATTTAACTCTCATACCTGGCTGAGCACCTTCATCAGGGTTAAGTAAGAATAAATCCTTACCGCCTGGGCCAGCAGCTAAAACCATACCTTCTGATAAGCCAAAGCGCATTTTTCTAGGTTTTAAGTTGGCGACCATCACGGTCAATTTACCCACTAACTCTTCAGGCTTGTAAGCGGATTTAATGCCAGCAAATACCTGGCGCTCTCCCAAGCCGATATCCAGTGTCAGTTTAATGAGTTTGTCGGCTTCGGGAACCTGTTCTGCATTGACGATTTTGGCAATGCGGAAGTCGACCTTAGCGAACTCATCAAAGGTGATTTCATCCGCAATAGGGTCTAGATCCGAAGCTTCTTCTTTGATTTCCGGTTTCATCGGAGGCATTTTTTTCATATCTTGCTTTGAGGCGTCGGTCATTTTTTCAATGGCTTCCATTTCAACCCGTGTCATTAAGGCTTTGAATTTGGTGATTTCATGATTTTTCAAAGGGGTGCTAATGTCTTTCCAATTTAAGGTGTCAACTTGTAAGAACGCTTGAGCCTTTTCCGCCGTGGTGGGGATGACCGGCGCTAAGTAAGTGATTAACACCCTGAACAAGTTGATGCCTAAGCTGACAGATTCATACAACTCTGCCTCTTTACCTTCCTGTTTGGCTAAAACCCAAGGTGCAGTTTCATCAATATATTCATTCGCTTTGTCAGCCAATGCCATGATTTCACGCATGGCTTGGGCATATTCGCGTTGTTCATATAGGTTAGCGATTGTTTCAGACTTATCGATGAAGCTTTGATAAAGCGTTGAAGCAGAATCTGACCAGGCCTGGCTCAATTTGCCATCGAATTTCTTAACGACAAAGCCGGCACAACGGCTGGCGATGTTTACCACTTTCCCGACAAGATCAGAGTTAACACGTTGTGCAAAGTCTTCCAAGCTTAGGTCAATGTCATCAATACGACTATTTAATTTGGCTGCAAAGTAGTAACGTAAATATTCAGGGTTTAGATGATCCAAATACGTTTTTGCCATAATAAAGGTGCCACGTGACTTAGACATCTTTTGACCATCGACCGTTAAGAAACCATGTGAAAAAATCGCGTTAGGCGTTCTAAAGCCGGCGCCTGATAACATGGCTGGCCAGAAAAGCGCATGGAAATAAATAATGTCTTTCCCGATAAAGTGGTAAAGTTCCGTGGTGGAGTCGGCTTTCCAAAATTCATCAAAATCTAATCCGGTTTTGTCACAAAGGGCTTTAAAGCTTGCCATGTAACCAACAGGTGCATCGAGCCAGACATAGAAAAATTTGTCTTTTTCGCCAGGAATTTCAAACCCGAAATAAGGCGCATCGCGTGATATGTCCCAAGCACGCAATCCCGATTCAAACCACTCATCCAATTTGTTGGCAATTTGAGTCTGTAAGTGACCTTGGTGTGTCCATCCTTTAAGCATGTCTTCAAAATGGGACAATTCGAAGAAAAGGTGGTCGGTTTCTTTTTCTACTGGTGTTGCGCCGGATACCGCAGACTTCGGGTTTAGCAAGTCAGTTGGGCTATAGGTTGCCCCGCAGGCTTCACAGTTATCACCATATTGGTCTTCCGTTTTACATTTCGGGCAGGTGCCTTTAATGAAACGGTCCGGTAAGAACATCTTTTTTTCCGGATCGTAGAACTGCTTGATGGTCTTGCGACTGATGTGATTTTGTTCTTTGAGTTGAGTATAAATGTAGCTGGCGAAATGTTTGTTTTCTGGTGAATTCGTGCTGTGATAAAAATCAAAGTTAATATTAAAGCCAGCAAAGTCGGTTTGGTGTTCTTCAGAAATTCGCGCAATGAGATCCTCAGGGTCGATACCCTCAGCCTGCGCTCGCAACATGATTGGCGTGCCGTGCGCATCATCAGCACAAACATAGTAGCATTCATGACCACGCATTTTTTGGAAGCGAGACCAGATGTCTGTTTGAATATATTCCACTAAATGACCTAAATGGATCGGGCCATTGGCGTAAGGCAGTGCACTGGTAATTAATATTTTTCTCGTATTGCTCATTTTTATACTCTAAGTCCAAAAATCAATCGCACAATTATAAGCTTTTTTGAAGGTTTTAGCTTGTGTAATCCGAGTGAATCTGGGAATTTTTTTGTCAAATTTGTATGAAAAATGTCGAGTTTTCATCAAATCGCGAGACGCTTCAAAACCAATATTTTGAGGTGTCTAAAATTGTAAGGCAATTTTGTTTTGTAGAACATACATAATTTTTATGGGATTACCCTAAACTTGACTAAGAAATAAGGGTAAAATTTCATATGAGTTATGTTTTTAGTATGTTTAAATATGATAAATTATGATGAATTCAATAATTTGTTCATAGTTTAAAGAAAACAAAAAATGATTTACGGGCTGCCGGAGGTGGGGGAATGAGTTTAATGAGTCGGGTGACTGAAGATGCCGTCCATATTTATGTTGAAGGTAATTTTGACATCGGTTGTTATGATGACTTCAATAAGGCACTGAATGACAACTTGGAAACCAGCTCTAAATTTGTGATCGATTTGTCAAAAGCCACATACATGGATAGTTCAGCCTTAGGTATGATGTTGCTACTGCGAGAAAAACTGGGCGGGCAATCTTCAAAAGTGGAATTCATCAATGTTAATGATTCAGTGATGAAAATTTTATGTGATGCGAAGTTTGATCAACTTTTCACTATTAATTCATAATTTCGCTCTTTCGCGTTATGATTCGTATTCTAGTTGTTGATCCGTCCTATTCTAATCGACTTTATCTAAAACTGACACTTGAAAGAGCAGGTTATCAAGTCTTTGAAGCCAAAGATGGAGAAGAAGCTCTTAATCAATTTAACCAGATTCATCCTAATCTCATCATTACCGAAATTGAGTTGCCATTACTATCAGGCGAATCATTAGTTTCAGAAATTAAATCCCTGACAGAAGAAACGTTCTACCCGATCTTTGTTGTCACTAATGCGACCAGCCCGGAATCCATTCAAGAAATTCTAGAAGCCGGTGCTGACGATTTCTTGCAAAAACCTTACCCTGAAAAACTCTTTCTCGCCAAGGTCGCTTCTTTGCTACGCAATTTGGACTTTTATAATGATTTAAAAAATTCTAAAGAACTGGTGTCTAGTTTGCATTCCAGTTTAGAGTTAGAGCATAAGTCGGCTGAACGTATTTTTGAAAAGTTTGTGCATGGGCCAAGAAAAGAAGTACCTGGGCTCAAAACGCATATCTCTTCAGCGTCCATCTTTAATGGAGATGTGTTTTTATCTTCCATTTCGCCCGCAGGAAATGTGGTGACTTTATTAGGCGATTTCACTGGGCATGGACTCCCTGCATCGATTGGAGCGATTCCGGTAGCAGAAGTGTTCTATTCCATGGTTCGAAAAGGCCGAACGCTTAAAGAAATAGTGTCCGTCATTAATGAAAAACTTTTATTGATTTTGCCGGTACATGTCTTCTTTAGTTGCACAGTTGTGCAAGTTTCTCCAAGACATCAAACGGCTAAATTGCTTAATGCGGGAATGCAACCTTTAATCATGATCGATGAGAAAACCCGTGAAGTCATACAGTACCAGTCTACTTGCGTTCCTTTAGGAGTCATTGCCAGTGACTTGTTAGGAATAGAGTTAACGGAGGTAAATTTAAGAGGGCGTGAACAGTTCATTTTGTATACGGATGGTGTGGTTGAGGCCATGAACTGTGATGGCGAACTGTTTGGCTTGTCTCGTTTAATTGATGCGCTTCTGAATACAGATGCACTAGATATAGAGCTTTTAGTGCATGACAGCCAAAATTTTTGTAGCCATGAACCTTTTTTAGATGATGTCAGTATTATCAAATTGGATGTGGATGAAATATTCAAAGCTGAATCCAACGAAATTGCTGAAGTGGTCTCTGAAAAGATTCCTGCGCCAGCGGACTGGAGCCTGTCTTATTGTTTAAGTGCAAATGTTCTAAAGCAAAATGATAACCCGATTGAATCTATCATAGATGCGATGATGGGCATTCAGTCGTTAGTGAACTTTAAAGAAGATTTTCACATCATTTTAAGTGAATTATTTAACAATGCGTTGGAACATGGTCTATTGCAGTTGGATTCGACTATAAAACAGCAAGAGAATGGTTTTTTTGAGTACGTTAAGCAAAGAAAACGCGCTTTAAGCGGCCTTGAAAGTGGTGAAATTATTATTCAGATTAAACATGTGGCTCTTTCAGCACAGAAAGGAAATATGCACTTTATTGTTTCTCATAGCGGGAAGGGAAAAGTCGACTTAGAAGTAGAGAAACGCATATCGGATAAGGCTTTCTTTGGAAGAGGAATTAAGATTATTCAGTCGCTTTGTAAGGGCTTTTATTTTGAGAAAGGCGGCGCTCAGGTTGAAGCGGTTTATGAATGGGGGAATGGTCAATATGCCTCATAAAATTTTGGTCGTGGATGATGATGTCAGACAAATAGAGGCCTATAAATCTCTGTTTAAGTTGGATGATAATCAGCCAGTGAATACTTTAGGATCGTTTTTTTCTGATACGGAACATCAGGAAGAAAATGATACTCATTCTAGTGCTCTCTTGTTAGGAGGACTTCAACTAGTGACGGCCCTGCAAGGGGAGGAAGCGATTGAAAAAGTATCGGCTTCTTTAGCGGAAGAAAAACCCATTAAGGTGGCTTTTATCGATGTTCGTATGCCTCCGGGTATGAATGGTTTAGATGCTGCGAAGAAAATTCGAGAGATAGATCCGCGTGTCTATATTGTTATGGTAACAGCATATTCGGATTTTGATTTGTTCGAAATTACTCAGTCTTTACAAGAGAATGTACTTTTTGTGCGTAAACCGTTCCAAAGTGAAGAAATTGAGCAGATGGCGCTCAATTTTGTGCGGGCTTGGGATAAAGATCGTTATATTGAGCAGATAACACAGACGTTAGGGCATAAGGTTAAACAAAACCTGTTTGAAGCCTCTATGTATGAAGTATCCAATTCGCTTTTGGCAATTCTGGCGGATAATGTGAATGCACAAGCTGGGTTGATTTCCTATTTAAATAAAGAGTTCGATGTTTTACCGGAACAAAGGTCGGCTTACAAACAAATCACGCAAACAATTTTTGGTGAAGCTCAGTTGCTATCTCAGATGGTCAGTTCTTTGCAACGCCTTTCGATGTCTTCAGACAAAGTGATGGTTTTTTCAGTAAAAGATTTAGTGAATTATATTTTAAGTTTGATGCCGGAACTCAATGCTTTACCAGAGCATATTGAATTTGAAATTGAATGCCATTTAGACCAAGAGGTTTCATTTCAATTACCTTATAGTTGTTTAATATTGGCCATCAGTTCGGTTATTCGAAACGCCTTGGACTCAGTATTTGCAAAAGCTCTTAAACGCCCAGGTTTTAAAGGGAAAGTTCGGTTAGTGATTGAAAAGGCTAATCACAGTGAAAGCAAGTTTGTCACGATACGATTGAGTGATAACGGGCTTGGCGTTAATGAACCGGATCTTAAAAAGGTGTTTAAAGAAGGGTATTCAAGTAAAAAAGAAGGGTCTGGAGTTGGTCTCACTCTTGTTCAACAGTTTATTGATAGGGTATCAGGTGATGTGTTATTTGACAGTGCCGGAAGAGACCAAGGCGCGGAGGTTGTTTTACACTTTCCTTTTCGGGTTGATATGGCGTGAGCGTTATGCAAAAAAATGTTCTTGCATTAACAAAAGAGCCTTATTTCTTAACGTACTTTGAACAAAATGATACCGATAATCTGACAGTGTGTGACAGTTTTTCGGATTTGCTTGAGCTGGTAAAAAGCGGTACCGGTAAAAAGCAGTCATATCGCTTGGTTTTCATTGATGAATCGGTGTTTTCTAAATCGGATGTTGAATCATTTCTGAAGCGATTGCATGAAGTGAATCCTAAATTATTTTATCTGGTTTGCTGTTCTGGTTTGAATGAAGAGTTGTTAATAAAGTTGCAGAAAGCAATGAAGAATCAAGTGGTGATTCTTGACGAAAAGCCTGAATATGTATTGTTAAAACAAGCCGAAATTCAGATTGCTCGGTTGGCAGACTTGCAATCAGAAATTGCAAAAAAGTCGGATCAGCTTGAGACGGTTCAACAGAAACTCGATGTACGCGGCAAACTATTTAATAATCTTTTGAGTGTCATTAAGTTCGACTTGGAAGGACACATAATCAGTATTAACCCACATGGTACTAAGGAGATGGGGTGGCGTAATGCCGAGGTATTAGGTACCTCTATTCATGATATTGTGTTGTGGTCTAATGATGGTTCGGGCATTGTTCAATATTTTGAAACATTTTCCGGTGAAACGCGTTATTTTGATAACGAGGGAAAACAAAGATGGGCTTTTGCTCAAGTTAAAAAAATTAAAGAAGAAAATGGCAGTTTTTTTTATTTTGTTGGTAAAGACATTACCGAGCAAAAGCAATTTGCTCGACGACTTCAGTATGAGAACTACCAAGAAGGGATACTGAAAGCCAAGAGTGATTTGATTCATGATATCGGTAATACGTTAAACAGTATGAATGCGACTTATGGCGTGTTAGCGTCTGGCGTTGAACAGCTTAAAGGCGTAGCCAATTATATAGAACGTTGGTGTGAAGAAAAGCAGTCACTAAGTTTACCCGTTGAAACCTCTTATAATTTCATTGAAGCCATTGAAAATAGTTGTCATTTTATATTAGATAAGCATTTTTCAAAAACCACGCTTGCCTTGAAAAATGATTTGGCGTTATTAATTGATGCGGTGGGGACGAAACAACAGATCTTACCCGTTGAAAGCGCCAAGGAAGTGATCAATTTATATAACCTTATTCAGGAAGTGGTTCTATCGAGTCAAGCTTTGCTGAATGAGAAGCAGATTAATATTCAGGTGTTAAATACCGACCCCTCAATTTTTTTGAAACTTTCCCATAATCAGTTACATCAAGCACTATTGAATTTGATTAAAAATGCTGTGGAGGCGATTGAAGTTTCAGCTAAGGAGATTCGTCAGATTACCTTGCAAACATGTCAAACGGAAAGTGAAGTGCTATTGAGTGTCCAGGACTCAGGAGGCGGGGTGGAAATGTCAAATTTAACAGAGATATTTAATTATGGCTATACCACGAAAGCGGGAGGTTCTGGGCATGGTTTGCACTCAGTAGCCAACTTCATGAATAAGAGCGGTGGAAAAGTTGAAGTAACATCATCCAAAGACAATGGCGCATGTTTTACTTTAACTTTTCCAATAAGCCTATCTGAAATTTAATTTTAAGAGTTCTCTACCACAATGTTAGGGAACGCTGAACTGAAGTTACGGCGTTTTAAAGCGATCTGACTGGTAACAGAGTAAGCGATATGACGATATTTTAATGTAATGTCGCCAGCTGGTTCAGCTACGACGGTTGGTTTGCCTTCATCAGCTTGTTGTCTAATTTTGCTGTTAAGTGGTAAAGCGCCTAAAAATTTTACCTGATGCTTTTCAGCAAGACGTTCCCCACCATGTTCGCCAAAAATAGCTTCTTCGTGCCCGCATTGACTACAGATGTGTGTACCCATATTTTCAACCACACCTAGAACAGGAATGTTCACTTTTTCAAACATTCGTAAGCCTTTACGGGCATCAATTAATGCCACTTCTTGTGGTGTGGTAACGATGATGGAGCCGGTTACAGGAATCTGTTGCGACAAAGTCAATTGCACATCTCCTGTTCCCGGAGGTAAGTCGATGATAAGGTAATCCAAATCCTGCCAGTTGGTTTCGTTGAGCAGTTGCGTCAAGGTAGAGGTTACAATGGGGCCTCGCCAGATCATTGGGTCATCCGGATTGATTAAGAAGCCAATGGACATGAGTTGTAAACCATAAGCGGAGATTGGTTCCATACTTTTACCGTCTTTGGTTTCAGGCTTATTGTGAACTCCTAGCATTGTCGGAATGCTTGGACCATAAATGTCGGCATCCAATACTCCGACGTGAGCTCCTTCCTGCTGCAAAGCCAATGCTAAGTTGACGCTGGTAGTGGATTTTCCAACCCCACCTTTACCGGATGCGACCGCGATAATGTTTTTGACGCCTTTCAAAGGGGTCGTGTTACCTTGTACTTCATGAGCTTGAATGCGTGTTGTGAAGTCGATGGATACACTTTCAACCCCTTCCAGTTTTAATAAACTATCCTGTAATGCTTGATCAAATGCGGGCCACATGCTTTTTGCTGGAAATGGGAGAGCAAGAGAGAGCTTTAAGTGTCCTTTCTTCATTTCAGCCGATTCAATGTTTTTTGAATTTAAGGCGCCTGCTTCAAAAGGTTCAATTGCTAAATCCGTAATAGCGTTGGTGATGGCTTCTTGCAAAGACTCTGAAATGCCATTACCAAATAATTTTTTAAGAATGCTCATATGGGTCTCCGTAAACAGTCGGTCACAAAATTGACCAGGCCTGGTCAATTTTGCTCATTTAATAGGGGAAAACAAGGGAGTCGTCAAACTCTACGTTAATAAAAGAAGGGGTATTAAGAGAGTAAGTCGAGTTGTCTTTCGTCTTGATGTGATGCCTGATCTTGCGTGATGCGGCTGGCTGTTGGTCCTTTTTGGTTTCGGTATTTTGCGTCGGCACGTTTGTTGTAAGGTTTTATTGCTGCACTGGATAGCGTTTCAAAGTTAATGGCGCAAATATCCATTCCTGGTCGCAGTGCCAGAGGCAATTTTCCACTGTTGAATATTTCCAGAACAATTTGCCCTTGCCAGCCGGGGTCGATTCGATGCGCAGTGACATGAACCATTAATCCCAATCTCGCTAAACTGGATCGACCGTCAAGCCAACCAACAAGGTCGTCAGGGATAGAAACCGATTCAAATGTAGAAGCCAATGCCAGCTCTCCAGGGTGCAGGAAAAAAGCTTGTCCTTCTTCAATGACCACTTCATCGCCCATAATGATGTCCATCATTTTCTGCATTTCATCCGAGGCGCCGCTTAAGTCGATAAAAGGCGCAGTATGATCATTGAACACGCGGAATTTATTGGCTAAACGTAAGTCAACACTGATGCCTTTAATCTTATGCTGTTCAGGCATGGGATCAATTCCAATCTTACCAATTTTTAAGTGTTGAATAATATCTCTATCGCTTAATTTCATTTGAGTGTCGGCTTATGATTAAGTTCCAGTTCGATTTTTCGATCTTCTTCTTTGTTTAAGATGATGATTCGAACCGGAAAGTAGTTAAGTTTTGGCATTAGCCACAATTGGGCATCAATTTTACCATTATGAAAGGCAAAAAGTTTTGTTTGTGCTTCGTCTTGAAAAGGTAAGTCGATTTCATCGTCTTCATTTTTCGCGGTGAAGTTCATTTTTTGTTGGATTTTATCATCTTGTAAATAAAGATTAGTCAGTGGTTTTTTATTGAGAACCTGGAACTGGATTCCGTAAGCCATTGAGATGACATCATACAGGTGTTTTTGGTTTGGCCAAGACTTGTTTTTTTCAATGTATTCGACTTTATTAAGTTTTTCTTTACGCACTAATGTATAGGTTTTATGGATGGTTTTATCATCATAATAGCGTGTTAGGAACTTTTTATACTCTAGCCATTTAAGCTGGTCATTCGTTTGTTTTAGACATATTTTTTCAATAGCGGATTCATTGATAAATTGACGTGCCCAACCGGGGGGTTCCGCTTTGCTGGTTAGCAAGCACTCGGAGCCTTGGCATGTCATTTCTTGGTGGGCTTCACCAATGTGGAAACCGAGTACTCGAATATCAAAACTGGCATTAAAGTCTGGTAGCTGTTCAGCTAGCGTAACAGGTGACCATATGGTCATCAAAAAGAAGGCCATGATTTTAGGTTTAATAGAGGAGAGGGTGTCATTTGACCAGCTCATGGTATTACAGCTCCGTTAATTGTATCGGTGTTGTAAGAGGGGTATTTTTATACCAGACCTGGTTATTTTTAAACATTAGGTCGCCACTGGCAAGCCAATTTGTCACTAAAGGGTAGGCGATATGTTCTTGGACTTGGACTTTTTTCTGTAAAGAATCAATCGTATCGTCTTGGGTGATCGCTATTTTTGCCTGAAGGATGACAGGCCCTCCATCTAACTCGGAGGTGACAAAATGAATGCTGAGTCCATGTTCTTTATCATGAGCCTCTAATGCACGTTGATGGGTGTTCAAGCCTGGGTATTTAGGGAGAAGAGAAGGGTGGATATTGAGCATTCTGCCTAAAAAGTGGTCTGTGAAGATCGGGGTTAGAATGCGCATAAACCCCGCGAGAATAACAGCTTCGATTTTATGGCTGTCGATGATTTGGATCATCGCCGTATCAAAGGCTTCTCGAGAATCAAATTGAGCATGATCTAATATGGCCGTCGGTATCCCTGCTTTTTTAGCCTTTTGAAGACCCTCTGCATGAGGGCGGTTTGATAACACTAGACCGATTTCATATTGCGCTTGATCGGCTTGATCGATCAAAGCCTGTAGGTTTGAGCCTTTGCCTGAAATTAAAACAGCGATACGCATTTTAGTAGTCATGAGTTATGAGAGTTAACGCTTAAATGGGAATGCATAATAGAGATTGTCTTTTCTGGAAGCCATGAAGAGATAAGCTTTGGCTCCCAGAATGACAAAATTAAACTAAATCGACTTCTGGGGTTTCTGTGTCGCTGCTTTCGATTTTACCGATGACTGAAACCACTTCACCCTGTGCGGTTAACGCATCAATAGCGGCTTGTTGGTCTTTCTCATCCACAACGACAACCATGCCGATACCGCAGTTTAAGGTACGGTGCATTTCATGGAACTCAACATTCCCGTGTGTTTGAATCCAATCAAATACTGCCGGACGATTCCAGGTTTTGGTATCAATTTTTGCCTTAGTGTTGTTTGGCATAACACGCGGTAGGTTTTCGAGTAACCCGCCTCCGGTAATGTGAGAGATCGCATGGATTTCGATTTGTTTCATTAATGCCAGGATCGACTTAACATAAATTCGTGTTGGAGCCATTAAAGCATCAATTAAAGGCTGTCCATCGCAATCGTCATTCAGATTCGCAGCATTTACTTCAATGATTTTTCGAATTAAGGAGTAACCATTGGAATGAGGTCCTGAAGAGGCTAGCCCCAGTAATACGTCTCCCGCTTTGACTTTTGTACCATCGATTAAGTCCGCCTTTTCAACAATACCAACACAGAAGCCAGCTAAATCATAATCGCCATCAGGGTACATGCCTGGCATTTCAGCTGTTTCTCCGCCAATTAATGCGCAACCAGATTGCTGACACCCTTCACCAATACCGGCGACCACGTCTCGAGCGGTATAAATATCCAGTTTGCCGGTAGCGTAATAATCTAGAAAGAAAAGAGGTTCTGCGCCTTGTACGATCAGATCGTTAACGCACATGGCCACCAAATCAATCCCAACCTGATCATGCTTGCCGCTTTCGATGGCTAGACGAAGCTTGGTGCCGACACCATCTGTTCCTGAAACCAATAAAGGGTTTTTATATTTATCCATAGGAAGTTCAAAAAGTGCACCAAACCCTCCTAAGGAAGTTGAGACTTCTGGTCTGGCGGTTGCTTTTGCGATAGGCTTGATGGCTTCAACAAGGGCGTTACCAGCGTCAATATCAACACCAGCATCTTTGTAGCTTATAGATTGGTTATTTGTCGTCATAAGAGGAATTTAAAAACTTACTTAAATTTAAATGAAAATTATTGCCTATTGGTATTTCAAAGGCGCATTCAAAATGAATTCAATGCATTAAAGGATTTCAATCAAAGTAGAATATCTTTAAAGCAATCATTTGGTATTTATTACCCAAACCCATTTTGAATTAACCAGAGTTTTACAGCAAAATCGGATACTATATTGTAACCAAAAATGATGAGGTAGATATGAGAAGTTTTGTCTCAATTGTATTTTTTATGCTGATAACGCATACGGTTTATGGTTATGCCGATCCGAAGACGGATTTATTTGATGTTCGTATTTTGCAAAATGAAGCGGCAGACAGTAAAAAAAGTCTCGATGACAGTTTATTAGATGCCATTAAAATCGAACTGGTTCGTTTAACAGGCAACCCGGAATTCATTCTTCAGCCTGAGGCACAAACCTTTATTCAAACCCCTAAAGCCTGGTTGAAAAGTTATCGATATGAACCTTACGAACAAGATGGTGTTAGAGTCGGCACTTTTTTAGTGTTTGAGTTTGATCAAGAACGTTTTTATGATTATTTCCAAAAACAAGGGTTGGTGATCTGGCCTTATGTGAACCGTCCTGTGACATATGTGATGGGGTCTCAATTGATTGCTGGCACGTTGGTGAAACTTAATCGACAAAATTTAAGCTATTCACCCAAGCTGGATTTTAGAAATAAAGCAAATCAGTTAGGGCTGCCTTTCGAGATACCGGCAAACCAAGGACAGTGGATTTATCCTGATTCAACCGACGGATTCAATCCGCGTATTCCGGATTTGTTGCAAGGGACGGATGCGGTTTATCTGCTTAGCTTTCAAGTGATTTCTGACATGGATGGTTCTGAGCGATTCAAGTGGCAGTTGTTTAATCGCAATGGTCAAAGTCTGATGCAGGCAGAGGCCTCAGGCAGTTCACCAAGTGTCTATTTTGAAACAACGTTACAGCAATTGATGCAGGCTTATTCAGCATCTTATCGAGAACAAGCTGAATTTTTAGGGTCTTTGACTTTAGTGGTTAAAGATATGACTTCGGTTGAACGACTGACAAAGGCAGAAGAGGCATTGATTAATTTAAAACCGATTGTGCACCAAGCCCGTTTATCATCTGTTTCAGAGAAACAAGCCATTTTTGAGATTGTCTATCAAGGCGATTACAATCGCCTTTTGGAACATTTGCAAAAAATAGATGATTTGCAATTGATCCAAGATGATGCTGTGATTGGTCAAGTGATTGCCAAGTGGTTATAAAACAATATAGGGTTGAATATTCGTCAGCCCACCAACTTAGTTAGGAAGAGTGTGTGTTTGTACAACTGCCTTTAAAGATAGGGTTAAGAGAAGAAGTCTGTTTTGATACGTTTATTGCTGAAGAAGAAGGTGTGGTTCTGGCGTTAAACCGCTTTCAACAGACATTGTTGAAAAGTAATAACGGTGAGGCTTTCTATTTTCAAGGAGAATCAGGTTCTGGTAAGACTCATATCTTGCAAGCAGCCTGTCGTTTTATGACGGAAAAGAAATCTTCCAGTGTCTATTTGCCACTAGGGGATGACAGTTTACCTTTAATTCCTGATGTGTTGAATGGACTGGAACAGACGTTATTAGTGTGCTTGGATGATGTCGAGAAGATTATCGGACAACCAGAGTGGGAACATGCACTAACGAGCTTGTTGATGCGTTCTAAAGAGCTTGGTCATAAAGTCGTATTGTCGGGAACAACGCCTGCCGGAAACTGGCCTATTGCAACAACGGAATTAACGCATGCAATGATGTCGGTTCTTCCAATTACACTTAAACCATTAACCAATAAATCTGATATTGTTTTAGCGATGCAAAGACATGCTCTCAAACTCGGTTTTGAACTACCGTTGGAGGTCGGGAATTATTTGATTAAACAGTTTTCGACGGATTTACAGGAACTGTTATCGGTGTTAAGAATTTTAGAACAGGCCACGTTTGTTGAAAAGCGACGCATGACGTTACCATTTGTGAAGCAGATATTAACGAAGCATTCATAGTTTTAAATAAACAACTCACTAACATAGATTGTTTCAATGCACTAAAGCGTTGATGATACAAAAGAAGGATACAGAATGACGCAATCATCTTTACAAGCCAAACTTATTCAATCTTTCCTTGCGATCGTATTGGTTGTCGGAAGTTTTGCAGCGCAAGCCGCAGTCGATTTTGAATTTAAAACCCTTAAAGGGGAAACCGTTAAATTGTCGGATTTTCGAGGCAAGTGGGTTGTTGTGAACTATTGGGCAACCTGGTGTCCGCCTTGCAGAGTGGAAATGCCTGAGCTAGGTTTTTTTCATGATGCGCACAAAAACAATGATGCAATTGTTTTGGGCGTGAATTATGAAGATGTCGATACGAGTGTTGTGCAAAAATTCTTGGATCAGGAAATGATTAAATTTCCGATTGTCAGACAAGTTGGGAAACTGGATGGCAAGAACACTTACTTTGGTCCTTTGAGAGGATTGCCGACAACCTATATGATCTCTCCAAAAGGAGAAGTTGTTGCTGCCAGAACCGGTATGGTGGATCAAAAAATGCTAGAAGATTTTATTAAAAAATTCAATAATACGAAGTAAGTTTAAATGGGATGAAAGGCAAGTTAAGGCTGCTTTTCGCCCTATCCGTTGAATATTTTCGTTATGTTAGAATAGGGCGCTATGAATACAACACAAATTCGCTTCGGCATAAAGTATTGGCGACTCGCCATTCATCTAATTTTTAAAACACAACATTTTGGCGTGAACAACCTCTGGTGGGCCAAACAGCCTTCTGCGATTGGATGGCGTTGGTATCAAATATTATGGGGGATTGTCACGATCATGCCGATCCTGCGTAATTACCAGTCATTAAAAGTCAGGAGTTGTTTAGGTTGGATTCCACAAGCGGACTGTGAAGCTTTGGGCTATCAAAAACAGATTGCTAAAAAGAGTCAAAGGTAATTGCGTTTATGATTCAAATGGATCTTGAACAAAGACAGTCCTCGCGGTTTGTGCGGCCTTTTCAGGTGACGAATCATGAAGATGAAACTTTTTCAGCCGCTTTTGAAGGGGCTGATGTAAACCTGACCGGGTTAGGGTTCTTTATTGATGATCCAGATCTATTTTTACCGCAGCAACGCCTAAGCTTACGAATCAAAAACGAACAGACAGATGAAGTCTATTGTTTGGAAGGGGTCGAAGTGATTCATTTACGACCTGATGATAGCGGCAAGTATCTTTGCGGTTGTCATATTTCTCATGTTACCAGTAATCAATTATTGGCACATCACCGCTTGGTGATGACCGATGCAGAAACAGCCTTAGTTTCCATGGAAACTTCAAAGCTGTCTGAATTTAATTTTATGGAAGATGGTTCTGAATTATCAACCGATGAATCGGACTTTCAAGAAGCGAGTATGGCTCTCAACTTGGCGGTGTCTCAATCAGAGTCGAACCAACAAGAAGTGGCACGCTTTGTACAATCGGTAGAGTCGATCTTTGCCAGTACACAATCATCAGATATGAAGTTACAAGATTTAAAAGAAGAGTTTGAAGATTTTAAGCAGTATCTAGGGAAAATGAATGAAAGCACCATTGCTTTTGCAACCTTGGCAAAGCTTTTGGCACATACACCAGCTGAGCCGCAAGATAAGCTTGCATGGAAAACCCTGATTTCAGACTTCGAAACCCGTTTTTTGAGTGAAGAACAACAAGTCGCTTATGATTTTATGCATCAGGGGTTAGACGCAGAAGAAGCTTTGGAAATCGCACAAGAATACCTTAAGAAGTAATCGCGATGGGGCGTCGATATTCTATTCGATTGGCTTGGATGCTTTCGCTATGGCCGTTTTGGTTCAGTCTTTCAAATGTATCAATTGCCGATACTCCCTCCCAGACAAGTCCTTTTGACCCCAAAGTCACTTTAGAATATGGTTTTTTGAACCAAGGTGGCATTCAGGGATCCAACGGTAAGTTTTCCGACCATTTCTATGACTTCCAGATACAAAATGCGGTTGGTTATTTTGGTTATACTCAATGGAATTTGGATTGGTACAACGCCGAACAGCTTCCGTTTGGTAATGGACAAGATCAACCCATTAACCATTTGCATAAACTGAAACTTGGTGGAAAGCTGGGCAAACGGTTAAACGATAGAATGCGCTGGATTAATGTTATCGGCGCTTCATCCGCTTATGAGGCTGAAATGGAGGATTCTTATAGTGTGAACCTGCGCAGTTTTGTGATGTATCAATATCACTCAGATGTCACACTCTTAGCGGGTGCAATGTATAACTACCATTCGGTTCGAAGTCGATTGTATCCTATTGTCGGAGCATCTTATCGAGCAAATGCCAAGCAGGGGGTGTCGGCCGTTATTGGTTTTCCACGTTTGTTTGTTGCTTATGGACTGACCGAGCAGTGGAAAGTCAGCAGTGGAATCTCATATCGACAGTTTATGGCAAAGTTGGCAAATGACAGTAGCATTGAACCGCAAGGCTATGTGGAACTGCAAAGTTGGAAGGGCGATGTGATGGTGTCTTTCCAACCAGATGCTCACTGGCGAGTCGGCGTATTCGGCCATTACTCAGCTGATTATCGGTTCGCTTTCTATAACCGTGAAGGTATTAGGCAAGATCAGTATAAAGTCCAGCCGAGTTGGGGTGGAGGGCTGAAACTGGATTATCAATTTTGATTGAGGTTATTCCGCTACCAGTTGCTCAATACGGAAATGACCATGTTTACCACCGAGTTGTTTACTTAAAAATGGTAAGCCTTCTTGCATGATTTTCATCAATGTCCAAGGAGGGTTTATAATAATCATACCGCTGGCTGTCATGCCTTTTTCGCTGTCTTTCTTAATCCCTAATTCAAATAACTGAATGTTGCGGATGCCACTGTCTTTAAATGCTTTTTCCATTGCGTTAATACGGTATCTATCAACCATTGGATACCATAAAGCATAGGTACAGTTTGTGAATTTCTTATGCGCTTTGATTAAGCTGCTGACCGCGGTTTGGTAGTCTTGCTTGACTTCATAAGGCGGGTCCATCAAGACATAACCACGCCTTTCTTTAGGCGGTAGCTGGCTGATGCAGCCATGAAATCCATCGTCTTGAAAAACATGAATGCGTCGGTCACCAGCAAAGTTCTGTCGTAAAGTTGCCTGTTCTCTGGGGTGGAGTTCAAACAATCCGAGCCGATCCTGTTCGCGAAGCTGTTGTTGTGCAAACCAGGGAGAGCCTGGGTATCGTGTTAGCTTATTGTCCGGGTTGAAAGTATGGGTAAGCGTAAGGTATTCAGAGACCAGGCCTGGCAGGTTTTCAGCATTTGGATCGAGTTCCCATAATTGACCGATACCATTCTCATATTCTTTATTTTTTTGTGCTTCTGTTTGCTCTAAAGCGAAAGCCCCTGCACCGGAATGAGTGTCTAGATAATAAAGCGGTTTAGGTTTTTGTGTTAAGTAGCTTAAAATTTGGACGCTGACACTGTGCTTGAGTACATCAGCAAAATTCCCAGCATGAAACGAGTGCAGATAGCTGAGCATAAAATTCCTTTGAGAAGGCTAACAATTGGTGCTTAGCGGTTACGTTTGTTTTTCTTTTGTTTGCGAGCATCAAGGCGCGCTTGTTTTTTTTCCGCTTTTTTGATGCGTTGTATTTCCACTTGGCGACATTCTTCTTCCATTAGATCAGGGGTCTCTAGGGTTAAGCGCCCCAATAAACCATCGCGAATTTCAGTAATGAATATGCGTGAGATTTTATCTAGATTTACTTGTCCTTCACTGACCAAGCAGCCACGAGTTCGACCGATTTGCTCAAGAAAAGCGACGTCCGGCGCAGGGTCATGAATGGGCAATTCATCTAAATCATAACGTTCCAATAGGCGTTGCGGATAGGTTTGCATTAAATATTCTGCAGCATAACTGGCAATGTCCGGTAGCTCAAATGCGGTTTCTTTAATGCCACCAGTAATCGCCAAACGATATCCGGAGTGTTCATTTTCAATGTTTGGCCAAAGCATGCCTGGTGAGTCAAATAATGTAATACCGTCTTCCAGTTTGATGCGTTGGAGTATTTTAGTCACCGCGGGCTCATTTCCTGTTTTGGCAATCGGGCGACTGGCAAGGGTATTGATTAGAGTCGATTTCCCAACATTTGGAATCCCCATGATTAGGGCATGAATTACTTTGACAGAGTCGGCTTTGCGAGGAATCATCTTTTTGATGATGTCTAACACTTGGGTTTTCCGGTCAGCTTGTTGAGCATTCAGCGCTAAGGTCTTGATGTTTTTTGATTGCTCAAAATAAGTTTGCCAAGCTTCGGTTTGAGCCGGATCGGCCAAATCGGATTTGTTAAATATTTTCAGGGTAGGTTTATCGCCTCGTAGACTGGCGATCATAGGGTTTTCACTACTGAAGGGAATACGAGCATCCAGCACTTCGATAATCATGTCGACCTGTGGCAAGATTTCGCGAATCTCTTTTTGTGCCTTGTGCATGTGGCCGGGATACCATTGGATTTGCATAGTGATTCCTGAGAAAGTTGGTTAAGCGTTCAAAATAAAAAGAATTATAGCGTTTTAAAGATTTTTAAACTGTAAATAACTATTTAGAAAAGAAGCTTTTTAAGAAACGCACCAATAACACAGCACCGGCTATTAGCCAGATGTAGACAAACCAGCGAAAGAGCTCATAAAACGAGGTTAAGGACGCTTGAAGATGTTGCAATCCTTCCGTTGTCAGTTGACCGTTTTCGGCCGTGCCCAACACAATCATGACCACCAGTAAAAAAGCTGCGCCAATCAAAGCACCTAAATATAAAAACAATTTTTGCCAAATGTCCATGATGATCCTCGTTGATGTTTTTAACGGATAATAATTGTACCGAAAATAGGGTGAAAAAAGGCAATAACACACTGTTATCGAACTTGTTTTTAGAACTAAATCTTATAGAAAAAATGCTTGGTCTGCATGATTTGAATAAAAAAATCTATTTCCTACCTGTTAACTAGGTTATATACTGGTGTCGAGGTATAAATTTTCTTAATGTTTTTAAACGAGTGGTTAGGAGTCAATTATGCCAAGAGCGAGAAAGAGAGTTCCGAACGAAACGATTAGCGGCTATAAGCCTCTTTTTTTACCAACACCCAATGAAGCAAACGAAGGGAAGGTCTGCGAGTTTGTTCCAAAAGAGGTTGATATGATGCCAGGAGATTGGCGTGACCCGGGAAATCCATCGCCCTATGAATTGCGTACAACAATTCAAACCTGTAAACGGGTTTGGCAGTTGAATAAAGATGCTTTATCGCATCCTGATTGCGACATTGAAGCCACACAATACAATATTAAGGTATTAGAAAAGTTGTATATACAGTTAATGGATTATTTGGTGGAATAAGAGGGTGTTTGTGCCATTAAATATTGCCAGGCCTGGCTAAAATCATTTATTGAAGACGAAAAAAAAGCAAGGCTTGATGCCTTGCTTTTTATTATTGCTTTAAGCGATTACGAATTAACGCAAAGGATTAAAGAGCAACGATGTTTTCTGCTTGAGGACCTTTTGGCCCGTCAGTTACAGTAAATTCAACTTTTTGGCCTTCAGCTAAAGTTTTGAAGCCTGAGCTTACAATTGCGCTGAAATGAGCGAAAACGTCTGGACCAGACTCTTGCTCGATAAAACCAAACCCTTTAGCTTCGTTGAACCACTTAACAGTTCCTGTTGTATTAGACATAATAATATCCTGTAAATTTATAATATTAAAGAGTGCCTTACGGCGTGAACATCAGAAAAATAAACTTGTACTTAAAACTACACAGCACGGAGAATTATTACGAATAAAACAACGAAGTCGAGCAGATAAACAATAGAATTTCTTTCTTAGTGAAATCCATTAGACGCTAGTTTCGCGAATCTGTCAATCTTTATTTATGTAAATGTTTGATGCTTAAGAAAAAAATCTTTCAAAGCCCTTGTTCTATATCAAGTTTTAACTAGAAATTATTTTTTCAGAAAAGATCGATCCCAAAGATCAACCAGTAATCGGCCGACAGAGCCTATTAACATAAACAACGAACCGACAATAAAAAGCCAAACAGCGAAGGTCCGATACATTTCAAATGAAGGCAGGAATAAAATACTGCCGATAAAAAACATCAGGTTGCCGAATAATCCAAGCGAAAGATGAATCCACCCGTAGTCTTGAACCAATATTCTTAAAAAATTTTTCATTTAAACACCGCTTTTTATTTTGAATGCACAGTGTAAATGTTTTTATTTTCACTTCAAGCAACCTAGATGTGTCTAAGTGCCGCCATTTAACTAATCGTCATGAATTTTTCAGCCGTCTATTTTTAACAAATACAAAAGTGGTGCTAGAATAATGACATTCATTTTTATCGAAAGGAGTCATTAAGTGGCCGTTTTAGTTGAAGGGTATTCCATCATTATTAATAAGGCGCAAGCTATGAAAAACCAAGAGGCGCTTTCTGCTTTGGCCTCGGTAGAGGGAACCCTCCAGCCAATGGCGATCTGTTCTGATGCCGGATTGCTACGTATCGGGTTTATGGATTTGAAAGATGCTAATGAATTTGTCATGGCATTGGAAAGTGCCGGGTTGCGTTATAACAGTATGGAAAATGGCGAAGAAATAGCCCGGGACATTGTAATGGTAACCCAGTTCGGTGAGATCAATGTGACCTGTCCTTGGTTGAGTGTGCAATTTACTAAGCTAAAAGACGATACTTTGATTTGTGTGGCGGCACTCCAGTCGGAAGAAAAGATTGATGGTGTGGCTTTCCCAAAAGGCTGGGCAATAGAAGTGTCGATATTAAAGCGCTTTTATGAAGAGCGTACCCTTTATATGCAGGAGAATTATGAATTGGTTCGAGAAGAACCGATGCATGATATTTATCGTAATCCAGATAATGGAGAAGAAATTCGGTTGCTAAAACTAAAAATGGTAGAAACACCTAAAGAAGCTCTGCAATAAAGATCATTTGAGGAGGCTGTATGGCCAGCGTCGGGTTACTTGCTCTCATTGATGATATCGCTACATTATTAGATGACGTTGCCGTACTGTCCAAGGTCGCTGCAAAGAAAACCGCAGGGGTGTTGGGTGATGATTTAGCACTGAACGCACAGCAGCTGACCGGCGTGAAAGCGGATCGAGAGTTGCCTGTGGTTTGGGCTGTGGCGAAGGGGTCATTTCTCAATAAATTGATTTTGGTACCGCTGGCCTTGTTAATCAGCGCTTTTTTACCTTGGCTGATTATGCCTTTGTTGATGCTAGGGGGAACTTTCCTTTGCTATGAAGGATTTGAAAAAATTGCCCACCGTTGGCTACATTCGCCAGAATCTGACCAGTCACATCAACGTGCCTTGACCGATGCCATTAAGGACGACAAGGTTGACATCGTTGCTTTTGAAAAGCAAAAAATCAAAGGGGCGATTCGAACGGACTTTATTTTGTCAGCGGAAATTATTGTGTTGGTCTTGGGCGCAACCCAAGGAGCCGTTTTTTTAACGCAGGCTCTAACCGTTTCGGTGGTTGCTATTCTGATCACGATACTTGTTTATGGACTCGTGACAGGAATTGTTCGGATAGATGACGGTGGTTTAGCATTGATTCAGAGTTCGGGACCCAGTCAGTGGGGGCGGTTTAAACGCTCTTTAGGTCATGGCATGCTCAGTTTTGCACCGAAACTCATGAAAACGCTTTCCGTTGTAGGAATGATCGCCATGTTTTTAGTGGGCGGCGGCATAATTGTTCATGGAATACCTTTTTTGCATCCACTGGTGGAGATCTTGACCCGTGACATGACCGGGTGGGCTATCTTTTTAGCCTCACAAGGCTTTAATGCTTTGACAGGGGTGGTTTTGGGTGCCATCGTATTATTGCTGGTTATCAGTGGTAGCTGGGTCAAAAGTAGGGTTCAGGCATCTAAATAGCACCTCATTTCTTATTGGCATCAGGCTTGGACGCTTTGATTCTATTTTCTGATACGCACTTTTGTTTAGAATGATATTTTCCATAAAGAATATGGTATTATCAGGGCATAATTACGAATTAATTGATGCACTTGTCCATGTTTAAAACTGTCAGCTTTCTTTTTCTTTTGTTGGGTGTGGTGATTCAATCCCATGCCATGCCGTTGATTGATCTGTCCCAGCCACATTACCAAATCGGTAAATCCATGCTGTTTCTGGAGGATGAAGACAGTAGCCTTTCTTTTGCTGAAATAGAAAAGATACCTGATGCTCGGTTTGAACCTGTTGATGAAGACATTTGCTCTTATTTGTTTACGCGTTCAACTTTGTATTACAAGTTTAAAGTTGTGAATACTCACTCAAGCGCATTAAACCGTTTATTGGTTTTTGAAACGCCTTGGCTGGATTCCATTCAAGTCAAAGTTATTTCGCCTGATCAAACGCAACAAACATTTTTGACAGGGACGTTATTTCCTTTCAAGCAACGAGCGGCAGAGCATCCATATCCTAATGTTGAACATGAATTTAAGCCAGGAGTCTCAACGGTGTATGTTCAAATCAAAACACGCGATCCCTTTATTGTGCCGATTTCAATTTTAGATAGAGAATCGTTATTTAAGAACTATGTTTCTGTTTTTGCGGAGCCTGTAAATAATTCTGTGTAAACGCTCGGTTGATCAAACATAAGGTTTCAAGCGTTCTTCATGCAGAATCATAAACTGGTTCATGGCTAATTTCCAGTCTCGAATCGGCATGGTCCATTTTTTTGAGGCCGATTCAATGGCCAGAAAAATGATTTTAAAGGCCGAGTTATCATGGCTGAAGATCTTGCGATTCTTGGTGGCTTTGCGAATCACCGAGTTCAAAGATTCAATCGCATTCGTCGTATAGATCACCTTGCGGATCGCCTGAGGGTACTGGAACAGCGTGGCCACATTGTCCCAGTTGTTGCGCCAGGAACGACCGATATTGGGGAATTTGTCATCCCATTTGGTCTCGAACTGCTCAAGCGCCAACAGAGCTTCTTCTTCGGTCACTGACTGGTAAACCTGTTTGAGGTCGTTGGCGACCTGTTTGCGCTCTTTGTAGCCAACATAACGCAGGGAATTGCGCACCATGTGCACAATGCAAAGTTG
Organism: Hydrogenovibrio crunogenus; assembly: GCF_004786015.1. Taxonomy (NCBI): domain Bacteria; kingdom Pseudomonadati; phylum Pseudomonadota; class Gammaproteobacteria; order Thiotrichales; family Piscirickettsiaceae; genus Hydrogenovibrio; species Hydrogenovibrio crunogenus. The sequence continues at coordinate 1,152,358 of NZ_CP032096.1, forward strand.
AACATCTGCCTGAGGGTAGACGGTATTGATGGCCTCAGGAAAGCCCGTCAGGCCATCAACGCTTGCGACCAGTATGTCCTTGACGCCTCGGGCTTCAAGGTCGTTTAAAACGCTCAACCAGAACTTGGATGACTCGGTCTCAGACAGCCACAGGCCCAGGCATTCTTTTTGGCCGTCGGTATTGACGCCAAGCGCTACATACATGGTTTTTCGCACCACCTGTTTGTCCTGGCGGACCTTGATGACAATACCATCGAGATACAGCAGCGGATAGACTTCGTCCAACGGACGAGAACGCCAGAGGGTGACTTTTTCCATGACCGCTTCGGTGACCTTGGAGATCAGTGTTGGCGAGACATCAGCGCCATACATCTCTTTGAACGTTGCCACAATGTCTCGGGTGGTCATGCCTTTGGCATAAAGCGCCAGTATCTGGTCATCCATGCTGGTCAGGCGGGTTTCGCCTTTTTTGATAATGGTGGGGTTAAACTCACTCTGGCGATCCCGAGGGATGGCGATTTCCACTTCGCCATGGTCGCCTTTGAGGGTTTTAAATGAATAGCCGTTTCGGCTGTTGTCGCTGTCGGAACTGTGGTGCTTGGGATAGCCCAGGTGCTCTTCCATTTCAGCACCGAGGGCGGCTTCAACGGTCATTTTAAGCAGACTGGCTGAGAGGTCAGACAAGTCGCTCTGAGTTTTGATATCCTTGGCCAGCTCAGCGGCCATGGCTTTGAGTTTTTCTTGGTCGATGTTGCTCATAGTGATTTTCCTTTTCGGGGAATTTTAAACTATGAGCGTTTACACAATTTGGTTTACAGGCCCTTTTTGCGACCTCGATGTTTATCTACGGCATCATTATCGCGATGATTTTGTATCATTTTATTTTATTTGCCAGTATTCAATTACGATACTATGCATATTACGTGCTTTATTTGATGTCGTTTCTGGCAATGAATGTCAGTTATAACGGCTATACTTTTCAGTTTTTATTGCAAGACTCCCCGGTTATTCAAAACTGGATACAAGGGACGACTATCTTTTTGTTTGCAATTGCAGGGCTGTTGTTTGCAAAAGCTTTCCTTAACTTAGAAAAATATATTCCACTGGCTTATAAAATTACAAAAGGCATGATATGGCTGTTTGTCAGTGTTATGCTGATTACAGTGTTTTTCGGTTATCACGCGCATGTGATGTTTGCGATCGGCATGTCGGTGATCTTCAGTTTGTATGTCTTTGTTATTGCTTTTTTGAGCTATGTCAAAGGGAATAAAACGGCTCGGTTTTTCTTATTGGGTACCACGGCCGGTTTAGTCGGAACCAGTGTGACGGCTTTAACGGTGATGGCCATTATTCCTTATAGCCATGTCGGTTATCAAGCCGTAGATTATGGATTGGCGATTGATTCGATTCTCTTGTCTTTTGCGTTGGTTGACCGAGTCAAAAGTACCGAGAAAGAAAAACTGTTGGCAGAAATCTCTGCCAATACCGATGCTTTGACGAATGTGGCAAATCGTCGTGCTTTCAATCATTTCTGCGAACAATTTGACAGTGGTTCTCAAAAGTTCTATCGAGAAAAACTGGTGGCCATGATGCTGGATATCGATTTCTTTAAAGAAATTAATGACACTTATGGTCACTCGGTGGGTGATATCGTGTTGCAAAAAGTGGCTAATCTGCTGAGAAGCAATACAAAAAGTACAGACCAAATCTTCCGGATGGGGGGAGAGGAATTTTTGATTTTATTGCCTGACACTGATATTGAAAATGCACAAAAAGTAGCAGAGAGAATCAGGCTTGCGATTGAAGAAATGGTGACTGATAAAAACGGTAGTGCCATTTCCATTACGACAAGTATCGGTATGGCAGAAGTTCTGATGGAAGATATCAGTTTGATCTCCACCATTCAATTAGCGGATAAAGCACTTTATGATGCGAAGCGCTCGGGTCGAAATAAAGTCGTGTTGGCTGTTCGTTAAGCCAGGAGGAATGTTTTATTAATTCAAATCATCTTTCGACTTAAAAGAATCAGTTGTCTTTGACAGTCTTTCTTGAAAGTGCTGTAATTTACTTAAGGATACTCATTTTTTACTGGAGCTGTCATCATGAAAGCCTTCTTCCCGCCCAACTTTCAAGCCATTCCATCTTTATCAATCGTGTTGGTTTCAGTATTGTTAGCCTCCTGCTTTGGAGGAAGTGATGACAGTGGCACATCAGCTTCTAATGGTGATGACACATCTCAAAATGATCAGGTAACTTCGGAGATATTTAACAGTCCCAGCTACACCGCAAACTGGGGCGTGCTAGGTGTTTTTGCCAATGCGACAACTTGTGCCAGCTGCCATACTGGAAATGGCACGACGGTGATGGAATTTGACGGTAAAGATATTAGTCCGGCCACTCAATGGAAGCATGGTGTGATGGCACATTCTTTAAATGACCCTTACTATAATGCGGTGGTCGAAGAAGAAGGACATCTTTTCCCGGATAAAAAAGTTTTTATCGAAAATACTTGTTTAAGATGCCATGCCCCAATGGGATATACTCATGCCCATCAAAATCCAGAATTATTAGTGCCAGATCCAACTGGGTTATTGTCAGATGGTGGTTATGCTTTTGAGACGGCGATGACCGATCCGCATAGTCGGGAAGGCATTTCGTGTACTGCATGTCATCAGATGCAAGATCCAATGGTGAACCAAACAACAGGGCTAACCGAAACAGAGATGCCGCTTTCTAATATGAGTGGAAACTACAAAATCAACTCTCCTGCTGAAAATGGTTCAACTGATCCTAAAATTTTTGGCCCCATTGTTCTCAATCCATATTACCAAGCAATGCAGAATGCAACGCAATATATTCCCGAATATGCAGCGCACATGAGTGACTCAGCTAAATGTGCCACTTGCCATAACCTTTATACGCCCACCTTAAACTTGGATGGGGAACTTCATAAAATCGATCCGGCAACAGGGAATTATGATCCGACTGGTCAGATAGCTCAATTTCCTGAGCAGGCCCCTTATTGGGAATGGTTAAACAGCCGATACCTTGCAGATGGAAAAACCTGCCAGGCCTGCCATATGCCGGAACCTGTCAGTTCGCCTCCTTATCAAACAGCAGTAACAACTCGACCAGCCAATGCGTGGGAGCGTAGTAATTTTTCAGAACATGAAATGGTTGGAGGTAATACTTACTTACTAGGGCTGTTAAGTAAATATATGGTAGAGCTCGGCATTGCTGATAAAACCACAGAAGCAGGGTTTAATGAGAAAATCGCTCAAACACAATCGATGCTCCGAAAAGCGGTAGACTTTACCTTATCCCAATCCTTGTCAGGAAACACTCTGACGGTTCCTGTGGTGATTACAAATAATGCGGGGCATAAGTTGCCTACCAGTTTTCCATCTCGTCGTGTTTGGGTTCATTTAAAAGTGACAGACAGCGCGGGTCAGGTGGTGTTTGAATCTGGCAAGCATGAAGAAGGGCGAATTGAAGGGAAAGATGATTTGTTTACGTCCAGTACCTGTTTGGCAAGTCATAAAATCAGCGGGTTTGATTCTTTGACCAATCAATGTTACGAGCCGCATCATGACGTGATTACCTCATCAGATCAGGTGATGATTTATGAAGATGTCTTGGGAGATGTGAATCAGGACATTACGCATGTTCTGCTGCACGCACGTCAGTATTTAAAAGACAACCGCATTCCTCCTAAAGGTTGGACCGAAGCAGGGCGACATCAGAACCCGGTCGATCAAACCCTTTATGATGATGACATTGTCGGTGCGGCGGTGAGTGATGCTAATTTTGCCTCAGGCAAAACAGGGGCGGGGTCAGATGGTAAGGATACGGTAACCTACCAGGTTAATACGACAGGGTTTTCAGCGCCATTTTCAGTGGAAGCAGAATTGCTTTATCAGACCATTCGTCCGAGTTTTGTAGACAGCATGCACGCCGATGATGAAATAGAAGGGGACAGCTATGTGGGGCGTTTTAAAGCAATGTATAAAAACACCCCACCGGAACCGGAAGTTTTAGCAACCTATCCTTCTCTTTAAAATGCGAAGCGTAATGTTAAACACGTCTAAGGCGTGTTTTGCAGGAATTCAGACAGTTTATTCTTAAGAGAGGTTCCTATGCGAGTGGTATCGTTAGTAAATGGTTCATTACTGTCTGAAGCAGCAAGTGTTTATGCCATTTCTTATGCAAAATCGATTGAATTGCCGCTTACTTTTTTGTTTGTTGATAATGGACTGGAATCTATTGAAAAGTTCCAGTCCTCTTTGGCAACATTGGAAGAAATTGCTGAAGCCAGTGGACTTTCTTTTGAGGCCGTTATTTTAAAAGGGGATGTCATTGAGCAACTAAAGCACTTTGCTCAACTCTATTCAATCGATACTCTGTTTTGTGCAACACGAAAACAATCAAACACACATTCTTTTAGTGAAAAAATCGTCCGTTCCGGTATTGAAACAGCCATTGCCGTCGTGAAGGTCAAGAATGTATCTCAAGTGCGTTCCTTTCATCGAGTATTGTTGGCAGCAGGAGAAAAGATTAACCCGCATTGCTACCTTTTATGGATTGCACTCATCTCAGCAAATCAGGCACGAGGTAAGTTGTATTTGCAAAACAGTCGAACTGTTAAAAAGGCCTCGAGTAAGTCCGGCCTTAAATACCAAGCGGCTCCATATGTTCAATTGGCCGGGATGCTCAAACAACAAGTTGAAGTTGTCCAGGTATTGCAACCAATCAATCCGTCTTTAATGGAGAGTTATTTGATTGAAAATGACATGGATTTGGTTGTGTATAACGCCGATTCCTATTCAAGGAAAACATTAAACCAAGTTACAGACCAGTCCTGCATTAACAGTATCTTGTTTTACCCCTGGAAGGCGTAATAATGCTCTTTCGCCAACCGATTGACCATGTTTTAAAATCATTACAAAGCTCTAAGGCAGGCTTGTCTCAAGTGGAGGCGAAACAACGTCTGCAATCTTTTGGTCTAAATCAAATCGCTCAAAAAAAACATAAAGATTACCGTGTTGAATACCTCAAGGAATACATTTCATTTTTTCCCATACTGTTGGAAGTGGCTGCTATTTTGGCGCTAATTGCCGACTATTATCAACCCAATCAAGGTAATGATATATTGGCTTATGCTGTATTTGGTGCTGTCTTTCTAAATGCAACGTTTACCTTTTGGCAGAAGTTTAAAGCAGATAAAGCAATGGAAGCCTTGTTGAAGTTGATCAGGTCTGAGGCCACCGTGCTACGGGATGGTGAATGGCAGACAATTGATGCGACAAAAGTTGTACCAGGTGACATTTTGCAATTGAATGAAGGTGAAAAAATTGCAGCCGATGCGATTTTACTAGAGGCCAATGATCTGTATTTGAATCTATCGGTTTTAAATGGAGAATCAACGCCTTCAGCTCGAAACTTAATGCCTGGTGATGCCCAACGCGAACTGGATGCTAAAAATATGGTATTTGCCGGCTCTGCTGTGACCAATGGAAATGGTCTCGCCATTGTTATTGCAACAGGGAACGCCACTGAATTCGGAAAAATTGCCCGAATGACGGCTGAAGTGGCCGTGACGGTAACGCCGATTGAAAAAGAAATCAGGCACATGACTTCCGTACTGACTTTGTTAGCTTTGGCAGCAGGGGTTGTGTTCTTTTTATTAGGTTGGTTTTCAGAACGAGGCGTTTTAATTTCAGCCATTTTTGCCTTGTCTTTAATTGTAGCGAATGTCCCTGAAGGGTTGTTGCCGACGATCACCTTATCTTTATCGTTAGCTTCCCAGAGAATGGCCAAACGCCAGGCACTTATTAAAAACTTAAATTCTGTTGAAACGCTTGGATCAGCAACCGTGATTTGTACAGATAAAACCGGTACTTTGACTCAAAATGAAATGACAGCAAAAGCCATTTATTTAGCGGATGGCAGTGAGGTTTCCATTTCCGGGGGCGGTTATCTGGAATCAGGTCAGCTTAAGTTTGAGCGGAGAGCATCAGAAGACAGTGAAGATAACTTACAACAACTTTTAACAGTGGCAGCTAATAACACTCACGCAACGATTAACCTTGAACAAGGAACCGTGATAGGGGATCCAACAGAAATTGCCTTGGTTGTAGCAGCTAACAAATATGGCGCTTTCAACCCATATGACAAAATCAAAGAGTATGCTTTTTCTTCCGACCGGAAGATGATGTCTACTTTGGTTAAGAAGAATGACCATGATGAATTGTTTGTTAAGGGAGCTGTCGAGAGTGTTTTGCCTTTATGTTCTCAAGTGCAGCACTCTTCTGGAAAGGTTGGTTTGACCTCTGGTGAACAGTCAAAAATTGAAAAAAAGAATAAACAATTAGCCGAACAATCTTATCGGGTTCTGGCGATTGCAATGAAAGTAGGGGATGGAGAGCATGACCTTGTTTTTCTTGGGTTAGTCGGTTTAATCGATCCAGCTCGACCTGGTGTGAAAGAAGCGATTAAGCAGTGTCATTCAGCCCAGATAGAGGTCATGATGATTACGGGCGATAATCCGGTGACTGCACGAGCGATTGGTGAACATATCGGTTTGAGGGTAGATGAGGTTTTAACCGGACCGGAGGTGAAACATTTATCGAATACGGTGTTACAAGAAAAATTAAAAACCAAGCGTATTCTCTTTGCCCGAATGGCTTCAGCACAAAAGTTACGTATTGCCAAATTGTTACAGGAAAATGGTGAAGTTGTTGCGATGACTGGCGATGGCGTTAATGATTCACCAGCTCTTAAACAAGCTGATATCGGTATCGCGATGGGGTCTGGAACTGATGTGGCAAAAGAAGCGGGTGACATGGTCTTGTTGGATGATAATTTCAAATCCATTGTGTCAGCAGTGGAAGAGGGACGTACGGTTTACTTCAATATCAAAAAGCTGACTACTTATATTTTGAGCTCCAATGTGCCTGAAATTGTGCCTTATGTCTTACAGTTCTTTTTAAAGATACCGATGCCGTTATCCGTGATTCAAATCTTACTTATTGACTTGGGAACCGACCAATTACCGGGATTAGGGTTGGGAGCCGAAAAGCCTGAAAAGCATATTATGCAGCGCCCGCCGATTGGAAGGCATGAAAAAATCCTTGATTGGGAAGTTTTCAAACGTGGCTATTTTATGGCTGGGGTATTTGAAGGAATGGCCGCCATGTTTGCTTTTTTAGGGTTCTTATTCTTGAATGGTTGGCAATATGGTGATTTAGATTTGTCTCAGGAGTTTCACCGTCAAGCTATGACCATGACGCTGTTAGGAGCGATAACGTGTCAAATGGCAAATGTCTTTACCTTACGATCCTGGGAGGATTCTTTATGGCATTTAACCCGTATCAATAAAATGATTTGGTTCGGTGTTGCTATGGAAATGGTCTTTATTCTTGCCATTTTATATGTGCCCATGATTCAATCTATTTTTAATACCGCAATGGTTCCGCTTGAAAATTTATGGCTTTTATTGCCATTTCCAATACTATTAGTATTAAATCATGAATGGTATAAAATTCGTCAGAAAGCTAAATGGCAGAAGGCCATAGCTTAAAAGCGTGAGTTTTTTAAATACCGTAAGATGGCTGGGCGTCCGAAAACCGAGACGGCAATCAAAGCGGTTAGAAACAGCAATGCAGATAAATCGGTCTGCGTTAATTGAACAATTAATGCGATAGATGCTGCTGAGGCAGACAGTGCTCCAAACCCTGTAATCCAACGAGAACCGGCTTTCTGCTTGAAAGCCAGTCCACAAACTACCGTAAAGGTAAATAAAAAAGCTAAGCTGGCTGCTTCAACCAAAGAAGTTAAATTTCCGATAGCTGCCAGTAAAGCAGCAATACTGCCTAACCAGATGACCGCTCGATCAGGAATGCCCTCTGAGTTGGTGTGTGAGAATGCCGCTGGCAGTTCATGAGCTTCAGCAACCTTATGAGCTAATCTCGCTGTGGCAAACAAGGTTGCGTTGATTGCAGAGCCTGTTGAAAAAGCTGCCGCGATGGTAACAACAACCAGTCCCGTTATTCCAAACGCTTTTTCGCCTGCAATGGCTAATGCAACTTCTTCATGCTTGACAATCTCATCTGCCCCAATCAGCATCGCAGTCCCCAGTGTCACTAAAATATACACCAGAATAACCGTGATAATGGCTGATAATACAGCGCGTGGTAGGGTCTTTTTAGGCGCCTCTATATCATTATAATCATAGGTCAGTAGCTGAAATCCTTCATAGGCCATAAAGACGGCTGCAGCACCAAATAGCGCTGCGGCTAACCCTGCATCTGGCACGCTTACCCCTTGTGACAACATTGGGATGTCCCAGTAAGAGAGTCCCCAAGCCGACAAGCCAGCCAGCACGACCAGCTTAAACCAGACAAGAAAAATTTCAACGCCACTGGCTTCGGCAACCCCTTTTAGGTTGAGAGCAATGAACAAGGCAATAATGGCAACAGCAGACGCACGAGGAAACCAACTATTAAGATCTAACAAATTGCCCAGGTATTGTCCAAAAGTGAAAGCATAGACGGCATTTGTTAAAACATAACCGATAATCAAAATCCAAGCTAAGCTAAGCTGCCTGCAAACCCTTCTGCATCGACTTTCCTCAGAAAAGTGAATGCGCCGCCGCCTTCATCATAAAAAGTAGCGAGCTTAACATAGCTGTATCCTGCTGCTAAAGCGATTAGACCTGCAGCTAAAAAGCTCAGCCAGGCCCAAGCACCAGCAATAGCGACGACAACGCCCAATGTTGAGAAGATTCCGCCCCCGATCATGCCACCAACGGCCATTGACCAAGTACCGTTAAAGCCGAGTTTTGTTTTTGATTGTGTCATCGGATTCCTAAATAATATGAAATCTTTTTTATGAATAATTATACGTATGTTAAAAATAACCCATAAAAAATGCCAATTATCTTTTTCGATAATGATAATCGTATCTTAGAGTGATAATATTGAATAATGAATACGTCTTTAGAGCTTTTTTATACTTTAGCTGTGGCCCTTTCAATTGGCTTGTTGATAGGTATTGAGCGCGGCTGGAAAAAGCGTGAGTCTATTGAAGGAACACGCATCGCAGGTGTGCGAACTTTCGGGTTAATTGGGTTGCTAGGCGGCGTCACAGCATTGCTGTCACAAACCTTTGGTGCGCTAGTGTTCGGTACTGTTTTTATAGGTTTGACCGTCATCTTAGCATCAGCATATATTGCAGCATTAAAACAAAACCAGGATTTGGGTATCACAACCCTTATCGCAGCATTATTAACCTTTATTCTCGGTGCATTAGCGGTCATGGACCAAGTGATATTGGCATCAACGTCAGCGGTGGTGATGACGTTACTTTTAGGGTATAAACCGATATTGCATCGCTGGGTTGGTGCTCTTGAAAAAAAAGAGTTGCGTGCGGGGCTTAAGCTTTTGTTGTTGACAGTTGTGCTGTTACCTATTCTACCCAATGAAGGCTATGGTCCTTGGCAAACTCTAAACCCTTATATCATCGGTTGGATGATTGTACTAATCGCATTGATTTCTTTTGTCGGGTATTTCGCTATTAAAATTGGTGGAGCTAAAAGAGGGGTGGTGTTTACAGGGGTGTTTGGTGGATTGTCAGCCTCTACGGCAGTGACACTTCGGTTTTCGCAGTTGGCACGTAAAGATGCCAATATGCGTTCAATGCTGTCGATAGGCGTGCTCCTAGCGTGCGGAACAATGTTACCTCGTATGATGTTGGTGGCGGGCGTATTCAATTTAAACTTGGTTAATCAATTGTGGTTACCAGCAACCGTCATGGCGTTATTGGTTTATCTTCCAGCCATTTTGTACTGGCGAACTCAGACCGGGAAAAATATTGACACGACATCGGTTTTAACCAACCCGTTGGATTTAAAGGTAGCATTAGCCTTTGGAGGGATTCTGGTGCTGATTATGCTACTAAGCGCATTTTTAAAACAAACCTACGGTGATGCCGGCATACTGTCTTTGGCTGCTGCATCCGGTGTTTTTGATGTTGATGCCATTACTTTGTCTTTGGCCAGAATGAGTCAGGATAGTTTGGCCTTGAATGTCACCGTAACAGCGCTGGTTATAGCTGCCGTAAGTAATAATTTGGTCAAAGCGATGATGGCCAGTTTTATTGGTGGGAAAGAAATGGCTATAAAAGTAGGATTACCTTTAGCCATCAGTAGCTTAGGGGGTGGATTGACGGTTTGGTTCTTTGTGTGGTGATGAGGGGAAAGGTTAAAATTGACCAGGCCTGGCTAATTTTTGTATTAGCGATCTTTCATTTTTAACTTTCTTATTGCGATAAATTTTTAATAGCCGCTTTGCGATGTTGGTTTCGTCCAATCAGTACCAATCCAAGCCCACCCAGCATCATGATGGCTGCCAATGTCAGTCGCAGCGTAATTGGTTCTGAAATCAGTAAGGTTGCGCCGATAGCAGCAAATAGGGGCACCAAAAGTTGGGCGGCAGAGGCGAGACTTGAAGATATTCGTGGAAGGGCTTTATACCAAAGTATATAGCCTAATCCGGAAGTGACGCCTCCTGAAAATATTGCCATTCCCACGCCAAAAGGCGTTAAATGTACTACGTCGATAAACAGTAAACTGATGCCGCTTGCAATCGCTATCATTGGCAAGGTTCGATAAAAATTATACGCGGTATCTTTTAAAGGGGCTAAAGATTGCCGACCTTTCAAACTGTACAGTGCCCAAGTATAAGCTGAAATAATTACCATGACCAAGCCCCACCAAGAGGGCGTGGTCAGTTTTGGATACATTAAATACAACAACCCCAATAGTGCTAAGGCCACACCAACCCATTCTGCACCGTGTAGCTTGTCACCATTTTTTAAAGCATAGCCAATCATCGTTAATTGCACTACTCCCGCTAAAATCAAAGCGCCGGTGGCCGTGCTGATTGCCACATAACCATAAGAGAAGGTCAACGCATAAACAAATAAGATAAATGCGGCTTTCCAGCTGCCTCTGCTGATATTTTTTTCAATGGGCTGGTTGGTTTTATTTTGTGAATTTTTCCATGCAAATAGAGTCATAACAATAAACAGCATGACTGCCCCTGATCCTAATCGCAGGCTGGTGAAACTGACCGGATCGATCCAACCGCCATCCAATGCCCAGCGACAAATGACGGCGTTGGCAGCGAATGCAATCATCGCAAAGAGGGTCAATAAAGCCGTTTGTATCAATAAAGCAGGTGTCATAGGATTCCTAGCGTTGCGGGGTCTGAAGAATCAGCATATTCTAATGAATGCCGGCGAGGAAGCAAAACTTTTATGTTTTTGTCTTGAGAATTTCATTACCTAAGAGTATCTTTTTAACATAACCGTAAGTGTTTGATTCTATAAATGCATTAAGACCTGTTCAATTTGTGGGGGTGGGGATGATTGATTTTGAAAGAACACGTGACCTGATGGTTAACGACCAAATTGAAGCGCGAGGTGTTCGCGACTCTAAGGTGTTGCAAGCAATGCGAACCGTTCATCGAGAAGCTTTTGTACCAGAAGATATGCAAGACTTGAGTTATCGAGATTCGCCTTTACCGATAGGCGCAGGTCAAACCATTTCTCAACCCTACATCGTGGGTTATATGATTGAAGCGTTAGGATTGAAAGGAGGAGAAAAAGTTCTCGAAATAGGAGGCGGTTCAGGTTACGCCGCTGCCGTGCTGGCCGAAATTGCCAGTCAAGTTTATACGGTGGAACGTATTGATGAATTGGCCGAAAACGCAGCTAAAAGTCTCTCTCAGGAGGGTTATGACAATGTAACAGTCATTAGTGGGGATGGCACCACAGGCTGGAAAGAAGTCGCACCGTTTGATGCCATATTGGTGTCGGCGGGTGCCCCGAGTATTCCTGAAAGCCTTAAGCATCAACTTGCCATTGGGGGTTGTATGGTGGTTCCCGTCGGAGCGCATAAAAATGTACAAGAGTTGGTTCGAATAACACGTCGAGGTCAAGCGCAGTTCGATCTGGAAAAATTGGCGGATGTTCGCTTTGTTCCTTTAATTGGAGAACAAGGATGGGAATTGGAAGCTGGTCTGTCTCAAGAAACCAGCCCTCGTGTCATTCAGACCAGGCCAATTGTTAACCAATCTTTGCCCGACCAGATTCTACAAAACAGTGAGACGTTTGAATCAGTAGAGAATGCCGACTTAGATGGCTTAATAGAACGTATAGGCAATGCTAAAGTGGTTCTGATAGGCGAAGCCAGTCATGGTACGTCAGAGTTCTATGCCATGCGTGCGCGCATTACCCAGCGTTTAATCGAAGAAAAAGGGTTTACAATCGTGGCCGCTGAAGCTGATTGGCCAGATGCAGCCCAAATTGATCATTATGTAAGGCATCGAGACACATCACCTTCCGAATGGACTGCATTTTCACGTTTTCCGACTTGGATGTGGCGTAATACGGAAACGCGTGATTTTATCGACTGGTTGCATGAATACAATAAAACATTGGATATGGAGCAACGCACCGGGTTTTATGGACTGGATATGTACAGTCTATTCACGTCCATTAATGCAGTGGTGGAGTATTTAGAAGAACTTGATCCAGACTTGGCAGAAGTGGCGCGTTGGCGATACGGTTGTTTGAGCCCGTGGGAAGCTAACCCTGCAGCCTACGGCAGGGCGGCATTAAGTGATCAATATCAAGATTGTGAAAATGATGTGGCGCAGATGTTGACGGAGTTATACAAAAAGCGTCAATCTTATGTACTTAATGACGGAGAGCGATTTTTAGACGCCAGTCAAAATGCCGAATTGATTGCCAATGCGGAACGTTATTATCGTGTTATGTATTATGGTTCTCATGCCTCATGGAACTTACGAGATCAACATATGTTCGATACTTTGAACCGTGTTATGCAGTCGCGTGGTGAAGAAGAAAAAGCGATTGTTTGGGCGCATAATTCTCATATTGGAGATGCTTCTGCCACGGAAATGTCCAAACGGGGCGAGCATAATATTGGTCAATTGTGTCGCCAAGCATTTGGTGAGGATGCTTACCGAATCGGATTTGGCACCGATCATGGCACTGTCGCAGCCGCTTCCAACTGGGATCAACCTATGGAGGTTAAACAAGTCCAACCCTCTCATTCGCAAAGTTATGAAAACCTTTTTCATCAAACTCAACAGGCTGGATTGATTCTGCCTTTACGTCACAATTCAGACCCTCAGTTGATTCAAGAGTTAAATAAACCACGATTAGAACGAGCTATTGGGGTGATTTACCGTCCAGAGACCGAGCTTGCCAGTCATTATTTCGAAGCGGTCTTACCCCTTCAATTTGATGAGTATATTTGGATTGACGAAACACAAGCGGTTACGCCTTTAACCACCGAAGAAATCAGTGGCGTGCCTGACACTTACCCATTCGGGGTTTAATAAGGTAAAATGCCTGCCATTCAAAAGTATAGGTGAGCAAAAGATATGGCGGGATCGTTATTTGATCAACTGAAAAAATCGGGCTTGGTCGATGAAAAAAAGGCCAAAAAAGTCAAACGAGAAAAGTATCAGCAATCTAAGCAAAGCAAAAACAAAAAAGGGCAGACGACCCAAACCGAAGCGACTAAACTTGCTGCGGAGGCGGCACAGAAAAAAGCCGAGCGCGATCGACAGCTGAACCAAGAACGCCAACAACAGCAAGCGCAAAAAGCAGCGAAAGCGGAATTGTATCAGTTAATCGATTCCAACCGTTTAAAAAAGGTGGATGGCGACATTGCCTATAATTTTGTCGATGGAACAGTGGTGAAAACGTTGAATGTAACCGCCGAAATACATAAACGCCTGGTGAGCGATAAGATTCGGATTGCGAAATTTAAAAGTGGCTATGCATTACTTCCAGAAACCGTCGCTGAAAAAGTAGCGCAACGTGATGAAAACGTACTGATTCCCATTGCCAAAAAGGATGACTCGCTTTCCAAAGAAGACGAAGAATATTACGCGCAGTTTGAAGTGCCGGATGATTTGATCTGGTAAATGGACTGGTGCAAGATTTAACGTTTAAAATCGTTAAAATCAGCCAGGCCTGATTTGAACTCTTTCTTAATGGCCGCTTTAGTCCAAGTCTCTCATATCTTCCTGCCGGCGAGAGCATATTATGGACGCCGCACCAGCCTTGAGACGATTCCAAACGGTGATAATGGCAGAGACTTTTAGTATCGGCATAGCACAAACGATGAACAAAAGTAAGTCAGTCTTAAATGTAATGGCAAGGTGGTTAAATTTTGTCAGGATAACTTTTTCATATAAAAAAAGCGGCTGTATAAGCCGCTTGATTTTCTAGGAGGGTGAAATAGGCATTGATGACGCTAGACTCTTCCTATTTTTTTGCTTGTCTTAATCCAAGCCTCTACTTCAGCGGCAATAATTTGTCCGCCTGAATCTCCATATTTTAAATTGTCCTGTGCCCAATTTTCAAAACCCGCCCCAATGGCAGATCCCGAGCCTTTTACTTCGACAGGGCTTTGATCATCTGCTGCAAAAGCAGTTGAACTAAAGACGGCAGCTAACATGATTCCAATCAGTTGTGTTTTCATACGTTCACCTCTGAATTTATCGTAGCGTAAGTTAAAAAAATCACTTGAGTGAATTCTTCACTCACTTCCAACTATACGCCGAATAGCTGAAAATATTAAGGGGGTACCAAATATGATTGCCGACATCTTCAGGAATCAGTCATCTTTTTATCAAGTTGTGTCAACCCTTTGTAGGTTAAAAAACATCAGGTTGACTTTAGTTCAGAATTCATCAGACAGGGTGAGTAAAGCATGCTCGATTTAATTGAGTTGAATAGCAATTAATGAATGCAGTTCATTGATGGTTAAAGATGCAATAATGTCCTTAAAAAGCTGAGGGGAACATAATTACAATGTAATAAAAAAGCGGCTAAAAGCCGCTTTTTTAGGCGTTATTTTTGGCTGAGTTTTTCCATTAGAAAACTTATGAAATCTGCTTCGGGAATATCCTGTGATTTTTCATCCCGACGATGTTTGTATTCGATTTCGCCCTTATCCAGACCGCGTTCGCCAATAACAATACGGTGCGGAATTCCAATCAATTCCATATCGTTGAACATGACGCCTGGGCGTTCTTTACGGTCGTCCAGCAGGACTTCAATGCCTTTGGCTGTCAGTTCGTTATAAAGTGCCATAACAGCTTCTTCTACACGAGGGGATTTGTGCATTTGCATCGGCACAATACACACTTGGAAAGGTGCGATGGCTTCTGGCCAGATAATGCCTTTATCATCGTAGTTCTGTTCAATTGCTGCTGCCACAACACGGGTGACACCGATTCCATAGCATCCCATTTCCAGAATTTGAGCACGGCTATTTTCATTCAACACAGTCGCGTTCAATGCTTCAGAATACTTGTTGCCTAGTTGGAAGATGTGACCGACTTCAATCCCGCGGCGGATTTCGATTTTGCCTTTTCCACAAGGGCTTGGGTCGCCTTTGACCACATTGCGAATATCGGCCACTAACGTCTGTGTGGCATCTCTGTCCCAGTTCGCGCCGGTGAAGTGGAATCCATCTTCATTGGCGCCACAAACAAAATCGGCCATATGTGCCGCCGTGCGATCGACAATAACTGGAATGTTTAAGTTCACCGGGCCAATGGAGCCGGCTTTACAGCCTACGGCATTTTGAATGTCTTCATCACTGGCCATTTCAAACGGTTCTGCCACTAAGTCGAGCTTTTCCGCTTTGATTTCATTTAAATCATGGTCACCGCGGATCAAAAGGGCGACAACAGGATGCTCTTCCGTTGCGCCTTTCACCACCAATGTTTTCGCCACTTTCTTTTTCTTCAGTTGCAGGAAGTCACATACGTCTTCGATGCTGTGTTTATTAGGCGTTTCAATTTTGGTCAATTCTTCGGTTGCTGCTGCGCGCTCTCCACGAGGGGCAAGGGCTTCTGCAAGCTCAATGTTTGCGGCATAATCGGAATCGCTTGAGAAGGCAATATCATCTTCTCCTGAATCAGCCAAAACATGGAATTCATGCGAGCCTTCGCCCCCAATCGAACCGGTATCTGCCTGTACCGGACGGAAGTCTAACCCTAGACGTGTGAAGATACGGTTATAGGTGTCATACATCTCTTCATAAGTATCTTGGAGGCTGTCTTTGTCCATATGGAAAGAGTAAGCATCTTTCATAATGAATTCACGAGAGCGCATTACTCCGAAACGAGGACGGATTTCATCACGGAATTTGGTTTGGATTTGATAGAAGTTGGCAGGTAACTGTTTGTAACTGCGGATTTCTTTACGTACCAAGTCGGTAATGATTTCTTCATGCGTCGGGCCTAGCGCAAAGTCTCTTTGGTGACGGTCTTTAAATCGCAGTAGTTCCGGGCCATAGGCTTCCGCTCGTCCGGATTCTTCCCAAAGTTCCATTGGTTGAACAACCGGCATTAAGACTTCTTGTGCTTGTGCCTTATTCATTTCTTCACGAATAATGGCTTCCACTTTGCGTAGCACGCGGACACCAAGTGGTAACCAGTTGTACAATCCCCCCGCCAATGGGCGAATGATGCCCGCACGGAGCATAAGTTGGTGACTGATAACAACCGCGTCGGCCGGGGTTTCACGCGTGGTAGCAAGTAAAAGCGATGATGTTTTCATGGTTTAAATGAGACTCTTTAAATTACGTTTTAAAAAGGAGCATTTTAACATGAATGATACGCGCTTTAATTGAAATGTAGCGATGATAAAAGGGAATGATTCAACGCACGTAGCCGATGATAGCAATGAAATGGCTAATGGAGCCCGCCAGCACAAATAGATGCCAGATGCCGTGCGCATGTCGCAACCGATTTTGATGGTCGAGTACATAAAAAGTGATGCCGACCGTGTATGCGATGCCGCCAGCGGTAAGCCAAAAGATACCTGCAGCAGGTAACGCTTGCTGGAGCTCGGAGAAATCAACGACCACTAACCATCCCATAATCAGATAAATGGCAATTTGAATCAGTTCAATGCGGTTTTTAACAAACAAGTCGAGACTGATACCAATAAGTGCCAGTGACCAGACGGCAATGAGCATACTGATGCCGCTACTGTCGATTAAAGTAACTAAGGTAAAGGGGGTATAGGTTCCGGCAATCAATAAATAAATGGCGACATGGTCGAGTTTTTGAAACACGCGTTTGGCATAAGGGGCTCGGAGACTATGATAGAGTGTCGAAAAAATATACAGCATGACCAGTGTCAAACCAAACGTTAAAAAACCGATAAACAGGAGCAGGTTCTGTTCGTAAAAACTGACTGTAAGGAGTGCGCCCAGCCCCATTATCGAAAAAATGGCGCCGACTAGATGCGAAATACTGTTAAATTTTTCGGAATCATACATAACGTTTTAGCAACCTTTTCTATCTTAAAGAGGGAAGTTAAATGTGATGTGAGTGTAACAAACTGCTTCTGATTAAGCTAAAAATTCATGCGATTCAACCTTAGAATGAATGTTAAAAACAGCCAGGCCTGGTTGTTTAATGAATTTTGAACTCGATTAAAGCATTAATGAGGGAGTGATGTGGAGGGAATGAAATGGAAATAAAGAATGGCCAGTAAAGCATCCGTTAAAGCAGGAATCATTAAGGCGAAGTTGCCAAAAAATTGAAGGCATAGAATACCGAACAGTCCGCCCAGTATGAAACCAGCTAAAATACAAAACAATAACCAAACCCGCCAGCTGAAAGGTGTTTTGTTTTTAAAACGATGTGCCAGATGAACACCGATATCGGTTGAAATGCCAGTGACATGGGTCGTACGAACCTGTAAGCCCTTGTAGCTGGCGACCATTGCATTTTGTAAGCCACAGGCGACAGCGCTGAACATGAGTGCGAGTGCGGTGAAATAAAACATAAACAGGGTGGATATGAGTAGGATAAGACCATTGAAAAAAAGTGCGATGCCATAACTTCTATCTTCTTGATATTGACCATGATCGATAATCCAGCCCGATAAAAATGCACCAGCGATAAAGCTGAACAGAATTAATAAACTGGTCATGAACGTCTGCCATTCAAAATAAAACCCGCTTTCACTGAGGTGAGATGCAATCCCTGTCATTTGGCTGACTGGCATCCCGAACTCAATCAGCATAATGCTGTTGATGTAACCTGCAATGGCTGCCATTATGAACGCAATGGCAAACACGATGGGTTTAGAGTAATCAGAGACCATTTTTGGGTAGGGCATTTTGTTCAGTACCTATGAATTCATGATTAATTATGAGTCAGTTATTAAAATTATATAAAGTTAATTGTTTGGTTTTTTGGGTTCTAGGGAGCTCGTGTTAATCCACCATCCAGTGACCAACATAGGCAAAGATGCCGATCATGATACCGGTTAAAAATTGAGCGTGAACTAAATACGAAAATTGCTTGAGTTGTTTGGGAGAAAATTTCCATCGCAGAAAAAAACCGAAAATGCCTTGCCAGATCAATAAAATCATTACCACTTGAAACAATACGATTTCGAAATGAAATCCAACCATAATAATATGTAGGAATGTCACCGCTAGGGTTGCGATTCCAACATAAACATGGGTGCGATTAAGAGGGATTAAAATTTTTTGAACGAGTGTTTGCGTCGGTTCATAGACATAATTCGGTAATATTCGTTCTTGTAATGCCCCTTTTTCAAATAACAGTTTGAGCAGTGTGCGCGCATAAATGAACAGAAGCATCCATAAGGCGATTTCTCCAAACCCTTCGCCAATTTCAGATAAAAAGGTTTCTGATTCTTGTCGGGGTAGGGTGTTTCGGGCATAGAAATAATAGGCGATAGACACTCCAAAAACAGACAAAGTGTAGATGAGAATGCCTTTAAGGTTTTTCATAGGTTACTTTAAATAAAACGAAAAGCGTTATTTGTCGTATCTGTCTTTGCAACGCTGGATAGCATCCCAGTATGCTTTATTGTCTTTAGGATTATCTTTTGTCGTGTCCCAGTATGCACTGGCTTTGGCTTTACACTCATCCAGTTCGGGGTTTCCACAACCTGTCATTAAGACAGATAAAGAGGATAAAAAAAATGTAATCAAAACAGTTCGGAGCATGATTGAATTCATGGACTTTTCACTTTTAAATTAGGTTGAGATTAAAGTTTACCAAATCTTTATACTTGAACAAGTAATTTTACTCATTTTTGTGTGGATTAATTTCATTACAAAGGGAAGGATTTTACTTTGATGAATGGATTCACTGTATTTAATTAGAGGAATGGCTTTGTTTTCAGTATGATAACGCCAGTAATGATAATTTAATAGGATCGGGGTGAGCGTATCTGTCGAAAAATATACGGGAATCCTTATTTGATTTGTAGCAGGAGTGCATCAATGCATCAGGCGCACCAAGAAGAAAGAGATTGGACGCAACGTTATACGGATTTTTTGGAAGGTAAGGCTTCGCGAGAGGCTCGAATCGTTTATCAGCGGGATCGTGCTCGAGTCATTCATTCCGCATCATTTCGGCGGTTACAAGCCAAAACTCAGATTTTTGGATTGAATGAATCTGATTTCTACCGTACGCGTTTAACCCACTCCATGGAAGTGGCACAGATCGGTTCCGGTTTGGTTGAACAGCTGATTACGGTGGGAGAAGGGCAAGAGTATTTGGATTGGTTGCCTTCTTTTTATTTGATTGAAGCGATTTGCCTGGCACATGATCTGGGACACCCTCCTTATGGACATGGGGGCGAAGTGGCTTTGAACTATATGATGCGACGTCATGGTGGATTTGAAGGTAATGCACAAACCTTGCGTATTTTGTCGAGACTAGGTGAATATACGCCCAAAAATGGTATTGACCTGTCTCGTCGAGCGACACTAGGCGTTTTGAAATATCCGGCTATTTACGATGAAGTTGTGGCGTTAAACAAAGATTATCAAATTCAGATGCAAGAAAAGGATGCACATGATTTTCGCACCTTAGACATGAGTCGCTGGTATCCGCCCAAAGCCAGTGTGTATTTGGAAGAGAAAGAACAGTTTGAGTGGGTTTTGGGCATGTTTTCCGAAACCGATAGGAAGCTGTTTACACAACTCAAACCGGACGACAAAGGGTTTCATAAAACGCAATATAAGGCGTTGGATACCACGATTATGGAACTGGCGGATGACATCGCTTATGGTATTCATGACTTGGAAGATGCTGTGGCGATGGGAATGGTGTCACGTGATTTATGGCAAGCTGAGGTGATGGAGAACCCCATCTTTCAAGAACATCCTTTATGGGATCACACCATGTCTGAACGTTTGTTCAGTTCTCGCTCAAAAGACCGAAAGCATGCCATCAGCAAAATGGTGGGCATCATGGTTGAAAGTATTTATATGGATGAAAACACCGTGTTTGAACACCCTTTGTTACGCTATCAGGCGAAGCTAGGAACATCAGAAATGGCGGTGCTGGAATTGTTAAAAACATTTGTATATGTTCATGTGATTACGCTGCCGGAAGTCAAAGGGATGGAATACAAAGGGCAGTTGATAGTGTTGGATTTGTTTAAATCGTTAAGAGCGAACCCTGAAGCGTTATTGCCGCGTAATACCTATACAAAATTTGTCAGTTCAGAAACGGAAAGAGGGCAGCTTAGAGTGCTTTCTGATTATATCGCGGGCATGACCAATACGTATGCTTCAAGGATGTACGAAAAGTTCTTTACCGCTTCACAAGGGTCGATTTTCGATCGTATTTAAAGCTTTCCAATTGGGGTGGTTTGTAAGTAGTCTTCTAATTGTGAATAGGTCAACGGTTTCGAGAAGTAATATCCCTGGAAAATATCGCAACCAAATTGTGTAAGCAGTTTGGCTTGTGCTTCACTTTCAATCCCTTCAGCAACGGTTTGCATCTTCAATTTCTGAGCTATTTCAATAATGTTCTCTACCAGGCCGTAATTTTTTTCTTCATGAAGAATGTCATCAATAAAGCTTTTATCGATTTTGAGTTCATGAATAGGCAATGTTCTCAGTAAGCTGAGGGATGAGAACCCCGTACCAAAATCGTCCATTGAAAGCATGATGCCGTGTGATTTAAGTTTTTCTAAAATGTCGATAACAAAGTCTAATTCTTCCATAAAGATCGACTCTGTCACCTCAAGCATAATCAACTCTGGTTTCAAAGTGCTTTCGTTAATCATACGAGTGATATCTTCGTAAAAACCGATAGACATAAATTGGCGTACAGAAATATTCATGGAAACTTCAAATGACTGGCGCAGTTTGCTTTGTAGTGGTCCTATTTCAGAGAGTGTTAAATCTGCAATATGCCGTCCTAATTCAGGCATAAAGCCCATTTCTTCTGCGATGGGAATGAAAGTACTGGGGGGCACCTCGCCTAATGTTTCGTTATGCCAGCGAACAAGCGCTTCTGCGCCAATCAATTCTTCTTTTACATTGAGCTGCGGTTGGTAAACAATGCTGATTTCATTATCAATAATGGCTTGTTTCAGTAAGTGTTCAATCAAAACCTTCTGTAGAGCATCTTCGCGTAAATGACTTGAGAAATGGGCAAAGGTATTTTTTTGTTTTTTTGCTTCATACATTGCCAAATCGGCAAAGCTCAGAAGGGTTTTCAGGTCGTCTGAATCGTTTGGATAGGATGCCATTCCAATACTGGCACCAATGTTGAAGTTCATGTCTTCAATAATGAAAGGGTCGGAAAGCACTTTGATAATTTGCTCTGCAAAAAGGCTGAGTTCAGTTTTGACAGGCAGTTTAATAAACACGAACTCATCCCCACCAAAACGAATCAACCAGCCTTGTTCTCCAAGCACGGTTTTAAATCGGTTTGCCACTTCAATGAGCACTTTGTCACCAATTTCGTGACCAAAGTTATCATTGATGTCTTTGAAATTGTCTAAATCTAAAAACAGCAAGTCATAACGGTTTTGAGGATTTGCTAATTCATCCTTGAGCTCAATATCAATATATTCACGGTTGGGTAGTCCCGTTAAAGGGTCATGCGTTAGTTGATGAATCAGTTTTTGTTTCGTTTCTCTTTCATTACGATAAATGACACTAAACAATTGATAGATCAAGACCAGAATGATCATAAAAACCAAAAAGTAAATCGTAATCGTATGGAACACTTCGTCATGTAATTTTTGTTTGTCTTGAAATAACACAAACCAGACTTGATATAGCGGGTCAAACAGGGTGGCGGCAGCGACTTCTTGCCCAGTGTTTATTGAGTAAAATTCTAAAAAGGTGGTTTCTTTATGTTGTTTCACGTCTTCGATTGACAGGTTGTATTCTTCTTTAAAGAATTGCTCGACCTGTTCAATCGTTTGAGTCGGGATAGCATCTCGATAAAGTGTGGTGTAGGCTTTTTGAGACATACCTGTCAGCAGGATGCGGTTCTTAGTGACGTCATTTACAATAAGGATATTACGATTTTTTAAGGCGTGTTCCTGATTGATAAATCCGTTTTTACCGATTTTTAAACCTGCAGTGATGACGCCTATTACTTTCCCCTGATGATTTCTAACGGCTTTACGAATCGGGATGATCCATTCGTTGAGCGGCTTGAAAAAATACGTTTTTCCAATCACCATATTGTGGCTTTGAAGCGTTCTTGTAAAGCTATCTCTGGTCGCAGCATGCGTTTTGAGGTTGGGGATGATATTGTGTTCCATGTTTGAAGTGCTGGCTAGGATTTTGCCGTCCGGAGAAAAAACACCAAACCCCGTCAAACTTGGCGTTAATTCCAGCGCTTTGTCCAAAATTTTTTGAGATTCTGTTTTATCTTGATAGGTTTGGTCCTCAAATAGTCTGGAGCCGAGCACATCCAACGAAAGCTCCTTTTCAGCTAAGGATGCATGCGCCATTTGCGATAAAAACTTCGCATCCACTAAAAGATGATCATGTAATTCCTTTTTTTCGTGCTGAAAGGTGTTGATGGACAACCAAATTAACAATCCAAAGCCACTGAAGGCAATCAGGTAGAAGAGGGTCCAGATATTGGCTTTAAATTGACGCATATTGTAAAACGGGTGCTGTTTCTTTTGTTTATATAGTTAGATGTGAAACTTTAACCCAATTGAAAAGATATTCAAGCATTATAAGAAAATTCTGATTCCTATCTTTGATAAGGGGATTACTTCCGCACGGCAATGGTTTTCGGTAAATAGTATTTTTTGGCTTTATGCGGCTTTGAAGGAGATGAAAAATGACCAGGCCTGGTTATTTCTTCCGGCGCCTTCAAAAAGTGCCTTTGGCGTTGCAATGCCCAGTGTTTGTGTTCATTGACGAGGTCTGAATCACTCTGATGGCTTTCTAAAGCATGAATGATCTCTTCGCTTAGTGTTGAATTTTCTAGCGCATTACCTATAGCAACGCAAAGATTACGTTGCCATTGTTCAAAGCCAATACGACGAATAGGAGAACCTTCAAGCTGTTTGAGAAAGTCTTTTTCAGACCAATTGAACAATTCAAGTAAGGTACTGGCATCTAATAATGAATTGGCTTTGAAAGCAGTTTCATTCGTGTCTTGTGTGAACTTATTCCAAGGGCAGACAAGCTGACAGTCATCACAACCGTAAATTCGGTTTCCCATTTTTTCCCGAAGCGACGCAGGAATGGAACCTTTGTTTTCAATGGTTAAATAAGAAATACAGCGCCTGGAATCCACTACGCCATCGGCCACAATTGCTTGAGTCGGGCATTCTTGAATGCACGCAGTGCATGGACCACACCCTTGTTTTTCAAAAGGAGGATCAATCGGTAAGGGTAGGTTGGTGTACAGTTCTCCCAGGAAAAACCAAGAGCCGGCGCGTGGATGAATGATTAAACTGTTTTTACCGATAAACCCAAGCCCGGCCTTTTCCGCTAAAGGGCGTTCCAATACAGGGGCTGAATCACAGAAAGCGCGGTAGTGAAAATCATTTTCAATCGTTTGATTGATTTTTTCTGCAAGCTGTTGCAAGCGCTTCCGCATCAGTTTGTGGTAATCCTTGTGCAAGGCATAGCGGGAAATATAGGCGTGATCGCTGGCTTGCAGTTGAGGAATCGGTGAGTAAGCCTCAGTATCAAAATAATTCATACGAACACTGATGACTCGACGCGTTCCAGGCTCCAATTCTTCTGGGCGCGTTCGTTTCGTGCCGTGCTTTACCATATACTCCATGTCGGCATGAAACCGTTTTTCAAGCCATTCAAAGTAACTGGATTCATACTGACCTAAATCAATGTCGGTAATGCCGACATCAGCAAAACCAAGCGACAGCCCCCATTGTTTAATCTTTTCCGCAAGCTGGTATAATGCTGAATCAGTTGAGTTTTTGAGGGTCGTTGGAGCGTTTTTTGGCATGGATGTTCGCTTTAAACTTCAAGAATTATGAATGACACCTCTATTTTAGTGCCTTTTGAGAATACCTATTGATGAATTTTACCAAATCAACAGCACACCCTAAAAGTACGGATGATTTGCTTGAATGTGGCTTATTGCTAGAAACGGAAGCAGATACGCAGCAGTTGGCGCATATTTTTGCGCAGTTATGCGAAGAGCTAAAGACGTTTGATTTAGGGTGGATGATTTATTTAAAAGGCGATTTAGGTGCAGGTAAGTCTTTCTTTTCTCGCGCTTTTGTGCAATCCTTTGTACCTGGGCAGAAAGTAAAAAGTCCAACGTATGCGTTAGTTGAAAATTATCCCACGTCATTGGGAACCATTCAGCATTTCGATCTTTATCGTTTATGTGACCCGGAAGAATTAGAATTTTTAGCCATTCGTGACTTATTGACGCCTCCATTTGTGGCGCTGGTAGAGTGGCCGTCGAAAGGAAAGGGCGTCCTTCCTGAAGCAGATATTCTGATTGAGTTGAATGTGTTGAGAGAGGCTCGAAAAGTGACGATTTCTGCCTGTCAGGACCGCGCAAATGGTTTCGTCAAAAAGCTGACAGAAAAAGTTGGCATGGAACTTGATAGTGACTAGCACAATCAAAACAAAAATATTGAGTGGGTAGTGCCATGATCAGAAAAAATAACGTAAATCCTTTAAAAGCTTTCATGACAGTAATGGCTGCAATGTTAGTGGTTGTGATGTCGACTTCAGTCTTTGCCAAGACATCTTTGGTGAAGATGCGAATGGGGCAAGGTGAAGATAAAACCCGAGTGGTATTCGAAATCAAACAAAACCATCGTTTTGAGATTACTACGTTGAAAAATCCGGCTCGTATTGTGGTGGACTTTTACAAAGCCGAAAACCAGCTGACGTTTTCAAAAATGAAATTCCTAGACGCACGAGTGAAACAGGCTCGCGTCAAGAATCAAGCTAAACGCACTCGCGTTGTTTTGGATTTGCGTGACGATTTTGATTACAGCTATTTCGCTCTAGCCAAAAACAAAAGTGGTGCAGAGCGTGTTGTGATTGACGTTACGAACCGAAAAGTAACCAAACATGTCGCTAAAAAAACGGTTAAAAACACCAAGAAAACCGCCAAAAAAATCGTCGTTGCTAAAAAAGCAGCGCCAGAAAAAGTAACGCGTCAAGTCGCTCAAGCTTCTTTTAGTACCAAACCTAAAACCAATAAATCTTCTCGTAAAGAGGATGTTGCCAATAACCGCGTAACACGTTCTATGCTGAACAGCGGCAGTGATGTGTTTCAGACAAAAAATAAAGACTTGGTTGTCGCGATTGATGCCGGGCATGGTGGAAAAGACACCGGCGCAATTGGGCATAACAACTTACGTGAAAAAGTCGTTGTTTTGAAATTGGCTAAAAAATTGAAAAAATATATTGATGCGCAACCGGGTATGCGTGCTGTTTTGACAAGAGATAAAGATGTCTTTATTCCGCTGCATAAACGTGTGCGAATTGCGCACAAAAAAGATGCGGATATCTTTTTATCATTGCACGCGGATGCTTTCCCTGATGCACGTGCTCGAGGAGGATCTGTCTATATCTTGTCAACTAATGGGGCGAGTAGTGTGATGGCTCGTATCCTGGCCAAATCTGAAAACGCTTCTCTTCAAGACGTGAAATTAAAAGGGCGTGATGCGGATGTGGCGTTTGTGTTATCTGATTTAACTCGTTCGGCTAACATTCGTGCCAGTCGTAAGTTAGGTCAGGCTGTACTAGGTGAGATGGCACGTTCGGTTCGCCTGCATAAAAAATCGGTACAATCGGCTGACTTTGCGGTATTGAAGTCTATTGACATGCCGTCTCTTTTGATCGAGACCGCGTTTATTTCCAACCCGGTAGAAGCGAGAAAATTAAGCTCTGACCACTTTCAAACGCAAATGGCGAAGTCTATCGTGAGCGGACTTGATAAATTTGTTCAGCACAATGCAACCAAGCCTCGCTGGGGAGAGCAGCTGTATGTTCATTACCGTGTTCAAAGTGGCGATACTTTGTCGGAAATTGCAGAGAACTATAATATCTCAACCTATAAGTTGAAAAAAATTAACGGAATTAAAAAAGCAGATCGTTTATACGTTGGTAAAAAACTCCGTATTCCGGTTTCAGAAGATGTTATTGCGACCTTGTAAAGGGCTAAACCAAGCGGAAGCTTAACTTTGTCAAAATTCCGACATAAAAAACCACCAGGCCTGGTGGTTTTTTGTTGATAGGGCATGCCAGTGTCTATCAACTTGATCCCATTCCTATCAATCATTTTATAAATCGTTATAATAGCGTGCATTACAATTTAATTTTGAATCTCTTTTTCATTCGTTCATAAAAGAAAAGTCGTGTCTCAATTGTCCAATACTCCGTCAGAAAAATGTCTTGATATTTCCTTGTTGCCTTCGCATTTAGCCGATCAGATTGCGGCTGGAGAAGTGGTTGAAAGACCGGCTTCCGTTGTTAAGGAGTTGCTGGAAAATGCGTTGGATTCCGGGGCGACTCAAATAGACATTCAGATTGAAGAAGGCGGTGAGAAGCTGATTTCTGTGATTGATAACGGCATGGGCATCCGTCAGTCACAATTGATGTTGGCAGTGAGTCGGCATGCCACCAGCAAAATTCATACGGCTCAAGATTTGGCTGCAGTGAGTACATTAGGATTTCGAGGCGAAGCATTGGCGAGTATCAGCTCGGTTTCCCGCTTAACCTTAACCAGTAAGTTTCAGGGTGAAACCGCCGCTTGGCAATTAAGTGGCGAAGGAGAGGGGCGTTGGTCAGATCCAAAGCCAACGGCACATCCGCAAGGTACACATGTTGAAGTCAAAGACTTGTTCTTCAACACACCAGCGCGTAAAAAGTTCTTGAGAGCCGCACGCACGGAATTCATGCATATTGACCAGCTGGTTAAGCGGGTGATGCTGAGTCGTCCTGAAATTTCCATGAAACTGGTGCATAACCAAAAAGTTGTTCGACAAGTGCATGCTGCACATGATGAGGTCGCGTTAAAACAACGCTTGAAACAATTGATGGGCACACCTTTTGTGGATCAAAGTCTGGAATTGAATTTTGAAGCACAGGATATTCAGCTCAGTGGTTGGGTCGGACAAGCGACTTTTAACCGTAGCCAAACGGACATGCAGTATTTATTTGTGAATGGACGTATTGTAAGAGACCGGTTACTTTCTTATGCAGTTAAACAAGCCTATGCGGACGTACTTTACCATGGACGCCATCCTGCTTATTTATTGTTCTTAGAGATTCCGCATGATTTGGTCGATGTGAATGTGCACCCTGCAAAATATGAGGTGCGTTTTGCAAATGGACGTTGGGTCTATGACTTTTTACGCCGCTCAGTCCGTGAGGCGGTCACTCAGCCTGTTGGTGTGGCTTCCAATCAAAATAATGCAACCTTAACACCTTCATCCGCTTTTTCAGGTGATTATTCAGCGGAATCTAGACCGGTAGACCCTCAAATCTCGCAATCAGCGATGCAATTTCAAATGCCATCGTCTTCAACGGGAAGTTCCAGTATAGGCGTGTCTGAATCTGTACCTTACTATGCGATGGCGCCTGATGCAGAAACGGTTGATTCCTTGAAAAATCGTTTTCACGATGACCGCTCGGCCTCTCAAAATGACACGGCCATACTCGGGTATGCAAAAGCGCAAATTCATGGCGTGTTTATTCTGGCGGAAAACGAAAAAGGGTTGGTGCTGGTGGATATGCATGCAGCGCATGAACGTATTGTGTATGAGCGTATGAAGCAGCAGTGGCAACAGGATCGTTTGATTTCTCAACCGCTATTGGTGCCGATTGTGGTGAGCCTAGAGTCTTCACAGGTTCAGGTGTGGGAGACCTATCAAGAAGAGTTTCAAAAACTGGGGTTTGAAGCAGAAGCTTTTGGGCCCGAACAATTAAAATTTACCATGGTGCCGAGTTTGTTGGCGAAGTCCGATATTCCGCTTTTAGTGAATGATATGATTGCTGATTTGGCGGTTGCAGGACAAACTCAGCTAGTGGATGAAAAAATCAATGCCATTTTAAGTACCATGGCATGTCATGGTTCGGTTCGAGCCAACCGTCACCTCACCTTGGATGAAATGAATGCCTTGTTGCGAGATATGGAGGCAACCGAAAGTTCCGCTCAGTGTAATCATGGCCGTCCGACCTGGGTTCAATTAAGTATGGAACAGTTAGACGGGCTGTTTATGAGAGGACAATAAATGCAATCGGTGAATGTGGCGGAACTCATTAAAGAAAAAACCTGTCTCGCGATTATGGGGCCAACGGCCTCGGGTAAAAGTGGATTGACTATGGCATTGGCCAAACATCTTCCGATTGAAATCATCAGTGTAGATTCTGCGTTGATTTATCGTGGAATGGATATTGGAACCGCCAAACCAACACGAGATGAACAGGTTGCTGTGCCGCACCATTTAATCGATATTTTGGAACCAACAGAAAGTTATTCGGCAGCAGATTTCGTTGAAGATACGCACGAACTGGTAAAAGAGATTTTTGCACGAGGAAACTTACCCGTCTTGGGGGGTGGTACCATGATGTACTTTAACGCCCTACAACAAGGGATGGCAAAACTGCCTTCAGCGGATGAAGCGATTCGTGCCAAAATCCACCAGGCCTGGCAAAAAGACCCTGCTGCACTTCATGAGCGCTTGAAGCAAGTGGATCCTGAAGCTGCGGAACGTATTCATCAAAATGATCCGCAGCGTTTAATTCGCGCTTTAGAAGTCTATGAAATGACGGGAAAACCGCTGACACAGTTGCAGCGAGAAGGTCAGCAAGAAGGGTTGACTGAATTTAAACTGGCGAAAGTGGCTTTGATTCCTGAAGACCGTAAAAAACTGCATGAACAAATTGCTGTCAGGTTTGATGAAATGCTGAATAACGGGTTTTTAAAAGAAGCGGAAAAGGTGTTTTCTTTAGACGGTTTAAGTGCCGATTTACCTGCCATTCGCAGTGTCGGTTATCGCCAGGCCTGGCTGTTTTTTGCACAAGAATATGATTACGATACCTTTGTCGAAAAAAGCATTGTGGCCACCCGTCAGTTGGCAAAACGCCAGATAACCTGGCTAAGAAAAGAGCAAGATTTACTGGTGTTAGATCCCTTTAAAACAAATGTTGACGATAGGGTTGAAGCTGTTTTAGATTACTTGTCTGGCTTAGCGAAAAATGCTTAAATAATGAAATGTTTATGTTATGATTTCAATGGTTTTTGGCGTCAAGAACTAAACAAGATACCGTTTTTTCCCTTGTTTTTAAAAAAGGGCGGTTTTAAAGTGTTTCCGGTTTTTTTTAAAACACTTTCAATTAAATAATAAAAAATAAATATAGGAAATAATCATGGAGAATAAAAAAGTGGCAAAAGCTTTACCAATACAAGATCCTTACTTAAATGCGCTGAGAAAAGAAAAGATTAATGTCGCAATTTATCTTGTAAATGGGGTTAAGCTTCAGGGTCGAGTGGATTCTTTTGATCAGTTTGTGGTGTTGTTGCGCAGTAACGTCACACAAATGGTTTATAAGCACGCTATCTCAACGATTGTGCCTGCCCGCGACCCAAAAGCGTATGAATTTGACGCACAGGAAACGGAAGCAAAAGATTCTGAATAACGTTCTTTTTTGTTTTCTTTGATTCCCATAAATCAAAGACTTATCTCCACTGACTTTTCCCTATATCGTTTGGTCTCGAACAACCCGATATAGGGACTCTTAAGTCCCCCAACACTTACTCTTTACGCTCTCCTTTAGTCATCATCGAGGCTATTAACAGGAGAATATTATGACGATTTAACACAGGTGTCCGACAGTATCCATGGAATTATTTGGCAAGCTTGAACAAAAGCAACTCGAAAAAGCGATATTGGTTCATGTTGATTTTTATCACGAAGCTGACCGTGAAGTTTTGGAAGAATTTTATGAATTAGTCGATTCTGCCGGAGCGGAAGTGGCAGAGCTGATTACAACAAAACGCCAGTCTCCCGATCCTAAGTTTTTTATTGGGAAAGGGAAGGCTGAGGAAATTAAAGAAGCGGTTGAAACACATCAAGCGGATGTTGTGATTGTGAATCATGCTTTAAGCCCCGCTCAAGAGCGAAACTTAAGTCAGTTTCTAGACTGCCAAGTATTGGATAGAGTCGGTTTGATTTTGGACATCTTCGCGCAAAGAGCTCGTTCACATGAGGGGAAACTTCAAGTGGAACTGGCACAATTAAAGCGGATGTCAACTCGTCTCGTAAAAGGCTGGTCGCATTTGGATCGCCAAGGCGGGATTGGTGCGAGAGGCCCCGGGGAAACTCAGTTGGAAACCGACCGTCGTTTAGTTCAGGGTAAAATCAAACAACTGGAAGCTCGTATTGAGAAAGTTCGACAACAACGAAGCTTAGGGCGCCGCTCAAGAAAGAAATCAGATTTACCGACAATTACGATTATCGGCTATACCAATGCTGGAAAGTCGACTTTGTTTAACCAGATGACGCGCGCCAGTGTTTATGCAGAAGACCGGCTGTTTGCGACCCTGGATTCAACCCTTCGAAAAGTGCATTTGCCTGGTGCAGGCCCGGTTATTTTTGCAGATACGGTTGGGTTTATCCGTCACATTCCACATGATTTAGTCGCTGCGTTCCGCTCCACATTGGAAGAAACCAGTGAGGCGGATTTATTGATTCATCTGGTTGATGCCGCGGATCCGCATCGTACTGAAAAAATGGCGGATGTTGAAGAGGTCATTAAGGAAGTCGGTGCCGAAGAGGTGCCGCAATTAACCGTCTTTAACAAAATTGACCGCTTGAAAGATCCTGAAATTCAACCGCATGTTGACTTGAATGATGAAGGGTTGCCTGACCGTGTTTGGATTTCTGCCAAGGAATCGGAAGGTATTGAATTAATGCTTGATGCAGTGGCGGCGCACTTTCGTGGCAAATTCAAAACTGTCGAGTTGGTTTTGGATGTTAAAGCGGGTAAAAAAAGAGCGGAACTGTATACATTAGGCACCATTCTGGATGAAGGGTTTGATGAGGAAGGTAACAGTGTTTTCAAGATGAGTTTGACTGAAAACGAGTGGGAACAGGTAAAACAGTGGAAAGAAGTGCTCAGCTTTAAAGAGCTCTCGGAGGAAAACGTTTAAGTCGCTTATTTGTTAAACCTCATATAAAGTGGTATATTTTTAAGTACTTTTAATAGTTGTGTGGCTATATTGATGATATTCCTGAAAAAAACGAAGTGGGTGTTTTTTTTATTAACCTTGTTGAGCGGGCTTCTGTTGTCATCTTGTGCTTCAAAGCCGCAGCAAGAATTACGTATCAGTTCACTGCTTTGGCCGGGTTATGAACCACTTGTTTTAGCGGAAAAGCTTGGCTATTTTCAAGAAGCGCCGATTAAAATTCTCGATTACCTCTCTAATACGGATGCGATAGCCGCATTTAAAAATCATAGCTTGGAAGCCGGTGCGTTTACGCTGGATGAGACGTTGCAACTGCTTGCTGATGGGGTAGATGTCCAGATTGTGTTGGTTATGGACACCTCTGATGGAGGGGATGTGATTTTGGCGAACCCGGATATACAATCCATTTCAGATTTGAAGGGGCGTCCGGTTGCTGTAGAAAGTTCTGCCGTAGGCGCTTATGTGTTACAGCGGGCACTAGAATTAAATGGACTGACCTTAAATGATATTGATGTCATTTCAACCCATGCCATGGAACAGCAACAAGCATTTAAGAACGGCGAAGTCGTTGCAGCTGTAACTTTTGATCCGTATCGCACCGAGTTAATCCAAGCCGGTAAACAGCCTATCTTTACCTCTAAAAGCATTCCGAATGAAATCATAGATGTTTTGGTGGTACGAACGGATGTGGTCCAGAATAACCCCAAAGTGATTCGTCAGTTGGTCAAAGGGTGGTTTAAAGCGCTGGCCTTTCAAAAAGCAAACCCTAAAAAAGCGGCAGAATATGCTTTGCCACGTTATAAGGTTTCAACCGAAGAATATTTAAAATCGCTTTCTGGTCTCAAATTTACTTCATTAGCAGAAAATAAAGTGCTATTAAATTCTTCAAAAAGTCCACTGTACGAATTAGAACCTAAATTGAAAAAAACCTTATTCAGTTTAGGGCTCGTGAATCCAGCGGAACATGATGCCTTGCTGCTCTCACAACACTTAAACGGTCGTTTTCTTCCAAATGAATAGCCTATCGAAACTGCCTATTGCGTTGTCTTTCTTCATCGTGACGCTGATGACGGGGCTGGTTGTCGGGTTGTTTAGTTTCGGGTTAAGTTATTTAGAACAAAAAGAAGTGCTTAAAGAGACCCGTCTTCAGGAAATACAACAGCGACTGGTTGAACTTCAAGGAACGATTAATGACTTTAATCGCCGAGAAAACCATCGCGCAATCACTCGAGAGGTGTCCCGGCTCACGTCGAACAAGAATTTACGACTGATTTTAATTGTTGGCGCAGATGGTTTTATTTATCATGCCTCTCGCCCAGCATTGAGAAACACCTCGCTTTCACCTCAATCTACTGTTCTAAAGACATTGGAGAATTTAGACTCAACACGTCCTGGAAAAGTTTGGTTAACGCCGAATGATTCAACCGTTGTCGGTGTGTTTCCTCTTGAATCGCTATCTTTGAATAAACCAGAAAAAGTATTGGATAGCGCTTATTTATATGCTGAGTTCGATTTATCAGGCGACATCGAATTGCTTCGATACCGACATCAACAAGAGTTGTTTTATACTTGGGGCGTTTTATTCATTATCTTAAGTTTGGGGTTTTCTGTTTTATATTTTGGGTTTAAGCAAAAAATAAGACAGATTTTAACTGGAACCAAGAAACTCACTCACGGGCAATATGATTACCGAATCAATTTAAAAGAAAAAAATGAATTCGGTCTGATTGCAAAGTCCATTGATCGAATGGCGGCTTCGCTGGAAAGTAAAACCAAACAATTGACAGTGTTGGCAGAACAGGATTCCCTGACAGGGCTGACAAATCGTTACAAGTTTTATCGGCTACTCGAAAAACGTATTCATGCGTATCCGAATAAGATGTTCGCATTGTTATTCATTGATTTAGACCGTTTTAAAATTATTAATGATACCTTAGGGCACCAAACAGGAGATGAGCACTTAAAAGTGATTGGACGCCGCTTGTTAGAGAATACTGCCTCAAAAGACATTGTCTCTCGGTTTGGGGGGGACGAGTTTGTTTTGTGTTTAGAATCTGTTTCGTCAAAGACTGAGATTCAAACCAAAACAGAGAGTTTGTTAAAGGCATTATCAAAACAAGTAGAGGTTAACGGACAGAACCTGTTTACTTCCGCCAGTGTTGGGATTTCTCTTTTTCCGCAGGATGGCCGAACGATTCATGAACTGATAAAAGCAGCCGATATTGCAATGTATCAAGTGAAATCTCAAGATGCAGTGGCGATGAGTTTTTATCAAGAATCATTTGATCACAATACCTTGAACTACTTGTCGTTTAGAACGTACATTAAACAATCGATAGAAGCGGGTGAGGTCTATCCACTTTTTCAACCTCAGGTAGATGTTCGAACCCAGCAGATTGTCGGGTTTGAGGCATTGGCTAGAATGAAAGATGAAACAGGTAACTGGATCAGCCCTGCTCAATTTATTCCTGTTATTGAAGAAAATGGATGGATGGTAGACTTTTCCAATGTGATGTACCAGAATGCCATGTCTGAATTTCAGCGATGGGTTCTAGAGCAAAAGCCAGCACCTCTTCCGTCTTTATCGTTAAACTTATCGATTATGCAAATCAATCATATGGATTTTTTGAAGAATCTAGACCGGTTGTTAACGCAATTTAAAGCCATTTCGAGCTGCCTGGAGTTAGAAATTACCGAAGGCATTTTTATTGGCAATATTGAATCGAAACTTCCAATTCTAGAAGCCATTAAAGCGAGAGGCATCCAAATCGCGATTGATGACTTTGGTACGGGATATTCTTCTTTAAGTTATCTTAAAAAACTACCTTTGGATCGTTTGAAGATTGATCAGTCTTTTGTGCGTGATATTGATGTGGATTTAAATGATAATGCTATTATTGAAACCATTATTGCAATGGCGTCGAAACTTCAGTTAGAAGTCGTATCGGAGGGGGTTGAAACGGAACAGCAACTCACCTTTTTACAAGCGCAAGACTGTCACATCATCCAAGGGTATTTAACGGGTCGTCCGGGACCGTTACCCCATTCTAAACATTCAAAAGTTGCTTGAAAATAGTTAAAATTATTTCGAAAATAGCTTATAGAAAAAATTAATCCTGAGCGGAATTGGATTAATTGATGACATTTAGCTCGATAAAATTTAAAATGACCCACTGATTTTTAATCTTCTGGAGAAACTAATGGCGTGGAATGAGCCGGGAAAACCTGGACAAGATCCTTGGGGCAACTCAGGGAACGGTAATCGTCCGAATGATTCAAGAAAACCAAATGGGCCGAATGACCCTGACTTACAAGAGATCTTAAAAAAGGCACAAGATTTTTTAGGCGGATCTAATGATAAGTTTGGCGGAGGAAAGGGATCGTTTCTGGTTGTTGTTGCTTTAATCATCATTTGGTTATTAAGCGGTATCTACACAGTGGACTCTCCAGAAAGAGGGGTGGTTAAACAGTTTGGTGCATACTCCGAGCAAACCACAGCTGGGTTACACTGGCATATCCCTTGGCCAATTGAAACGGTCACTATTGTCAATGTTGACCAAATTCGAACAGCTGAAATTGGGTATCGCTCTGACAGCCGCAATCGAAATGGCAGTGTGCCTTCAGAAGCATTAATGCTTTCTAAGGATGAAAATATTGTCGATATCCGAATTGCTGTGCAGTACAAAGTCAGTGATGCAAAGAAATATCTATTTGATGTCGCGGTGCCAGATATGACTTTGCGTGATGTGACTGAAAGTGCATTAAGAGAAGTTGTCGGGCGTAACACAATGGATTTCGTTTTAACTGAAGGGCGTGATGAAGTTGTCAATAAGGTGAGAAACCTAACGCAAGAAAAACTAGACAACTATAATACTGGTTTAATGATTACTTCATTAAACTTGCAGGATGCACAGCCACCTGAACAAGTTCAAGACGCCTTTGCTGATGTGGTCAAGTCTCGAGAAGATAGAGAAAGACTGATCAATGAAGCGGAAGCTTATTCAAACGATATCTTGCCGAAGGCAAGAGGTCAGGCGGCACGTCAGATTGAAGAAGCACGTGCCTATCATGATCAAGTGATTGCACGTGCAACAGGTCAGGCAAATCGCTTCACGAGTATTCTAAGTGAGTACACGAAGGCACCAAAAGTAACACGCGAGCGTCTTTATATTGATGCTATTTCGGGTGTTCTAGGTGCAACATCGAAAGTGTTTGTGGGATCTGACAGCGGGTCTAACTTACTTTATTTACCATTAGATAAAATGGTGACAGGTGGAGCAGGTAATTCTGTGCCTTACAGAATTCCGGCGGATGCAGCTCAGTCGTCTTCAAATACAACGAATAACACCAATACACAGTCAAATACCCAGCAAAAAGGGAATATTCGTGATTATTTAAGAACAAGGGAGCTACGTTAAGATGAAGTCAGCATTATCTATTTTAATTGCAGCGCTCTTGTTTATTGGAAGCAGCGCTTTATTTACCGTTCAACAAGGTGAAACGGCATTGGTATTCCGTTTTGGTGAAATCGTTGAAGATAACTTAAAACCGGGATTGCACTTCAAAACGCCGTTTGTGAACAATGTGCGTAAATTTGATGCGCGTCTACAAACACTGGATGCTGATCCTGAGCGTTATTTAACCAGTGAGAAGAAAAACCTATTGGTTGATTCTTTTGTTCAGTGGCGTATCAGTGATGCGAAACGTTTCTATACCGCTATGAACGGTGACATTCGTTTAGCGAATATGCGTTTGGCTCAGATTATTAAAGATGGCCTTCGTGCCGAATTCGGTAGCCGTACCGTGCAAGAAGTGATTTCACAAGATCGTAAAGTGATTGTTAAAGACATCCAAGCGGATACGCGCCAATCGGTTGCTGATTTCGGGATTGACATTATCGATGTTCGTATCAAGCGTGTCGACTTGCCGCAAAACGTGAGTGAATCTGTTTACCAGCGTATGGAAGCAGAGCGTAATCGTGTCGCAAAAGATTTGCGTTCTCAAGGGGCTGAAGCCGCGGAGCGCATTCGAGCAGATGCTGATAGACAAAGAACGATTATTATCGCGGATGCATTCCGTGATGCCGAAACGATTCGAGGGGAAGGGGATGCGAAAGCAGCCGGAATTTATGCGAAAGCCTATTCCAAAGATGCTGAGTTCTATTCTTTTTACCAAAGCCTAACGGCTTATCAAGAAGCTTTCAAAGATAAGTCGGATGTTATGGTGGTCGATCCTAAATCTGATTTCTTTAAGTTTTTTAATCAGCAAAAGTAATGTTAACGAACTCTAAATCATTCGGTTAAATTTTAAAAAGGTGGTTCAGTCCACCTTTTTTATGCCGAATTTTTAGAAATTGATTAACGACTCATCTGAACCGTTGGGAGAAATTTCATGTTGGTAGAAGCCTTACTCAGTGCGATAGCATTGGTGTTTATTTTAGAAGGGTTGCTCCCATTTGTTTTTCCTGGTGTGTGGCGAAAAACGATGATAGAGCTGGTTCAGATGGATGACAAAAAATTGAGAATGATGGGGTTGATTAGCATCACCATCGGTATGATTTTATTATTTATTTTTAGTTAAGAAGAGTTCAATGCAACAAAATATTTGGTTCACTCCAGAAGGAATTGAAGACTTATTGCCGGAAGAGGCAAAAAAGCTTGAGTTCTATCGCCGTCAGTTATTGGACGGTTTCGAATTATCAGGTTACGACTTGGTGCTGCCTCCTATTGCCGAATTTACCGATTCGCTATTAACAGGAAAAGGCCGACATTTGGCGGTTGATACCTGTCGTTTTACCGATCAAGAAAGCGGTAAGATGATGGGGGTTCGTGCGGATATGACACCGCAGGTTGCCCGTATTGCAACGAATCGTATCAAGCAGTCGGGAATTCAACGTTTGTGTTATGTCGGTGAAGTACTTAAGACTCGGAACAATAAGGCGAAAGGGTCTCGCAGCCCAATTGAAGTGGGTGCTGAGTTATTTGGCCACTCAGGTGTTGAAAGTGATATTGAAGTGATTGAACTGATGGTTTCTTCGTTACGAAACATCGGATTGCAAGATCTGACATTGAGTCTGGGGCATGTTTCAGTTGTGGATGAACTGATGAACCTTGCGGGCTTGAGTGTTTCTCAAAAAGAAACGCTGGTCGATATTCTTTTACGTAAAGCTGTGCCAGAGTACACCGATTTTATTGCTGAATTGACAGTAACGGATGCTCAAAAACAGGCATTTGAACTTTTATTGTCTTTGTGTGGTGACATTGCTTCTGTTTCGAAAGCGATGCAAGGTCTTGCCGGACTTTCTGAAGCCATGCAAGGTCATTTGGCTCACCTTCAGTCGGTTGTCGATCACTTTGCTGGGTTTGACGGGTTGAAAATTCACATGGATTTAGCCGATTTAAGAGGCTATCAGTATCATACAGGCATGATTTTCAGTTGTTATGCAGCAGGCCGAAAAATGTACCAATTAGCCCGTGGCGGACGATACGATGGAATTGGTTCCGAGTTCGGGTCAGCTCAATTGGCGACAGGTTTCAGCTTGGATTTACGTGGCGCTTTGGATTTATTGACGTCTCCTGCAGAAGCGACCAAAGAAATTGTCTATGCGCCTAATGTCTATGATGCTGATTTGCAAGCTGAAATTGAAACATTGAAACAGC
Organism: Hydrogenovibrio crunogenus; assembly: GCF_004786015.1. Taxonomy (NCBI): domain Bacteria; kingdom Pseudomonadati; phylum Pseudomonadota; class Gammaproteobacteria; order Thiotrichales; family Piscirickettsiaceae; genus Hydrogenovibrio; species Hydrogenovibrio crunogenus. The sequence continues at coordinate 1,190,588 of NZ_CP032096.1, forward strand.
AAAAAACGATTGTAAAACGTTTTTACGAGTTTGATGACTTGGAAAAAGGCAGTCGTTATTTGGCACTGCAATCTTCGCAGTGGATTTTATCTGTTAAATAATTCGTTAGAATAAAGAGAAAGAAATGGCTAAAAAAAATATTGTCGTTGTCGGTACGCAGTGGGGCGATGAAGGTAAAGGAAAAATTGTTGATCTATTAACAGATAGAGTTGCTGCTGTTGTTCGTTTTCAAGGCGGACACAATGCGGGTCATACCTTAGTAATTGATGGACAAAAGACCGTTTTACATTTAATTCCGTCAGGCATCTTACGTGAAGAAGTGGAGTGTTTTATCGGTAATGGTGTTGTATTGGCACCGGAAGCGTTGGAAAAAGAAGTCAGTCAACTGGAAGCAACCGGACTTAAAGTCAAACACCGCTTAAAAGTCAGTGACGCCTGTCCTTTAATTTTGGATTATCACGTTGCGTTAGATCAAGCAAGAGAGTTGGCGAGAGGCAATAAAGCCATTGGTACGACTGGACGCGGTATTGGACCTGCCTATGAAGATAAAGTTGCAAGGCGCGGATTGCGTGCTGGAGACTTAAAAAATATGCCTCAGTTCAAGCAGAAACTGCAAGCAGCGATGGAATATCATAATTACATGCTGACCAATTACTATGATGCAGATCCTGTTGACTTTGAAACCTTATGGGAAAAATGTCAAGCCTATGCCGACTTGATTGTGCCCATGCTGGCCGATATTCCAAACTTGATTGACTTGTATAATAAAGAAGGCAAAAACCTGATGTTTGAAGGAGCACAAGGGACTTTGTTGGATATTGATCAAGGCACGTATCCTTATGTAACCTCCTCAAATACAACAGCGGGTGGTGCAGCCTCAGGAAGCGGTATTGGCCCTTGCCAGTTAGATTATGTTTTAGGGATTACTAAAGCTTATGCAACCCGTGTTGGTGGCGGCCCTTTCCCGACCGAACTGCAATATGATGTTGCGACCGACAAAGGTGATGCGGTTGGAAAAGAGCTAGGAACGCGTGGTCGTGAATTTGGTGCAACAACAGGGCGTCAGCGTCGTTGCGGTTGGTTTGATGCGGTAGCGTTGCGTCGTTCTGCGCAAGTCAATGGGCTAACAGGGGTTTGTCTTACTAAGCTGGACGTTCTGGATGAGCTAGAAGAAATCAAAGTGTGTACGAAGTATCGTAAAGATGGTCAGGATGTATTTTTGCCTCCTTCGAGTGCAGATGAATATGAACTGGTTGAACCACATTATGAAACATTAAAGGGGTGGAATACCTCAACGGTTGGAATCGATTCTTGGGATGCTTTACCAGAAGAAGCAAAAGTGTATATTCGTTTCTTAGAAAAAGAAATGGGTGTGGCGGTTTCAATTTTGTCTACAGGACCGGATCGTTCTGAAACACTGGTTCTACAAGATCCGTTCGACGTATAACCAGCTAATGTTTTAGCTTATAAAAAGCCGCTCTTTAAAGCGGCTTTTTTTATGGGTTTCAGCTCATAAAAATCGGCCAGGCCTGGTGGTTTAAATAACTTTTCGAATTGTATTGGCCAAATTGTCAGGGTTAAAGGGTTTGACAATCCAGCCGGTCGCGCCTAAAGCTTTGCCTTGCGCCTTCATTTCTGGGCTGGCTTCAGTCGTCATCATTAAAATGGGGACAAACCGATAAGCATCAAGTTCTCTCGCTTTTTTAAGAAAGGTCAGTCCATCCATCACGGGCATATTGACATCGGAAAGGATCACATCAAAAGTCTCTTTATCCAACGCCTCCAGCCCTTGTTGACCGTTTTCTGCAAGCGTTAGGTCAAACTCCTTGCCAATCACCAAATTGACTAATTTTCGCATAGACGAAGCATCATCAATATAAAGCACTTTATTCATTCTGGTTTTCCCGTTTCAAATCAATTTAACTTTAGCATACAAAGATAAGCGATATTTCTAAAATTTATCTGAAACCAAGGGCAGACATTGTTACAATAATTTTTTTTACTTTTAAGGTATTGAAACAAGATGTTACAAAGCATTAGAGACCATGCTCAAGGTTGGATAGCCTGGGTTATTGTTGGATTGATTATTCTAACTTTTGCACTTTTTGGAATTGATCAGTATGCCAAAGGGGACAAAATTGTTGTCGTTGCAGAAGTGAATGGAGAAGACGTCACTGCCAATGAATTTTTAACGCTTTACAGTCGACAACAAGCACGTCTTAAAAACCAGTTTGGTGAAATGTATGACCAGGTGGTCAAAGATGAGCAGTTGCGTGATGAAGTGATGGATGCTTTGATTGAATCAGAAGTGGTACGCCAATGGGCTGATTCACATAACATGATGATTTCAAACCAACAGCTTTCAGCAACCATTGAGTCAGCGGAAGTTTTTCAGAAAGACGGACAGTTTGACCAGCAACGGTATCAAGATATCTTGTTGCAAAATGGGTTGAATGTGGCTCGTTTTGAACATGAGCAAAGACAGTTTTTGATTGAAAATCAAAACCGTCAATTGACGATGGCTTCTGCTATCTCTAACGATACCCAATTAGCACAACTTGCGGCACTTCAGTTTCAGCAACGTAATGTTAGCTATTTGAGAGTGGATCAGCGTCCGTTCATGCAAGAAGCTCAAATCACGGATGATGAAATTCAAGCCTATTACAATCAACATAAAGATGATTTCATTACGCCTGAACAAGTGGTGTTGAGTTATGTTTTATTGTCAAAGAAAGATTTGGCAGATAAGGTCAGTGTGGATGAAGCGACCCTAAAGCGTTATTATCAAGATAATAAAGACCAATTCACCCAGCCTGAGAAGCGACAAGCCAGTCATATTTTGGTCAAAGTGGATGCAGAATCTCAGGATGCCGAAGCGCAAAAAACAATTAAAGAAATTCAAGCGAAGTTAGCCGACGGGCAAGACTTTGCGGCATTGGCGAAAGCCTATTCGGATGATCCTGGTTCAGCCAATATGGGAGGTGACTTAGGTCTTTTCCAGCAGGGGATGATGGTTCCGGCATTTGATAAAGCGGTGTTTTCAATGAAACTGAATGAAATCAGTACTCCTGTCAAAACAGAATTTGGATACCACTTGATTAAGTTGACCAAGATTCAACCTAAGAAAATACAACCGTTTGCCGAAGTGAAAGCCGAGGCTGAAACACTTTATCGTCGCCAGCAGGCTGATAAGCAGTATTTTGATGAACTGGAACAGTTGAATACCATTGCTTATGAGCAAGCGGATTCGTTGATTCCTGCTGCTGATGCGGTCGGTTTAAAAATTCAAACCACAGAACCCTTCTCTAGAGTGGGTGGAGATGATGAAGTGACTTCTAACGCTAAAGTTCTTTCAGCTGCGTTCTCTGAAGATGTCAAGAAGTCGGGCTTGAACAGCACTGCAATCGAAATTTCACCGGATACTTCTGTTGTCATTCGTGTTAAGAAAGTGATTGATGAAAAACAACAATCATTAGCAGATGTAAAAGTCGACATTGAAAAAATTCTAAAGCGTAAAGCAGGTGTAAAAGCGTCTGCCGAACTTGCAAAAACATTGCGCGAAAAACTTTTAAAGGGTGAGCAAAAAATGGCTGACTTGGAAAAAGACGGTGTAGAGTATTCAAATGTTGGCTGGTTAGAGCGTGAAAACCAACGTGTACTGCCGCAGTTGACTCAAGCAATCTTCAAAGCACCTAAGCCGAAAGAAGGGCAGTCAACTTATACCACTTATGCTTTGCCAACTGGTGATTCGGTTGTGATTGAAGTATCGGCTGTTAAAGAAGGTAGCTTGCCGGATGATAAAGCGCAGTTAGCGCAAATGAAAGCGGCTTTGGTTCAATTGGCAGGGGTTTCTGAGGCCGATGCGCGTATCAAAGCGATGGTGGCTGCTGCAGACATTGAGCGTAAAGAAAACTATAAAACGATTAAGTCAGCAAGATAACATAATGTAAAACGACCAGGCCTGGTCGTTTTAAACCCATAAAAAAGCCCTGTTCTCATTAGAGAGTAGGGCTTTTTTTATAGCGAGGGTAAATAAAATGAGGGAGTTGTTTACCCAAATTTATAATGTTTTTTGATGGGCGTTTCGACCGACCAGTAGCAATTAAGCCCTTGACGGAAAGTTACTAAATCACCAGGCTTAATATGATATTGTGTGCCGTCTTCAACCGTTACCGTCACTTCACCTTCAAGCACATAACACACTTCTTGTTCATCGTAATGCCAAGGAAAATTCGAAACTTCCTTTTCCCAAATAGGCCATTCTCTCGCCCCGAGAGCGCTCAGTCGGTCTTCATTTGGCGTTGACTCAATTGTTACATCTTGATCCATGTTCGTGCTCCTTGGGTCGGATTACGTTGCTATGATTGCGATGACGGCGGCTCGTTGTCGTCAAATGATTTCGGTTCATTTTTGAGTGGGACTCGATAGAGTGATTGAGCTGATTGCAGGTATTTCTTGCGGCTCCAGAGTAGTCCCCATCGCGTCCCGCCAACTTGACGCCATAAAAGCGTTGCTCGAATGCCTGCCAGCAATAATGCCCTGATTTTATTCGCAGTTTTTGGATTTTGCAAATGTCCGTGTTGGCCGTTGACGATAATTCTTGGGCTGATTTGACTGATGTTTTCGGAATAGGCTCTTGCAAGTGTCGCGATAACATTGTCATGAAAATCGCTAAAATGCTCTCTCTGTGAGCGAGCCGATTCAATAACGCGAGACACTTTCTGCAAAGCGCCTTCCGTTTTAGAGACATTCTTGTCCAAGATCATCAAACTTAAAACATATTTGGTAATTTCAATATTACGTGATGAAACAGCTTGATTGGAACTCATTTGCGACAATAGGGTATCAACTCCTAATTGAATATTCATAACTTCTCCACCGAATACATCCAACGTGTCTTGTGGATTTTCACAAAAAAGTGAGTTGATACTGGTTTGGAATGCTTTTTCGTCCGTTTTTCCTGTTGTTGCCAGCTGAAATACTTGCTGTGCAACTTGGTAAATGCCTATCAGTGCAATCGCTTTGTCTTGATCAGTATATGTCATAAATAGTAATTACTTGTCTTTGTTGATTTCAGATAAAGAATGGTAGCGTCCAGTGATAATGGCACCCCCTAAACAGATCTCACCCTCATAAAACACAACGGATTGACCAGGAGTAATTGCCGTTTGTGCTTCATCAAATTGTACAATAATTTCGCCATCTTTCTCAGAAAGGATTTGGCAAGGCTGCTCCGGTTGACGATAACGGACTTTGGCCTTTAATGGTTGTTTTAAGGATGGGCATTGACCGGATACCCAATCACAAGTGTCGGCCGTTAAAAACGCATGGTTCAACAATGGGTGGTCCGATCCTTGCACGGCTATCAATTGATTGGTTTCCAAATTTTTATCCGCTGAGAACCAAGGCAAGCCAGAATCTCCGAAACCACCGCCAATCCCCAAGCCTTTGCGTTGACCCAGCGTGTGGTACATCAATCCTTCATGATGACCAATCACGTCGCCCTCGGTATTGACGATATCCCCAGGTTGCGCCGGTAAAAACTGTTGTAAGAAATCTTTGAATTTCCGCTCACCGATAAAGCAGATGCCGGTGCTGTCTTTCTTATCATGCGTGATTAAATGCGCTTCTTCCGCTAATTGTCGAACGTAAGGTTTTTCCAGCTCTCCAATCGGGAACAGAGATTTTGACAACTGATGTTGCTGTAACGTGTAAAGAAAGTAACTTTGATCTTTATTGTTATCCAAACCTTTCAGTAAATAGCATTGGCCATTCTCATCCCGGTTGATACGAGCATAATGCCCGGTGGCGATATAATCGGCGCCCAATGTCATGGCATGTTCTAAAAAGGCTTTAAATTTCACCTCTTTATTACAGAGGATATCTGGGTTCGGTGTTCGGCCTGATTGATATTCCGCGAGAAAATGTTCAAAAACCCGATCCCAATATTCGCCTGAAAAGTTTTCCACGTGTAGAGGAATGTCGAGTTTTTCACAAATGGCTAATACGTCTTTTAAATCTTCGGCGGCCGGGCAATAGTCTTCAGTGTCATCGCCTTCCCAGTTTTTCATAAACAATCCTTCGACATCATAGCCTTGTTGCTTAAGCAGTAAAGCTGTGACAGAAGAATCTACACCGCCGGATAATCCGACGATGACTTTTATATTTGAGTTGTCTTGTTTTGATGTTTGCATGTTGTTATTTTATCACGAATTTTTGATGAGCATGGATTCGCCCGGTTGTAACTTTTTAAGTTGGTAATCACCAATCTGAGTACGAATCAAACGCAAAGTCGGAAACCCAACAGCAGCGGTCATTCGACGGACTTGGCGATTTTTGCCTTCGGTAATAATCAGTTCCACCCAGGACGTTGGTATATTTTTACGTTCACGAATCGGCGGATTTCTTGGCCATAACCATTTGGGTTCCGGTATTTTCCGTGCTTTAGCAGGGCGGGTCAGACCATCTTTTAAGGTCACCCCTTGTTGCAATTGCCTGATGGCATCTTTGCTGATGTCACCCTCTACCTGAACCAGGTAGGTTTTGGGTAATTTATGTTTTGGGTTGGCAATGTGTTGTTGCAGCTTGCCATCATTAGTGAGCAGCAATAGACCTTCGGAATCACGGTCTAGTCGACCGGCCGCATAAAACCCGGGTTGATTGATGAAATCAGCCAGTGTTTGACGCTGATCCCTAAACTCCGGTTCATCCGTAAATTGACACAGCACGTTAAAAGGTTTGTTAAAAAGCAGCAGTTCACTCATGTTGACTTATATTTTTCCGGCTGGTGGGGTAAAATAACGCCTATTCTAACATCTTTAATACAATTCAACGCGTAACGTTGAAGCACTCTAATTAGGAAACTCTAATGACCGCAAAGATTATTTATACATTAACGGATGAAGCACCTGCACTAGCGACTTATTCACTTTTACCGATTGTTGAAGCCTTTACCAAGGCGGCTGGCGTGTCGGTTGAAACACAGGATATTTCGTTAGCAGGTCGTATTCTTGCAAACGTTCCTGACAAGCTGAGCGAGGCTCAAAAAGTAGGGGATGCTTTAACCGAGTTGGGTAATTTAGCGAAAACGCCGGAAGCGAACATTATTAAGCTACCGAATATCAGTGCTTCCGTGCCGCAATTGAATGCCGCTATTAAAGAATTACAAAGCCAGGGATATGACATTCCCGATTATCCGGCCAACCCGAAAACACCTGAAGAAGAAAAAATCAAAGCGGCTTATGCCAAAGTGCTTGGAAGTGCAGTCAACCCTGTTCTGCGTGAAGGGAATTCCGATCGTCGTGCCCCCACTTCAGTGAAAAATTTTGCCAAAAAGCACCCGCACTCAATGGGCGCTTGGTCTGAAAACTCAAAATCAAAAGTGGCGCACATGACCGAAGGCGATTTTTACGGTTCAGAAAAGTCGATGACTTTACCAGAAGCCACGGAATTCAAAATCGAATTCGTGTCTGACTCTGGTGACATTAAAGAATTGAAAGGCACAGCGCCATTGCAAGCAGGGGAAGTAATCGATGCGGCCGTCATGAGTCAGAAAGCTTTAAGAGACTTTCTTGCCAAAGCCGTGGCTGAAGCGAAAGAACAAGGTATTTTATTCTCGATTCATTTGAAAGCCACCATGATGAAAGTATCTGACCCGATTATTTTCGGTCAAGCTGTGTCAGTTTTCTTTGAAGACGTCTTTAAAAAATATGCCGATGAGTTTGAGCAGTTAGGGGTAAACACCAACAACGGATTGGGTGATGTTTATTCTAAAATCGAATCCTTGTCAGCAGATAAGCAAGCCGAAATTGAAGCGGCCATTGCCAAAACCATTGAAGACAAAGCGGATATCGCGATGGTGGACTCGGATAAAGGTATTACCAACTTACATGTGCCATCTGACGTTATTGTTGATGCGTCAATGCCCGCTATGATCCGTACTTCGGGACAGATGTGGAATAAAGACGGACAACAACAAGATACTTTGGCGGTGATTCCAGATCGTTGTTATGCGGGTGTGTATCAGGAAACCATTAATTTCTGTAAGCACCACGGTGCATTTGATCCAACCACAATGGGAACTGTGCCGAATGTGGGCTTAATGGCTCAGAAAGCCGAAGAATATGGTTCACATGATAAAACCTTCCAAATGGACGGTGCTGGAACAGTTAGAGTGGTTGAACCGAATGGTAATGTGTTGCTGGAGCAAACGGTTGAAGCAGGCGATATTTTCCGTATGTGTCAGGTTAAAGATGCACCGATTCAAGACTGGGTTAAACTGGCGGTAAACCGTGCAAGAGCTACCAATACACCGGCTGTTTTCTGGCTGGATACAAACCGCGCGCATGATCACCAATTGATTGAAAAAGTGAACCACTACCTATTGGATCACGACACAACAGGCTTGGAAATTCACATTATGTCGCCAGAGGAAGCGACGCGCTTTACTTTGCGCCATGTAAAAGAAGGCAAGGATGTCATTTCCGTAACGGGGAACGTGTTGCGAGATTATCTAACCGATTTATTCCCGATTTTAGAACTCGGAACGTCTGCAAAAATGTTATCGATTGTGCCATTGATGAATGGTGGTGGCTTGTTTGAAACCGGTGCGGGTGGGTCGGCGCCAAAACATGTTCAACAATTCATGGAAGAAAACCATTTGCGTTGGGATTCTTTGGGAGAATTCTTGGCTTTAGCTGTCTCGCTGGAACATTTGGCGACCCATTTCAGTAATCCGAAAGCACAAGTGCTGGCGGATACGCTGGACAAAGCGACTGGGCGTTTCCTAGAAAACAATAAATCGCCTTCTCGTAAAGTGGGGGAAATTGATAACCGAGGCAGTCATTTCTACTTGGCGATGTATTGGGCGCAAGAGTTGGCGGCGCAAGAAACCGATGCGGAGCTGAAAGCCCGTTTTGAAAAAGTGGCGGATGCCTTAACGCAAAATGAAGACGCAATTATGTCGGAATTGAATGGGGCACAAGGCAAGTCAGTTGATATCGGTGGTTACTACAAATTCAATGGTGAGTTGGCGAGTCAGGCAATGCGCCCAAGTGCTACGCTAAACACTTTGATTGATGCTGTCTAAATAATCTTTCAAATCGTTTAAAACGAGAGCCCGTAAAAACAGCCAGGCCTGGCTGTTTTTGATATTAAAAGCCCGCTTTATGCGGGTTTTTTAATGTAGATTTATCCGTTTTTTAAAGGAATGACGTCACTTGTTGTTAAACTGAGAGGAAAAAAGTGTGACTGTTTTGCTCGTGTCACATTTTAATCGAATGCATGCTCCATTTTTTATGCATAAACAGCAAACTAAGCCTATTTTCGTATAGAATAATACTTAGTTCGGATGTATTCACACATCAAAGGCAAAAAACATGGTTTAGGCACTATTGTTTAGGCCTTATAAAATAACTTTTTATTTTAATTAAGTTAATAAAACAATTAGTTACATATTATGCCTCACCAAAAATATAACAAAAAACATCAATTTTATAAGTTATTGACCTACGTAAAAAATATAAGTTAGGATGTCTAATAATAGTTAGATGAAAAAAGATATGGATGCGATTTCAAACTTTATTAGTGAGCTGAAGAAGCAGAAAAACACCCCTACAGTCTCAAACCCATATCTTGTGGCTGGTGTAGCAGAGAATCTCGAAGCCTACCTAGATTCAATGTTAAGTATTGATGGGAAAAGAGTTATATTGGTTGGAGAAGCGCCGGGTTATAAAGGATGTAAAATTACGGGCATTCCCTTTACAAGTGGAAAGGTCTTTGAAAAAGTCAAACATCCACTCTTGCTAAAAATTAAAGAGAAGTTAGTTCTTACAGAAATTGAAGCAGAGAATACGGCAACTATTGTCTGGAACTACTTATCAACGAAAACAACCACCCCTTTGTTTTGGAACTCATTTCCTTTTCATCCACACCCGGAAGGCAATGAAAATAAAAATCGAGCGCCAACAGATGATGAAATTGAATATGGGGTTATGTTCTTACGTACATTGTATGAAATATTCAAACCAGAGTTAGTGGCTGGCATTGGTAATTCAGGTCTAAATTGTGCGAAACGCGCTTTTCCGGGAGTTTCGGTCAAATACATAAGGCATCCGTCTTTCGGTGGGAAATCCGAGTTCATAGAAGGTATGAATGAAATCATCTAACAAAATGCTCAAGTTCGTTCGCTTTCGCTCACTGGGACACTTGCTTCGCTCGTGACCCTTAGCATGGCGTTAGCCATCAAGGTAATCAAATGACTTTAAAGTGGAGTAGTCAAAGAACTATCGCGAATAGCAGAATCGTTAAAACATCTGTTATTTGGCTATTTATAGTCCCGTTTGTTGCTAAATTACTATCAACCATTGATGATGTAATACAACTTACAATTTTTGAAGGCTCTATTTCTATTTCGACTGTTCTGCCATTTTCGTGGCAATTATTATTTTTTGCGGCAATATCTTTTACTATTGCAGGAATAATTTATTCAATTGCATGTCCTGAAATAGTTAAAAACTATGAGAATCATGCTCAGTTTGAATCTGATGGTAAAACCAGGTTGCAAATTAATTCAGCTTTAAAAGATATGGCTTGGGACCAATCAGACAAAAAATTCAAAGAGAAATATGTTTCATTTGTGAAAAAATATCTTCAAACATACAGCAAGCTACCCTTACAGTATAGTGATGAAAACCTCAATAAAGACGGAGTTTCCCTATTGGAGAATATTTCCGATATTGAAGGGAAAAATAGCAACGCATTCTATTATGTATATGAATTATCAGATACACATGGGCAACCATGGATATGGTCTTCGCTTATTTTCTATGTTGTTGGTTTTATTTGCTTTACGATTATCGGTATTCAAAATATTTTGTATGTTGTTGAAACATTTGGCTAACAAAATACTCAACCCGACCGCGCTAACGCGCGGCGGGTTAGCTTAAACGTTAGTTCCGATGCTTGCGCGTCGGAACTAACGGGTTGCGGATTGCCATCCACTTGTGTCCCGCGCAAGCGCTGGACTAGCAAGCGAATGGGGCGGACAGACCTTATGAAAATAAATTTTCAACGGACATGCCGCTTATCCGCAGCCCTTTATAAGTCCGTAATCCTCCCAACTTCAAATCAAATATAAGGTGAAACAAATGCCGTCAAATTTTAAAGGTCTTGAAAAGTTACAAAAGAATATGCACGAACTAAGTGAAAAAACGGAAATAAAACTTACTGAACTTATGAATCCTAGTTTTGTTGCCAGTTGTTCAAAGTTCGACTCAATTGAAGATTTATTTGATGCCAGCGGATTTTCTATTGAAAGTCCTGAAGATTTTGCCGAAATCCCTGATGATGAGTGGGAGGAATTTATCGTAGGAAATACTTCGTTTAGTTCATGGAATGAAATGCAACAGTATACAAAACAGCAGTTGCATAAGGCTTCTAACAAGGCACTCAAGCGGACTGCGCTAAAGCGCAGCTCGCTTAGCTTAGTCGTTTGCATGTATGTACCGAACATAGGGTGAGTTCTTCGAATGAATACTAAAAAAAAGGCCTATTGCCATAAGTGTCGACAAGATACGAATCAAACTTTGTTATTCGCAGAGACGGAATATGATACCCGTGAAGTGTTTTTCGAAAAGCTTCAAGGAGAATCTCGGTGGGTAGTTGAACAAAGGCTATGGAATCTATCCAAATGTTTAGGTTGTGAAATGCTTAACTTGGAAATAGAGACAATTCACATAGGTAATTCAAATACATCAAAAAAACAAATGCCCGGCAAATCCAGAAGGGTTGTTCCTTCTTGGATATTTTCACTGGAACGGCCATATATTGAGTTACTGGCGGAGGTATATACAGCATTTAATAATGGTTCTTTTAGACTGGCATTGATGGGCGTTAGAGCAATATTTGATATCTTTATGCAAGAGAAGGTTGGAGACATTGGGGGATTTAAAAAGAAATTACTAGAGTTGAAGAAGCTACATTTAATCAATTCTACCCAAGTAGATTTACTCGATGCCGCTATTGATGCAGGTAGTGCAACAGCACATCGAGGGTACAATCCAAGTGAAGAAGTTATGCACTCAGTTATGGATATTGTCGAACATCTACTTAAGTCAATCTCATTAGAAAACAAGCTAATTGAAATTACTAGCTCGACGCCTAAGAGGGAATGACATGCATAACTAAAGCATCAAGTTCGCTTAGAAAAGGGGACGTTACCCTTTGATTGAAAAATAAAAAACCACCAGGCCTGGCTGTTTTTACGGGCTTTTTGTTTGAGAAGACTCAAAAAGGCTTAAGTGATGGCTGAAAAAACTTGGGTAGTGTATTTGCTAAAGTGCCGCGACAATAGTTTGTATTGTGGAGTGACGAATGATTTAAGTCGTCGTTTACGTCAGCACAATGGCGAGATTAAAGGTGGGGCGAAATATACCCAAGCAAGAAGGCCTTGTGAGTTGGTTTATCAGGAAGGGTGTGAAGATAAAAGCAGTGCTATGAAGCGCGAATATAATCTTAAACAGCTATCGAGAATTCAAAAAGAAAGGTTGTTTGAGAGAGGGGCTTAAAAACGACCAGGCCTGGCCGTTTTTAAAGGGAATGCGTGTGTTAAGTTTATAACTCTACGTCGTAATAAACGTTTTGCACATCGTCCAAGTCTTCCAGCATCTCTAGGAATTTCTCGAACAGTTCACGATCTTCTTCGTTTTCGATGGGTTTGGTCATATGGGGTAAGAATTGGATTTCATCCACTTCAAAGTCAATCGTACCAAATGCATCGACTAAAGCGGTTTTGGCTTTGGCATATTCGGTATGCGGTACAAAGACACTGATTTTACCGTCTTCATTTTCAATGTCGGATACATCGACATCGGCCATCAGTAAAGCTTCCAACACGGCTTCTTCATCTTCCCCTGCAAACACCAAAATAGCGGCGTGGTCGAACATGTGGCTGACACTGCCTTGTGTGCCGATTTTGGTTTTGGTTTTGGTAAAGCAACTACGAACATCCCCAAAGGTACGATTCGGGTTGTCGGTCAGGCATTCAATGATGACCATGCTGTTGCCTGGTCCATACCCTTCATAACGCGCAATGGCAAAATCTTCTCCGCCACCGCCTTTGGCTTTGTCTAATGCTTTGTCGATTACGTGCGCTGGCACTTGTGCTTTTTTAGCGCGTTCAATTAAGCCTTGTAAGGCCAGATTGCTTTCAGGTTCCACGCCGCCACTTTTTGCGGTGACATAAATTTCTCGGCTGAATTTACTATAGACTTTGGCTTTGGCGTCCGATGTTTTCGCCATCGATTCTTTGCGGTTTTGGTAGGCTCTACCCATCTTTTCTTTTCCGTTCGAATTTTTTAAAACGTAAATTTTACACAATCAGACGCTGTGTTGCCGAACTTTAGCTTTTGAAATAAAGATTTTGATTTTAAAGAAAGATATTAAGAGTGAGTAAATTGACTTGTTACGTGATTTTGATTACATTTGATTTGTGTTGAATGAAGTGAAAATGTCAATGGCGATTCCGTGATAATCAGGTTGTTTCAATAGTCATTGTTCAGGTGCATGCTATTATTCTGCGCTTGTGTGTTTTATATAAAAAAGGGTTTTTTTGTGAGAGCTAATCACGCACTTTGGGGTGTTTTTTTACCTGTCTTTTTGGGGCTAAGTGGTTGTCTTCCTTCGGAGATGACTGTGAAAAAAGCACAGTTGGATTCAATAGATCAGCGCTTGACCAAGCTTGATCAAACTCTAATTCAAAGGGATCAAGCGCATTTTAAACTGGTTGGAGACTATCAGACTTCGGTTGAGAAACAACAAGCGGTGTTGAAAAAAATTGAAGCGGATGTCTCGTCATTGAAAAAACAGATGGCAGCCGAAGCAGAAAGCCGTGCCGAAAAAAAGACCCAAACCCGCCCAACAGATACTAAACAAATAAAGAATCAATCAGGTTATTTATATGTAGGTGACAAGCTGGTCATCGGTGAAATTGAAGATATATATCTAAGACCTGTGAACCTTGAACTTGAAGGACGAATCGATACGGGGGCACAAACTTCTTCTTTAGATGCACAGAATTTAACAGTTTTTGAGCGTGATGGTAAAGAGTGGGTGAAATTTAACTTTGTGGATCGTCAAACGAAAGAGGTTCATGAAATTGAGCGTCCTGTGAGCCGGTTTGTGTTGATTATTCAATCCAATACACAAGAGAAGGATCGTCGCCCAGTCGTGGCTTTTAACTTAACCATTGGTAATGTGTCGCAAGTGGTGGAGTTCACGTTAACCGATCGTTCTCATTTAGATTTTTCAGTGTTGATCGGCCGAAACGTATTAAAAGATTTGATGTTGGTTGATATCAGTAAACAAAAAATTGCCCCGCCTGAAATTTCATCTCCGCAAAAAGAGAGTGCTCATTAATGTCTCGTTCTTCATTTTATATTTTTATTGTTTTGTTAGTGGTGATTGGGTTGCTAACCGCTTGGATGCGGCATGTTGATACGGGCATTCCATTAAAACCGGGGGAAAAAGCATCTGCCTGGATGATTGAAGCGCGCGTTGATTTTAAGGCTATGGATGATAAACCTGTTTTGGCGAGTTTGAATTTACCCAAACATATTCCTGGATTCCGGTTGTTTTTTGAACAGACTGCATCACCAGGTTATGGATTCACCATTGTTGATAGAGAGGGGGTACGACGCGGAGAGTGGAGTATCCGAGAAGCTTCCGGACCTCAAACGTTATATTATAAGGTTCAGGTGGTGGTTGATAAGAATGAGAAAGGTGTCATACAGCCTAAGCCTGAAGCAGCTGTGAAAACGATTAATCTTATTTGGGACCAGGCTGAAAAAATCGCAGCTGAGCAGTTACTCTCTAAGGCGTATAACCAGTCCAGTACAGATGAAAGTTTGACCAGAGAGTTGATTAAGTTACTTTCAAGTCGTTCTGAAAAGCAAAATGCGGCGTTATTATTGGAAGGGCATAGTAAAGCTGAAGTTTTACAAAAGTTGCTGACGGATGCGGGTATTACAGTTCGTGTGCCGATGGGGTTGTATCTTGAGGATCGCCGACGCAATCAGTCACTGGTCTCTATGATAGAAATTTATACGGCTGGAAAATGGCATTTGTTTGACCCGAACACAGGGGTGCAAGGCTTACCTGAAAATTTCTTATTATGGAATCGTGGAGGTCGGTCTCTTATTGAGCTGATGGGGGGAGAAGATGCACATGTCAGTTTTTCGATGATAGAGCAGAAAATGCCGCCTGTTGAGTTGGCTCAGGAATATTCCAGCGATGAAGGGTTCGGTATTCTAAGCATCCATCATCTACCGATTGAAGAGCAGAGTGTGTTCAAGCTGTTGCTGCTGTTGCCAATAGGGGCTTTAATAACAGTCATGATGCGGGTTTTGGTTGGCATTAAAACCTCGGGAACCTTTATGCCGGTTCTGATTGCCATGGCCTTTATACAAACCTCTCTGGGATTAGGACTGATTAATTTCATTGCGATTGTTGCCATTGGGTTGATGTTACGAAGTTACCTCTCTGCATTGAATCTGTTATTGGTAGCTCGAATAGCCACCATTATTGTCATTGTGATTTTTATTATCGGTTTGATGAGTCTGGTTGGGTATAAGCTTGGGTTTAACACGGGCATGACCGTCGCCTTTTTCCCAATTATTATCTTGGCTTGGACCATTGAGCGGATGTCGATTCTTTGGGAAGAAGAGGGGGCCAGGCAGGTTTTGATTCGCGGTGGAGGAAGCTTGCTTGTTGCGGTCATGGCATATTTGGGCATGCAATCTCCTTGGGTAGGGTATTTGAGTTTTAACTTCCCGGAATTGAATCTGGTGGTCGTGGCTTTGATTATGCTGTTAGGCCGATACACGGGATATCGTTTGCTTGAACTACGCCGCTTTCAGGCAATGGATCAGCAATAATGTTCAAGTGGATTAGCCCCCGCCGTTTGAATGAAATCGGTATTTTGGGAATGAATGGCCGAAACATCGATTATATCGGTCGTTATAATGACCGTTCTCTTTACCCTTTGGTGGACAATAAGTTCAAAACCAAGCAAATGGCGCAGAAATATAAAGTCATTGCACCGAAACTGCATGGTGTGATCGAGCACCAATATGAAGTAAAAACATTGGTGAATTTGTTGGCCAATAAAGAAGGGTTTGCAATTAAACCAGCACGAGGGTCAGGAGGAAAGGGCATATTAGTGATCACTGGCCGAAAAGGGGATTGCTTTGTGCGTGCTTCTGGCAAAGAAATGACGTTAGAGAGTATTGAGCGCCATGTGACTAATGTTCTTGCTGGGCTCTATTCCTTAGCGGGTGCACCGGATGTGGCGTTGATCGAAGACTTGATTCAGGCGGATCCTTTATTTGATAAATATTCCTACCAAGGGGTGCCTGACATTCGTATTATCGTCTTTAAAGGGTATCCGGTTATGGCAATGTTACGCCTGTCCACAAGAGTCTCTGACGGTAAAGCCAATTTTCACCAAGGTGCGGTGGGGGTTGGGTTGGATATGGCAACTGGCAAAGCAGCTTATGCTGTTCAGTTTGAAAAACGATTAGAGCATCATCCTGATACGGGACAGGTGTTGAATGATATTGAAATTCCAAACTGGTCTGATTTATTATTGCTAGCCGCTAAATGCTATGACATGATTGGACTGGGATATCTGGGAGCAGATATTGTCCTCGACAAAGATAAGGGACCCATGTTGCTGGAGTTAAATGCGCGGCCAGGCTTATCTATTCAGCTTGCTAATGGAAAAGGACTGCTCCCCAGATTGCGCCAAGTTGAAGCGTTAGAAGAAACACATATGAACGCAGAAGACCGTGTGGCTTATGTTTTGAAGTCATTGAAGTAATTTAAAAAATCATTTTCCTTTCACATTTCTTTATTATGATCTTGATTTATATCATAAATAAACATGCATTCCTGCTGTAACCCATATAATATGACGCCATAATTTTGATTATCAACTATAAAAAAACGAATAGTGCACTCTAAATGAATATTTTAATTGTGGATCCGTCCAAAAGTTATCGGGAAGTTGTCAAACAAATCTTGTCGAACGATGATGTGAAAGTCATTGAAGCAAAAAGCGGCCAAGAAGCTTTTACTTATTTAAAACATAAAACCCCAAGTGCGATCAGCATCGCTCATGAACTGGGGGATATGGACAGCTTTAAGTTTTTAAAAAAGGTCAATTTAAATACCATTTTATGTAATGTTCCGAAGTTTTTATTAACTTCTAATGCCTCGAAAGAATTTAAAAGAGAAGCTTATGATGCTGGTTTTACAGAGATTTTTGTAAAATCTGATTTCCCAACCTTAAAGCGTGCGTTAAAAAGTTTGATGTTATATGCAACGATGCATATTTCGGCGAAGGTGTTATATGTAGAAGATACGCAAAGCACGGCAGATTACACCAGCCATATTATGTATTCAGCAGGCTGGGAAGTCGATCATGTTAAAAGTGGCGAAGCGGCAGCCGAGTTGCTGGATAAGCGTAAAGGGCATTACGATTTAGTGGTTACCGACCTGGTTTTGGAAGGTAATGTGAGTGGTATCGGCTTGATTAACTTAATTCGACAAGGGCACGAGAGTATTCGCGATATTCCAATACTTGCTGTATCAGGTTGGAATGATTTATTACGGCAGGTTTATGTGCTAAAGCATGGTGCCGGGGATTTTATTGCCAAGCCCTTTCATGAAACAGACTTCTTAGCACGCGCCATTAACTTGATCTTGAATAAAAAACAGTTAGATACCGTAAAAACCGCTAAGAAGGCCTTATACTTAAAAGCGAATATAGATGCCGCTACAGGTTTGAATAATCGTCATTACCTAGAAGAATATGGCGAAAAAATGGTGGCGGATTCATGTAATCGCAATGAAGGGATTACACTTGCGCTGGTTGATATCGATCACTTTAAAAGTGTCAATGACTCATTAGGTCATGCGACAGGGGATGCTGTATTGAAACAGGTTTCAAGCCTGGTAAAAAGCCATTGTCATTCCAATGATCTGGTGGTTCGGTATGGGGGCGATGAGTTATTGATTTTAATGACAGATGTAGATCAAACGATGGCCGCCGAGCGTTTGGAAGTGATTAGAGCAGAGGTAGCTCGATTAAACCCGGTTAATGTGCCTGTGACGGTGACAATTGGTGCGACTGCTTGTGATAAGAAGAATAAACCAGAGCTGATGCAGTTATTGAGAAGCCAAAATGGTGATGCGGACAATGTCAGTGTGGATTTGAAAACTTTATTTAAAGCGGCAGACGATTCGCTTTATATGGCAAAGCAATCAGGTAGGGATCAGGTGTGTGTTAATTCGCTCATGGACGTTGAACACTCAGAATAGAATGAGCCAGGGCCATCAAAAATGGCCAGGCCTGGCCATTTTTGAGGCTAAGTCCCAGGAAAAGTTTAAGCTTTCTTTAAAAAAGCAGCCACTAGAACGATCTGTGTTCCGTTGACTTTTCCTTCGATGTGAAGAGGGTTGTCAGTCAAGTGAATATTCTTCACCAAGGTGCCGCGTTTGGCAGTGAATCCTGCACCTTTTACATCTAAATCCTTGATTAAAGTGACATCATCGCCTTCTTGTAGAATCGTACCGTTGCTGTCTTTATGGATAATGGTCTCTTCATCTTCGTCTGGCATGCCGGCTTCAGCCCAGGCTTTGGTTTCATCTTCTAAATACATCATGTCTAAAAGGTCTTGTGGCCAGCCTTCTGCACGAAGTGCATTCAATAAACGGTAAGCCATGACTTGAACAGCAGGAACAGGAGACCACATGCTGTCATTCAAACAGCGCCAGTGATTTGCGTCCATAGTGTCAGGCTCTCCAATCTGGTTTTTACATGTTTGACAGACCACAATTGTTTGATCTGTTGAGCCATCTGAAGGAGGGACTTCATAAGTGCTTAATTGTTCTTCAGAGCCACATAGTTCACATTTAGAGCCGCTTCTATCCAATAGGCTTTGTTCAATCGTCATGTCTTTTCCTTTTAAAATGAGAATGCATATTATGCACAGAAAGTACGTTTTTTTAAAGGTGAATCAATAGGTCGGTTTCCAAAATGAAAGAGTTGTGAATGGAAAGATTGACGTTTTGTTTTTTATTAAGGTTCTAAAATAGTATGCCAAATCCATTGAAATGCTTACTTTTCAATTGGTTATAAAACTCAAAATCTTATCTGTTTGAAAGCTTTTTTTTACCCTGAAAAACCGTTAGAATAAATCATAATAAAGACTTTCATTGGAAGAATTAAGTTGTTAGTTTTATGCGGCAGAAAGTGACGAAAAATTCATGTTGAACACTCGTTACGATATTTCAAAAGATTACTTTGCATTATTGGGGGTTCACCACCAAGCTTGCGATAAAACGATCAAGCAAGCCTATCGTAAGATGGCGCGACGCTATCATCCAGATGTTTCTAAAATTCATAATGCCACTGAAAAATTTCAGGAAATTTCAGAAGCTTATGAAGTCCTAACTAAATTCAAAGAGGCCTATTGGCGAGAGTTTTGCAGAATGAACCGCCAGCAGTCTCGTCCGCGTTATCAGTCAAATTCATTTCGGCAACGCACTGCGTCACAACCGGGTTCGCAGAAAAATAAAAACGATTATCAGTGGCGTAAGCAAAGACCGATTCGCGGAAAAGATCGTGTGATTACCTATCCTTTAACACTTCGTTATGCTATTCGATTATTAAAAATCGGCTATTTCTATATCCCGGGTCTTAAGGTCAAAATGAAATTCACTCGTGACGCCTTTCTCAATAAGACGTTTCGTTTAAAAGGAAAAGGGTACCATGGCCTGTTTGGTGGCGAGCCAGGCGATTATTTAGTAAAATTTCAATTGAAGTTGGATTCGTTGAAATGGGAACTGAAAGGGTGTGATATTTATGGCACGATTCAGGTGCCCAGTACGTTGTTGGTTCCCGGGATGCAATTGGATTTAGAATCACCTGCCGGGAGCGCGAGTGTAACGGTTCCCAAAAACTACTCACCGAATGACTATATTTTAGTCCGAAATATGGGGCTGCCCGGGGATGAAATTAATTTGCCTGGTCACCTGTATGCAAAATTGATTGCTGCTTAAACGTAGCTCTGTTAAATTAAATCTAAGGAATCAGAATGCCAAGCCAGCCTTTTCAAGATGATGGTGTTGTTTTAGAGACGGCCAGACCCAAAGTTAAGCCGCCAAAGCGTTACCAAGTCGTTTTGTTAAATGATGACTTTACTCCGATGGACTTTGTTGTGGATGTGCTGACTCGTTTTTTTGGAATGGATGAAGCAAAAGCCAATACGGTTATGTTAGCGGTGCATACGAAAGGAAAAGGAACGTGTGGTGTTTATAGTCGAGAAGTGGCTGAAATGAAAGTCATGCAAGTGAATCAATATGCCAGAGAACACCAACACCCTCTGCAGTGTGAAATGGAGGTGGTTTAAATGTTAAGTAAAGAATTACAGCTCACTCTCAGTAATGCCTTTAGTTTGGCAAATGAGTATGAGCATGAGTATGTCACTCTGGAGCACTTGTTATTAGAGTTGCTTGGGTTGCCCTCTGTGCGAGAAGCAATAGAAGCGTGTGGCGTGAAACTGACCACTGTTGAATCTGAACTAGAGAAGTATCTTGATAGTGAAGCAGCGGGTATCAAGACAGAAGAATTATTGCCTACGATGGCTTTCCAACGCGTGATTGAGCGCGCGATTTATTTAGTGCAGTCAAATGGTTATACCGAAGTCACGGGCTTGCATGTTCTGGCATCGATTTTCTCGGAACAGGATTCTCACGCTGTTTATGTTTTGGAAAGCTGCGGAGTTCACCGTGTCGATATATTGAGTTATATCTCACATGGGGTAACGGCGCAGCAACAAGAAGATTTTTTGACGTCTTCTCCCTCTGAAGAGTCAATTGAAGATGCGGAAGTCGGTGAGTCTGAAAATAACCCCATTACCAATTACAGTGTTAATCTCAATGAAGAAGTTGAAATGGGACGCATTGACCCAATTATCGGGCGCGAATGGGAATTGACGCGTACATTAGAGGTTTTGAGTCGACGTCGTAAAAACAACCCCTTGTTGGTTGGTGAGCCAGGGGTGGGTAAAACCGCTGTGGCAGAAGGATTGGCACACCGTATTGTTGAAAAGAAAGTGCCTGAGCAGTTGCTGGATGCTGAGATTTTCAGTTTGGACATGGGCGCTTTACTGGCAGGAACACGTTATCGAGGGGATTTTGAAAAGCGTTTCAAGGCCTTGCTAAAAGCTCTGGAAGAACGATCCCATGCGATTTTGTTTATTGATGAAATTCATACCATTGTCGGGGCCGGTGCCGTACAAGGTGGAGCAATGGATGCGTCTAACTTGATGAAGCCGGCATTGTCATCGGGTAAATTACGCTGTGTTGGCGCAACAACGTATGAAGAATATCGGGGAATATTTGAAAAAGACCGTGCTTTGGCGCGTCGTTTCCAGAAAATTGATGTACATGAGCCGACTACCCAAGAAACGTTTGAAATCTTAAAAGGTTTGAAATCGCAATTCGAAAGTCATCATCATGTGAAATACACGTTACCGGCATTAAAAATGGCAGTGGATTTATCGGCGCGTTACATTAATGACCGTCATTTACCCGATAAAGCGATTGATGTGATTGATGAAGCCGGTGCGAAACAAGCATTGATGCCGAAAAGTAAACGTAAAAAACAAATTTCTGTGGCTGAGATTCAGCAAATTGTAGCGAATATTGCGCGTATTCCTGTGTCTCAGATTACTCAGAAAGAAAAAGACAAATTAATGAACCTGGAAGAAAGTCTACAACGTGTGGTCTTTGGGCAGGATGAAGCAGTGCACAGCGTTGTCTCGGCCATTAAGCTGGCTCGATCAGGTTTGAATGATGGAGACCGCCCAACAGCTTCTTTCTTGTTTGCTGGCCCGACTGGGGTGGGGAAAACAGAATTGACACAGCAATTGGCGAAACACCTTGATGTTGAGCTGTTGCGATATGATATGTCTGAATACATGGAACGCCATTCTGTTTCGCGACTGATTGGTGCGCCACCGGGGTATGTCGGGTTTGATCAAGGCGGTTTGTTAACAGAGGCTGTTAACAAACATCCGCATTCCGTTGTTTTACTTGATGAGATCGAGAAAGCACACCCTGATGTCTTTAACTTGCTGTTGCAGGTGATGGATAACGGTACCTTGACAGATAATAATGGTCGTAAAGCTGATTTTAGAAATGTTATTTTGATTATGACCTCGAATGTCGGGGCGGAAGCTGCATCAAGAGCCAGCATCGGCTTTGCCGTACAGGATCATAGTATGGATTTTCAGGGCGAGTTGAAAAAAGTCTTCACTCCTGAGTTCCGCAATCGTTTGGATGGCGTGGTTCAGTTTAATCGCTTGTCACCAGAAGTAATGAATTCAGTGGTTAATAAGTTTATTTATGCGCTTGAAAACAGTTTGCAAGACAAAAAAGTTTCAATCAAGTTAACGACTTCTGCTCGCAAGTGGTTAGCGAAAGAGGGATATGATCCATTTATGGGTGCCAGACCAATGTCTCGCTTAGTTCAAGAAAAGATTAAACAACCATTAGCAGAGATGCTGTTGTTTGGTGAGTTGCAATCTGGCGGAGAAGTGGTGATTGATGCCGACGAATCCGGCATAGTGTTGCATGCTGAGGAATTGGTTTAGAGGTTACTTGGCTTGATGTAAAACGTTTTGAAATAAAAAAACCGCTTTAAAGCGGTTTTTTTTATTTTTATAGAGTTGTTTTAGAGAACTTTATTTGCCGCGATAAGTGATACGACCTTTCGTTAGGTCGTAAGGCGTTAGTTCAACCTTAACCTTATCACCCGCTAAGATACGAATATAGTTTTTACGCATGCGCCCAGAAATGTGCGCTAAAATTTCATGACCGTTCTCTAAACGGACTTTGAACATTGTGTTCGGTAAAGTTTCAATCACTTCGCCGTCGAATTCAATAACATCTTGTTTTGACATAGACTTTTTAGCTTTATTGCCCCTATAAAAAATAAGCGGCGATTATAGCAATGCTTCAAGATTTATTCAAACTTTTGTCTATTTATTTAATAAAACAACGGTTTTAAGGGTTAGATTGGTTGGTTTTGTTCGAAACGTGTTCTGCTAGAAAAGGTTTTTGCCAGTTTACCTCTAGCTGCCATAATTTCGGAGGAAAGTCCTTATGGGTTTCTTGTTTCAGAATCGACTCAAAATACTCTCTAGAAATGAGAGTGGCTCCAAGTGATCTTAAGTGCGGTGTTTCCATTTGAGTATCGATTATGCGAAACCCCCAAGCTTTGAGTTGTTGGCATAAAGCGACTAAGGCAATTTTAGATGCATCCGGTTTTTTTGAAAACATGGATTCTCCAAAAAACACCTTTCCAATCGCAACGCCATAAAGGCCACCAACCAGCTGATTATCTTCCCAGACCTCAACAGAATGCGCATGTCCGCTTTTATGAAGTTGACCGTAGGCTGATAACATGTCCTCAGAAATCCAGGTACCATCCTGGTCGTGGCGCTCAATGGTGGCGCATTGGCGCATAACGTTTTCAAACTGTTGATCAAGTGTGATTGTGAATTTTTGCTTTCTGATGGTTTTGATTAAGCTGCGCCTGACTTTGAGGGAATCTATGAACAACACAGACCTTGGGTTTGGCGTCCACCAAAGTATTGGGTCATCTTCATTAAACCATGGAAAAATACCTTTATGGTAAGCATTGAGTAACCATTCTGGTGTTAAATCGCCTCCTACAGCGAGGAGGCCATCCGGTTCTGTCATGGCAAGATGGGTTGGCGGGAAAACAACAGGCTTGCTATCAAGCCAAAAAGGTTGATGAATCGGTTCAGACATTGAAATTATCTTATTTTTTTAACTCAAATTATCATAGAATATGCAGCTATTATAAAGCAATGTATTGAGGAAGCTTTGATGAACTCCAAAATTTGATTTTGGAAAGCACTTGAAGTTTTTAACTTGCGCTCTAAAAAACGGCCTTTTTACTTTTTATGTCTCAATTTGTACATCTTCATGTCCATTCAGAATATTCGGTAGTCGATTCGACTATTCGAGTGAAGTCCGCTATCTCTCTTGCCCAAAAAAGTCAGCAACCCGCGTTGGCATTAACCGACCAGATGAATATGTTTGCTTTGGTTAAATTTTATACGGCCGCGATGGATGCGGGTATTAAGCCGATTATAGGCTCTGATTTATTGATTGAGGCTGAGGACGGGAACGTTTTTACAGTTGTTTGTTTGTGCCAAAACGACCAAGGTTACCTGAACCTGTCCCATCTGATTTCAATGGCTTATCTCAAGAACCAAAAAGTGGTTCAAAACGATATGAAGGCATTAATCAAACAAGAATGGTTGGCTGAATTCAACGAAGGCCTGATTATTTTATCAGGCGGTAAGGATGGTGATGTGGGTCAAGCCATTTTGGCTGAAAAGCCAAATTTAGCTGCTAAAAGAGTCAGTTGGTGGGCTTCTTATTTCCCGGACCGTTTTTATTTGGAGTTGATTCGTACTGGGCGAAATAAGGAAGAACTTTATATTGCTGGTGCGGTGGATGTTGCTCAACGATATGAGTTACCGGTGGTGGCTACCAATGATATCCGTTTTGAACAGGCGGAAGACTTTGATGCTCATGAAGTACGAGTATGTATTCATGATGGCTATATTTTGGATGATCCGAATCGTCCAAAACGATATTCAGAAGAGCAGTATTATCGTAGTTCGGAAGAAATGGTTGAGTTATTTGAAGATATTCCAGAAGCCATCGAGAACACGGTAGAGATTGCTAAGCGTTGTAATGTCTCTCTGACACTGGGCACTTATTTTCTACCGGATTTCCCTGTGCCAGAAGGGTTGACGCTGGATGAGTACTTTATTTTAGAATCTCAAAAAGGCTTGGATGAGCGTTTGAACTTTTTGTTTGGTGATTTGCCATCTGACGCATTCACTGAAAAACGCAAAGCTTATGATGACCGACTTAAATTTGAGTTGGATATTATCACGCAAATGGGGTTCCCTGGTTATTTCTTTATCGTTGCCGACTTTATCCAATGGGGGAAAAACCACCAGGTTCCGGTGGGTCCGGGGCGTGGGTCCGGGGCTGGGTCATTAGTGGCTTATGCATTAAAGATTACCGATTTGGATCCGCTGGAATATGACTTACTCTTCGAACGTTTCTTGAATCCGGAAAGGGTTTCCATGCCCGATTTTGATGTTGATTTCTGTATGGAGCGTCGTGATGAGGTCATTGATTACGTCGCTCGTGAATATGGTCAGGATCATGTATCTCAGATTGTCACGTTTGGAACCATGGCGGCTAAGGCGGTCGTCAGAGATGTTGGCCGTGTACTTGGGAATGGTTATGGCATGGTGGACAGTATTGCCAAACTGATTCCAAACGATTTAGGGATCAAACTTCAAGGTGCACTGGATCAAGAAGAGCAGCTACAAGAACGCTATGATAATGAAGAAGATGTTCGTCTTTTGATCGATTTGGCTTTGAAGCTGGAAGGCACGGTTCGTAATACTGGGAAGCATGCCGGAGGGGTGGTGATTGGCCCTAAACCTTTAGACCATTTCTGTCCGGTGTTGTGCGAACCTGATGGCAGCAGTGTGGTTACTCAGCTTGATAAAAATGATGTTGAAACGGCAGGCCTGGTCAAATTTGACTTCCTCGGGTTGAGAACTCTGACTATTATTGATTGGGCACTACACTTTATCAATGAAGGGAAGCAACAAGGGGAGGAAGGCTTTGTTGAAATTGAACGGATTCCATTGGATGATGCGGAAACGTTTGATTTAATTAAAACTGGTAAAACGACAGGGGTCTTCCAGTTAGAATCTTCCGGAATGCAAAACCTGATTGTTCGTTTACGTCCGGATTGCTTTGAAGACATTATCGCTTTGGTGGCACTATTCCGTCCTGGTCCGCTTGAATCGGGCATGGTGGATAACTTTATTGCGCGTAAGCATGGTAAAGAAAAAGTGTCTTATCCAGATGCACAATATCAACATGATTCTTTAAAAACCATCCTAGAACCCACTTATGGAGTTATCTTGTACCAAGAGCAAGTCATGCAGATTGCTCAGGTCCTAGCCGGCTATACGCTGGGTGGTGCCGATATGCTTCGTCGAGCCATGGGGAAGAAAAAACCTGAAGAAATGGCGAAGCAGCGCTCTATTTTTAAAGAAGGAGCGATCAAAAATAACGTCGATGGCGACCTGGCCATGAAAATTTTTGACTTGGTAGAAAAGTTCGCTGGATATGGGTTCAACAAATCTCACTCGGCTGCTTATGCGTTGGTTTCTTATCAATCTGCCTGGTTGAAAACGCATTATCCTGCTGAGTTTATGGCGGCGCAGATTTCCTCTGATATGGATAACACCGATAAAGTGGTTCATATGGTCAATGAGTGTTATGCCATGGGGATTGAAGTGGCGCAACCTAGCATTAATGAAGGCGAAATTCACTTTAAAGCCATTCGCGGGCAAAAAGCGGTCCGTTATGGATTGGGCGCCATAAAAGGTGTCGGGGAATCGGCTTTAGAAGGCATTGTTGCTGAGCGTAAACAAAATGGCCCTTATCAGGATTTATTTGATTTTTGTTTACGTGTGACACGAAAAGTGAATAAGCGCGTGATTGAAGCGTTGATTTCTGCCGGAGCGATGGATTGTATTCATGATAATCGCCAGGCAATGCTAGACAGTGTCGGTATGGCATTGCAAAAAGCTGAGCAAAAACAAAAAGATGAAGAAGCTGGTCAAACGGATTTGTTTGGTGATGTCACTTCTTTTGAGGCCGAAAACGAGTCGAAGTTGGTGGATGTTCCTGAAATGCCTGAAAAGCTCCGTTTGAAAGGCGAAAAGGATGTGTTGGGGCTTTATATGACCGGCCACCCAATTGAAATTTATCGGGAAGAACTGGATAAGATGGTTGAGCAGAAACTGTCTGCACTGCGGCCCGAAAAGTGGAATAAAAAATGGGCAGCGGGTCTGATTGTGGAAGCACGCAATAAAGTCACTAGAAACGGGAGTCGAATGGGCTTTCTTGCGATAGATGACCAAACAGCACGTTTGGACGTGGTGTTAAGACCGGCTGTGTTTGAGGCTTGTCGTGACATTTTAATTCCAGATACCGTTATTCTGGTTTATGGTGAGGTAGCGGAAGATACCTTTAATGGCGGTATTAAGCTGGATGCCGAGCAAGTTGTGACATTAGCAGAATCCAGAGCAGAAAAAGCCAGAGCGATAAAACTTTTCGCAGACGACTCTTTGGCTGTCAATCGAATTCAAGAATTATCAACCGTGCTGACGCATTACTCTTCGGAAGAAGGGTTGCCACTTGTGATTGATTATCAAAATGGTGACGCACGCGCGCAAATGATTACGGAAGACGGGGTGACTTTCTTTCCTGATGATGAGCTGTTAGAGGTTTTGAGAGGAAATGGATGGCGTCCTGAGGTGGTTATTTAACCACTGACCCCTTTAAAATCATGGATGATTTTATATAAGCAATACAGGCTATTTTGTCTTAACGGTTTGTTATAAAGTTTTTTTATTCCTAATGCAGGTGTATAACCTATAGAATATAGAAAACTCGACGAACGGTTCTGGTAAGAGCGTTTAATTTTACTGAGAAAACAATTGTCAAATAGGAGACATGAATGTCTAACAACATTGAATCGGTCTTGCAAGAAGACCGAGTGTTCAAACCTACCGAAGCCTTTAAGAAACAGGCGAATATTACTGAAGAAAAATATCAGCAATTGAAGAAAAAGGCCTCTGAAGACTATGAGGGTTTTTGGTCTGATCTGGCCAAAGAAAAACTGAGTTGGTCTAAAGACTTTACGGTTGGGTTGGATGACTCAAACCCTCCTTTTTATAAATGGTTTTCAGATGGTGAGTTGAACGCTTCTTACAATTGTATTGATCGCCATCTGGCGGAGAAAGAAGACAAGTTAGCGATTATTTTTGAAGCGGATGATGGTTCCGTAGAGCAATATACTTATAAGGATTTACATGATGAAGTATGTCGCTTAGCAAATGCATTGACAGCACAGGGGGTTGAAAAAGGGGATCGTGTGGTGATTTACATGCCGATGATTCCTCAAGCCGTATTTGCGATGCAGGCCTGTGCTCGTATCGGTGCGATTCATTCAATTGTGTTTGGTGGTTTCTCTGCAGAAGCTTTGCGTGATCGTATTGAAGATGCCGGCGCCAAAATGGTCATTACCGCAAATGCCGGTCGTCGCGGTGGTAAATCTGTTCCCTTGAAAGGCGCGGTAGACGAAGCACTTGAAAAAGGCGGCGATTCGGTTCGTAAAGTCATTGTTTATAAGCGTACGGACGATGACGTTAAGATGAAAGACGATCGTGACATCTCATGGCACGATGCAGTGGCCGGCATGAGTAACTACCATGATGCCGTGATGGTGAATGCGGAACACCCTTTATTTTTACTTTACACTTCAGGTTCAACAGGGAAGCCGAAAGGTATTCAGCACAGTACAGGGGGATACCTGTTAAATGCTCATCTAACTAATGAGTGGGTTTTTGACTTAAAAGACAGTGATGTTTTTTGGTGTACTGCTGATGTAGGCTGGATTACGGGTCATACTTATGTGGCTTATGGCCCGTTATCCATGGGAATGACCATGCTGATGTTCGAAGGTGTACCAACCTACCCTGATGCTGGACGTTTCTGGCAAATTTGTCAGGATCATGGTGTTACGGTGTTCTATACCGCTCCAACCGCCATTCGCGCATTGATGAAGTTTGGGGATGACTTACCGAAACAATATGATTTGTCTAAATTAAGACTGTTGGGAACGGTCGGAGAACCGATCAATCCAGAAGCGTGGATGTGGTATCACGAAGTGATTGGTCGTGGAGAGTGCCCAATTATGGATACTTGGTGGCAAACTGAAACGGGTGCCCATATGATAGCGCCTATTCCAGGTGTGACCGACTTGAAACCGGGCTCTTGTACGAAACCATTGCCTGGAATTGATGCCCATATCGTGGATGAAGAAGGCAAAGAACTCACCCATGGTGAAGGCGGCTATTTGGTTATTCGTAAACCTTGGCCTTCAATGGTTAGAACCATTTGGGGGGATGATGAGCGTTTTGTCGATACGTATTTCGCGATGTTCAAAAATAAATATTATGTCGTTGGTGACAGCGCACATTTAGATACAGATGGCAATTTCTGGATCATGGGACGTATTGATGATGTATTGAATGTATCCGGTCACCGTTTGGGGACGATGGAAATTGAATCTGCATTGGTGTCGCATGAAAAAGTAGCTGAGGCAGCTGTGGTTGGTAAACCGCATGATGTTAAAGGGGAATCCGTTTTCGCATTTGTTGTACTGAATCAGGAAATTCCAGAAGGGGATGCGCGTCTAGCATTGGTGCAAGAGCTACGTAATCACGTTGCAAAAGAAATTGGACCGATTGCCAAACCTGATGATATTCGTTTCGGTTCAAATTTACCGAAAACTCGATCCGGTAAAATTATGCGCCGTCTGTTAAGAAGTATTGCCAAAGGAGAGGAGATTACATCAGATACCTCTACTTTGGAAGACCCGAGCATTTTGGACCAGTTTATGCAGCCGAATAAATAAGATAGGCATTATAAACTGCACCAGAATTATTAAAGCCGCAAAGGGATAGAGATAATGCTCTAGACCTGCAGGCTTTAATAATATTTATGGCTCGTTTAAGAGTCATATTTTAAAGAACTTAACCGTAAAATAAATATAAGTGATGCTACGGTTGGGGATTAACTATCATAGGAGGAAGGCTTTGGAACAGTCTAAAATTGAGAAGATCAAGAATCTTCCAGAATATCAACAGCTTGTTAAAGAGCGTACCGCACTGGCGTGGGGACTTTCTTTAGCAATGTTGGTGGTTTATTACGGTTACATTTTGCTTTTAGCATTTGATCCGGCATTTTTTACAACCATTGTTAGCGGTAGCTATGTCTCAATTGGGTTTCCAGTTGGGGTCGCAATCATTATTTTTGCATTCTTATTAACGGGATACTACGTTAAGAAGGCGAATGCGGATTTTGATGAATTAACTGCTAAAATTAAAAAAGAGGTTGAATAATGAAATTCGGATTTAAACAGTTATTAGCCTTAATGGTTATGATTGCAGCTCCAATCACTGCTTATGCAGCTGGGATTGATGTTGCAGCGCCTGTTGAAAAAGTCACCAATTGGTCGGCTATTTCAATGTTTGTTATCTTTGTAGGGGCGACTTTGTATATCACCTACTGGGCAGCCCAAAGAACCAAGTCTGCTAAAGATTTTTATGCTGCCGGTGGTGGTATTACAGGTCTTCAAAATGGTTTGGCGATTGCCGGTGACTATATGTCTGCCGCGTCTTTCCTTGGGATTACAGGGATGGTTTACCTAAAAGGGTATGATGGTTTGATTTTTGCCATTGGTTTCCTTGTTGGTTGGCCGATTATCCTTTTCTTGATGTCTGAACGTCTAAGAAACCTAGGGAAATTTACCTTTGCGGATGTGGCAGCTTATCGCTTCCAGCAAACACCTATTCGTGTTTTAGCGGCCTTTGGTGGGATTGCAGTTGTTATTCTGTATCTGATCGCACAAATGGTAGGTGCAGGTAAGTTAATCGAGCTTTTGTTTGGTTTAGATTTCAATTACGCCGTTGTCATGGTCGGTATCTTGATTATTGCTTACGTTTCATTTGGTGGGATGTTGGCAACGACTTGGGTACAAATCATCAAGGCGGTTCTGTTACTGTCGGGTGCAACCTTTATTGCCGTTGCGGTCATGTATAACATGGGATTCAGCTTTGAAACCTTGTTTAAAACAGCCGTAGAAAACCGTGAAAACAACATGGATATCTTGTACTCAGGTGGATTTGTTTCTGATCCAATTAACGCGATTTCATTAGGGATTGCCTTGATGTTTGGTACCGCTGGTTTACCACATATCCTAATGCGATTCTTTACAGTTCCTGACGCAAAAGAAGCCCGTAAGTCGGTATTTTATGCGACCGGTTTCATTGGGTATTTTTATATTCTAGCTTTCATCATCGGTTTCGGTGCGATTGCGATGGTGGTTGCGTCTGAGTATATGGATGGTTCTAAGTTAATCGGTGGTAATAATATGGCGGCAATTCACTTGTCTCATGTTATTGGTGGTGACTTCTTCCTCGGCTTTATTTCTGCTGTCGCATTTGCCACAATCCTGGCAGTTGTGTCTGGTTTGACACTGGCAGGTGCTTCTGCGATTTCACATGATATTTATGCGAATGTGATTAATAAAAACGCGACAGAAGAGCAAGAAACTAAAGTTGCAAAAGGTGCGACCTTTGTGATCGGTGCCTTAGCGATTATCTTCGGGATTGGGTTTAAAGATCAAAACATCGCTTTCGTGGTGGCTTTGGCCTTTACAATCGCAGCTTCGGCTAACTTCCCAGTGTTGATTATGTCGATGTTCTGGAGCAAGATGACCACACGTGGTGCTGTTATTGGTGGATGGTTAGGGTTAATCTCTGCCGTTGTAATGGTTGTGTTAGGACCGGTTGTTTGGACGCAAATCCTTGCAATGGGTGACGCAATTGTACCTTACAAGTTCCCAGCATTGTTCACAGTGATCATTGCCTTTGTAGGTATCTGGTTCTTCTCTATCACGGATAAATCCGCTAGAGCGAAGCAAGATCTTGAAGGATTTGAAGCTCAGTTTGTGAGATCGCAAACAGGGATCGGCGCTGAAGGCGCTTCGAACCACTAAGTTGGTTAAAATTCAAATTTTCAAGTAAGATAAAGGAGGCTTTTTAGCCTCCTTTTTTGTTTGGGTTTCAGTGAGAGTGACATTATGTCTATTCAACAACAGCTAAATTTTTTAAAGCAAGTGGAACCATTTTCTGCTTTGAGCTTGAAAGAATTGACGCACTTAGCTTCTGCTTTGGATGTAGTGTATTTTCCTTTAAAGACAACGCTTGAGCTATCAAGTCGTGCGTCTTCAAAGCAAAGTACATTTTTATATTTTGTGATTAAAGGTCATATTGCTGAATTTGATGAAAGCAATCGTCAACGAGCGGTTTACGGTGCAAATACTTTTTTCGGGGATGGTTTGTTATTAAAAAGAGAATCGTACCTTCGTTATGAAGTGATTGAAGAGGCAATTGCTTATCGCTTGCCGCAAGCGGTTTTTCTTGAGTTGATGTCTCAACCCGAGATTCAAGGATTCTTTATCGATGATATCACTGCAAAATTGAATCGACTGCATGCACAAATTCAAGCCGAGTCCTCTAGTGAGGCTTTAATGGGAGTTGTTGAAGAAGCGCCGCTACAATCTCTAGTGGAGGTCAACGAGTCGACAGGTATTGGAGAGTGTGTGCAAAAGATGCAGCAATACCAAACGGATGCTTGTGTGGTACATTTCAGCGCTTCAAATGAAGTAGGGATAGTCACTTCAATTGATTTACTTAATGCGCTGGCATTGGACCACCTTTCTGTCGAGTCGGAGGTCGGAAGCTTGGCGACAGTGCCGATTATATCGGTTCATCAATTCGATTATTTATTTAATGCACTCCTTAAGATGACGAAGTTTCGAATCAATCGTTTAGTGGTTCGGTCTGATGACGGCTTAGTTGGCGTATTGCACCAGAAAGATTTAATGGGAATGTTTGCCAACCAGTCTGGCTTGGTGGTGTTGAGTGTTCAGCAAGCGGAAAAGATAGAAGATTTGAAAAGTGTGATTCATCAAATTGATGCATTGGTGATCAACTTAAATAACCGGGGTGTGAAAACGCATTATATTGCCAAATTGGTCAATGAGCTGCACCGCAAAATCATGGAAAAAGTGTTTGAGTTTTTAAAACCTTTTCCAGAACTTGAATCTGGCTGTTTGCTGGTGATGGGCAGTGAAGGGCGTGCTGAGCAAGTGATTAGAACGGATCAGGATAATGCCTTTATTTTACCGGATTCCGCTAAGAATCTCCCAGGCCTGGTCGATTTTATGCAAGAGTTCACGCATAGCTTAATTGAACTAGGGTTTCCTCCATGTCCCGGCAATATCATGGTTTCAAACCCTGTATGGTGTCAAACTCTGTCGAATTTAAAGCAACAGCTTAGAGAATGGATGACTCAGCCGACAGCCGATGCTTTTATGAATTTATCGATTTTCTTTGATGCTGATGTCGTTCTAGGGGATGAGTCGTTACTCTTAGAAGCCAAGCAAGTTATGTTGACATGGGTGGCCGCGAACCAACATTTTCTACCGCATTTTGCCAAGCCCGTGTTGCAGTTTGAGACCCCTATCAGTTTTTTTGGCAAACTGGTCACGGATAAAAAGTCTCACAAATCTCAGATTGATCTTAAAAAAGGCGGTGTTTTCCCAATTGTTCACGGTGTTCGATGCCTGGCAATTGAAAAAGGGATTTTGAAAACGAATACCCATTGGCGTATAAAAGCTTTGATGGAACAAGGTGTTTTAACAGATTCATTTGGTATAGAGCTGGGAGAGACTTTAAATTTTTTAAACACGCTCAGGTTGGAATCGATGGTTGATCAAGTGCGACGAAATAAAATGCCGAATAACTTTTTGCAGGTGTCTGACTTAACGCCTATTCAGCAGGATTTATTAAAAGAGGCCTTTAATGTTGTGAATCGTTTCAAAAAATTGATAGATCATCATTTTAAAGTTTCTGCGGTTTTATAGGTTTTTATCATTTATGTTTGAGCGGCTAAAGCAACATTGGAATCGAAATCGGTTAAAAGATCCGCGCTTTGCATTTTTATTTGATATCGCCTCAGACGATGAAGTTGTTTGTTTTGATTGTGAAACGACAGGGTTAAATCCTCGTAAAGACCGGATCGTTTCTTTAAGTGCCATGAAAATTCGCGGAAACGAAATCTTGACGAGTGAGGCATTAAGTTTAACTTTTGCGCAAGAGCAGACAATTTCAGAAGAGAGTATTAAGATCCACTGGATTCGCAACGAAGATACGAAAGCCGGGTTGAGCCAGCAAGAGGGGATTGAAGCCTTTTTACATTTTATCGGCTCTCGACCGTTGGTTGGATATTATTTAGAATTTGATGTTGCGATGGTCAATCAAATTATCAAGCCTTGGCTGGGCATTACATTGCCCAATTCTCAAATTGAAGTGTCATCCCGTTATTATGATTATAAAGAAGAGATTATTCCTAAAAAAATCATAGACTTGTCTTTCGAAGCGATTTTAAAGGATTTAGAATTGCCCAATTTAGGTCAGCATGATGCGTTTAGTGATGCCTTTATGACCAGTCTGATCTATATCAAATTGAAGTCATTAGAAAACTACCAAGGCCTTTATTGACATAGACGGGGTTTGTAGCTATAATATTTTCAGTTTTTTAAATCTTCATTAAGAGAAAGAAATTGGTTCAAGACTTCTTTCTGCTTAAATTTTAAAAACCCCGTTTTTACGGGGTTTTTTATTTTTTGAATTAAGGAAAGTACCCTCTGTGACCTTGGAAGATAAGATTGAAAATTTATTACGACCAACAATTGAAACCATGGGGTTTCAGTTTTGGGGGTGTGAATATTTGCCTGCTGGGAAACATTCCACTTTAAGAGTTTATATTGATAAAGACGAAGTGGGTGTCACGGTCGATGATTGTGGAAAGGTAAGTCGTCAGGTGAGCGCGATTATGGATGTAGAAGATCCGATATCGAATGCTTATATGTTAGAAGTGTCCTCTCCTGGGATGGATAGACCTTTGTTTCATCCAGAGCAATATAAGGCTTATGAAGGTCAAGAGGTTCAAGTCAGAACGTCTAGCCCTGTTATGGGTCGAAAACGCTTTAAAGGTGTCATGTCACAAGTGTCAGAAAGTGATATTGCCGTTGAAGTTGATGGTGAACTTTACGAGATTCCTTTTAGTTTAATTGACAAAGCCAATGTAGTTCCCCAGTTTTGATGAATTAAGCAAAGGGTTTTAACCCTTTAAAGTAAATATAACGTACCCCCTATTTTGAGGAAATAGAAATGAGTAAGGAAGTTTTAGCAGTTGTTGAAATCATGTCTAACGAAAAAGGCGTGGAAAAAGAAATTATCTTTGAGGCCATTGAAGCGGCTCTAGCGACAGCAACTAGAAAAAGTCATAACGATGAAATTGACGCCCGTGTTTCTATTGATCGACATACGGGTGATTATGAGACTTTCCGTCGTTGGGAAGTGATTGAAGACGATGTTGAGATTGAAGATCATGTCGGTTGGTATATTCGCCACATGGATGCGGTCGATGTTGAGCCGCATATTGAACCAGGCGAATTTATTGAAGAGCCGATTGAGTCAATCGAGTTTGGTCGTATTGGTGCGCAAACAGCGAAACAAGTGATTATTCAGAAAGTCCGTGAAGCTGAGCGTAAAAAAGTGGTTGAAGAATATTCAAAACGCATCGGAGAAATTTTAACCGGTCAGGTGAAACGTATTGACCGCGGCGATGTCATTCTGGATTTAGGTGATAATGTTGATGCTGTCATTCCTCGTGCAGAATTGATTAACCGTGAAAACTTTAAAATGGGCGATCGTGTCCGTGCTTACGTTCAAGATGTTTCTTTCCGCCCTCGCGGTCCACAGATTTTCATGTCTCGTGCATGTAAAGAAATGTTGATGGAACTGTTTAAAATCGAAGTGCCTGAAATTGGTGACGACTTAATCGATATTATGAGTGCTGCTCGTGATGTGGGATTAAGAGCTAAAGTTGCCGTTCGTGCTAACGATCCGCGCTTAGACCCGATTGGTGCCTGTGTTGGGATGCGTGGTGGACGTGTTCAAGCGGTTACCAATGAATTAAACGGAGAGCGTATCGATATTATCCTTTGGGATTCAAATGATGCGCAATTTGTCATCAATGCTATGGCACCCGCTGAAGTCACTTCTATCATGGTTGATGAAGATAAGCACACCATGGATTTGGCAGTTGATGATGAGCAGTTGTCTCAGGCAATTGGTA